>JBGUUU010000001.1:0-2342 GCA_045133775.1 Christensenellaceae bacterium
ATATGGCTCGTAAACGTCTTCTATCGTGTTGCTATCTTCGTTGATAGTTGCAGCTAAGGTATCAAGACCAACAGGTCCACCACCAAATTTTTCTATCATAGAAGTTAAAAGCCTAATATCGATATTGTCTAAGCCAAGCTCATCAATTTCTAACATATCAAGAGCGTGCTTTGTATCTGCTAAAGTAACGGTTTCGTGCTTTAAAACTGCAGAGAAATCTCTTACACGTCTTAAAAGCCTGTTTGCAATTCTTGGTGTGCCACGACTTCTCTTTGCAACTTCAATGGACGCGTCGAAATCTATTTCCGTGCCAAGCTTTACCGCTGAACGGCGAACGATTTCTGCAAGTTCATCTACAGAATACATTTCAAGCCTTGACAAAACACCAAATCTATCGCGAAGTGGAGAACTAAGCATACCTGCCTTTGTTGTTGCGCCAACTAAAGTAAATCTCTTTAAAGGAATTTGAACTGACCTAGCAGACGGACCTTTACCAATAATAAAATCGAGTGAAAAGTCTTCCATTGCAGGATATAAAATCTCTTCAACGTTGTGATTTAAACGATGTATTTCATCGATAAATAACACGTCGCCTTCATTAAGATTTGTAAGAATCGCAGCTAAATCGCCAGCTTTTTCAATAGAAGGACCAGAAGTAACCTTGATCTGCACGCCCATTTCTGCCGCAATAATATGAGCGAGTGTCGTTTTACCAAGACCCGGTGGTCCGTAAAGCAATACGTGGTCTAACGCTTCACCCCTAAGCTTTGCAGCTTGCATAAAAATAGCAAGATTAGTCTTTACCTTTTCTTGACCAACGTAACCGTCCATTGACTTAGGTCTTAACACGTTTTCTATTTCATCGTATTCAGTTTTTGTGCTAACAATTAGGCTTTCTTCGTCTTCGTAAAGCCCACCGTTTTCTAAAAATTCACCGTCTAACATATACTACCTATTTAAACTTTGAAGAGCAAATGAAATTATCTGCTCTATTGAACAAGCCCCTTGCTCTCGCGCAAATTTTACTGCGTTTTTAGCTTGAACGCTATTAAATCCAAGCCCCATCAATGCAACTACTGCATCTTCTTCATCACGAGATAGTGGAAGCGCAGTTGGCTCAATCTTTTTAACTTCGCCAATATCGCCAGCAGTAACACTTTCTCTAAGCTCTAAAATAATTCTTTCTGCCGACTTTTTGCCAAGACCTTTTACTTTTGAAAGAGTTTTTACGTCGTTAGTTGCAATAGCAGTTGCTAAATCGCATACTCGCATTCCTGATAAAATACCTATACCGATTTTAGGGCCTATGCCAGAAACTGATATAAGCTTTAAAAACATCATCTTTTCTTCTTTTGTATCAAAGCCGAAAAGAGCAACACCGTCTTCTCTCACTTGAAAGTAGGTATGAATTCCACCTTCACCATTTTCGCAAAGCCTTGCAAAAGCAGCAGAAGAACAAAAAATTTCATAACCAATCCCGTTATTTTCTAAAATGACGCCACCGTCAAATCTATCTATTACTTTTCCTTTAATATAAGCTATCATAATTACCTACTTGATGCCGAACGGCGTTTTAAATCTACTTGTTTGGCTGTGAGTTAAAGCAACTGCTAAAGCATCGGCAGCATCGTCTGGCTTTGGAACTTTTTCAAGCCTTAAAAAGGTTTTTACCATTGCTTGAATTTGCCTTTTTTCTGCTCTACCATAGCCCGTTAGCGCCTGCTTTATTTGTAATGGAGTGTATTCGTATAATTTACCACACTCTTTAACGCAAGTGAGAATAATTACCCCCCTTGCCTGCGCAACGTTAATACCTGTGGTTATGTTGGTATTGAAAAACAATTCTTCCAAAGCAATTTCATCAGGTTTAAACTTTTCAATAAGCTTTTTAATACCGACTTCAAGCATTGCAAGACGCGTTGGCATACGCTCTTCTTTTGGCGTTGTTATTACGCCGTAATCAATTACCGTCGAATTGCCCTTTTCACTTTTTATAATACCCCAACCAACAGTTGCAAAGCCAGGGTCTATACCAAGAATAATCATAATAACCCACAATAATTTTATATTTTATATTTTAATATAAAACATAAAAATAGTCAAGTGAATACAGCTTTTTGTCAATATTACAAAAAAATAAGGAGATGGAAAACCATCCCCTATTAAGCACCACCTATACGGCGTTTATACACTTTTTCGTCGCATAGGCATTATATAAACAACGGATATCCGTTGATAATATAAATATGCCCCTTTAGCGACTTTTTATGCAACAAATATTACTCTTCGTCTTCTTCTGGAAGCTCTACGTTGTGATAAACTTCTTGAACGTCGTCGTTATC
>JBGUUU010000002.1:0-21021 GCA_045133775.1 Christensenellaceae bacterium
GTTTTAGTAAATGCAGGTGGGTCTAAAACGATAACGTCATAAGTTTCACCGTTTTCTCTTTTCTCGCTCAAAAATTTAAAAACGTCGTCGCACACGCAATTTAATTCAAAACCGTTTAATTTGGCGTTTTTCTCAACTAAATCAATTGCCTTTTGGCTAATATCAACGGCTGTTACGTCGCTTGCGCCGTGCTTTTTAGCGTTTAAAGCAAAACCACCTTCGTTACAGAAAAGATCGAGAACTTTTTTACCCTTAACGTAGTGTTTTAAATTATCTCGGTTTTCTTTTTGGTCAAGGAAATAGCCTGTCTTTTGACCATTTTCTAGGTCTACAAGCATTTTAATTCCATTTTCAATAATTTCTACGGTAGTATCTCCATTGCCGTATAAAACGCCTTTTTTAGGCTCTAAGCCTTCCTTTCTACGAATTGGAACGTCACTTCTCTCATAAATAAGCGAAGGATTAAAAAGCTCAACTAAAACATCGATAATAAGTTGCTTTCTAACTTCCATACCAAGGCATAAAAACTGAACGGACAACGCCTTGCCGTATTTATCTACTATAAGCCCTGGTAATCCGTCAGACTCGGAAAAAACTACCCTATAATTATCTTCGTAACCAAGTTCAGTTCTATAATTATTCGCTTTTATAATTCTGCTTTTAAAAAACTCGTCATCAACCGTTTCAGACTTTAAGGTGAGCATTCTTACAATAAGCTTAGACTGATGATTGATAAAGCCGTAACCTACGAATCTACCATCACTCGACCTAACTTCACAAACGCTACCTTGCTTATCCTTACCTTCGATTTTTTGCACTTCGTTAGCATAAATCCAAGGATAACCACCTAAAACGTTTTTCTCTTCATTTTTCTTTAAAAATACGGTGTACATACCTTATAAAATACCTTTTTCTTTAAGCTTTTTATCGAGAATATCGGCAGAAGTTGCAACGATATCGTAGCAAGGTCTTTTGTGCTTGTATTCCATTGTTCTTTCGGCAGGATTTTCAGAAGAAAGATTTTGGGTGTTTCCTAAAAGTTCTCTACAAATAATACTACCACCGTTTACGTTTTTAAACTCTTCTGCAAGCTCGCGAATTAGCGCGTAGTGCTCTGCTTTTTTATCGCTTTCAGCATCGCCGTAACCTAAAAGCGCGCCAACGACTAAACTTATACCGCTAAACGCACCACAAACTTCGCGTAGTCTTCCAAAGCCACCGCCAAAAGATGATGCCATTTTTGCTAGCATTTCTTTTTCTATGCCGATTTCTTCTTGAAAAGCAAGTGCTACGGCTTGACAGCAATTAAACCCTTCTTCAAAATAACTTCTTGCCAATTCTGCTTTTGTCATAATTCACCTTTATATTAATTTAAGACTGCAAAAAAATGCAGTCTTAAAACGAGCAACCTTCGTTGTATCTATTAGTCTATAATTTCAGTTGCTTTTTCTCTGATTTTAGCATCAATTTCTGCCATAACGGTAGGATTTGAAATAAGATAATCCTTTGCCTTATCTCTACCTTGAGCTATCTTTTCGCCGTTATAAGAGAACCAAGAGCCACTCTTTTCTAAAATGCCGTATTCTACGCCAAGGTCAACAAGACATCCTGCTTGAGAAATGCCTTCGCCGTAAATAATATCGAATTCTGCAGTTTTAAATGGTGGAGCGAGCTTATTTTTAACAACTTTAGCCTTAGTTCTATTACCAATCATACCATTGCTATCTTTTAAAGTATCAGTCTTTCTTACGTCGATACGAATGCTTGAATAGAACTTAAGCGCCTTACCACCTGGAGTAACTTCAGGATTGCCAAACATAACGCCAACCTTTTCACGGAGTTGGTTAATAAACAATACGCAAGTTTTTGATTTATTGGTAATACCTGTAAGTTTACGAAGAGCTTGTGACATAAGTCTTGCTTGTAAACCTACGTGGCTATCGCCCATATCTCCTTCGATTTCTGCCTTAGGGGTAAGAGCTGCAACAGAGTCAACAACGATAAGGTCAACTGCGCCACTTCTTACTAAACTATCGGTAATATCAAGCGCTTGCTCACCGGTATCTGGTTGAGAAACGTAAAGGTTTTCAAGGTCAACACCGAGTTTTGCTGCGTAAACAGGGTCTAAAGCGTGCTCTGCATCGATAAACGCCGCAATACCACCCATTTTTTGAGTTTCTGCAATAACGTGGAGAGCTACGGTAGTTTTACCTGAAGATTCAGGTCCGTAAATTTCGATAATTCTTCCCCTTGGAACACCACCTACGCCAAGCGCCAAGTCAAGTGTTAAGCAACCGGTAGGAATAACGTCAATATGAACGTCTGCCGCGCCTTGACCAAGCTTCATAATTGCGCCTTTGCCGTATTGTTTTTCAATCTCTTTTAAAACGAGATCTAACGCTTTCTTTTTTTCTTCAACCATATTTTTATCCTCTAAATGTTTTTTATTGTATTGATTGCTAAATTAATAGCAAGATTAGTTCCTTGATTTACAATTTCTTGTCTATTACCATTTAATTTATAGCCATAAACGGTAATATCGCCTTTAAAATTTATTCCTATAAAGCAAAGCCCGACAGGAAAATTAGAGTCGTCTGTGTTTGGACCTGCTATGCCAGTTGTAGAGATTGCTAAATCACAATTACCTTTACTTGCAAGCCCTTTAGCCATTTCAAACGCAGTCTCTTTAGATACCGGCTTAAAAACTTCAAGGGTTTGCTTATTTACACCAAGCCTTTGCTCTTTAGCCCTTTCGTTATAAGCCACTATCCCTTCGTAAAAAACAGCGCTTGCACCCGAAACCGACGTAAGCTTTGATGCAATATTGCCACCTGTAAAAGACTCTGCAGTAGAAACTGTTAAGCCCTTAATTTTAAGCAACTCAATTAAGGTTACGTGTGGATTTTCTACTAAATTAGGAATAAATTTTTCTTTTAAATTAACATTCATCTTATTTGCACTTGAATTATAAACAACTATCATTGACAGATGCCTGTCATAATTTAGAATTATTCTGCAAAAACTTCTCTATTTTTAACTAAATATGAAATGCCGGAAACAACTGTTAAAGCAACTGAAATTCCAAAGCATACAAGACCTACTATATCAATAATTTTACCAACTTGTGGTATCCAAGTAAGGAAATCGCCTGCAAAAAGCATAACAACGATAGTAACGTCTGTAAAGAAAGTTTTAATTTTACCCGACTTATCTGCTGCAAGCACTTTGCCGTTTTTAGCAGCAAGCATTCTAAGAGATGACACTGCCATTTCTCTTGCAATTATTATAGAAACGCCTATGCCACCACAAATAAATCCCCACATGCCGAATTGTAAGAAAAGATTAGTGTTAGGGTCTGCAAGCATTATAGTTAACGCCACTAATACTAAAACCTTATCTGCAATAGGGTCTAAAAACTTACCAAGGTCTGTAACTAAATTATATTTTCTTGCAATATGACCGTCTAAAAAATCTGTAAAAGCGGCAACTGCAAAAATACCAAGCGCAACTAAATAGTGACCTGGAAAATTGAAATAAAACGCTAAAATGAAAAATGGTATTAAAATAAGTCTGCCAAGTGTTAATTTATTCGGTAAATTCATCTTCTACACCCCCGTATAAGTCATAGGCATCTGCTTTTTCTATCTTAACAAGATATCTCTCCCCTTGATTTACTTCGTTATTCGACGTAAAGTAAACCTTACCGTCAATATCTGGGGCTGAGAAATAGCATCTACCTTCAAAGGCTTGTTTGTCGTAATTTATGCCGTCTGCTAAAACTTCAACAGTTTTGCCTACGTAATCGTTTAAAATCTTTTTAGATATTCTTTTTTGGGTTGAATAAAGTTTTTTAACCCTTGCTAGCTTAACGCTTTCTTCAACTTGACCTTGGAATTTATATGAAGGCGTGCCTTCTTCTCTAGAATAAGCAAAGAAACCTGCGTTTGTAAGCCTTGCTTTTTTAACAAAATCAAGCAAATTCTCAAAATGCTCGTCAGTTTCACCCGGAAAGCCTGCAATAAACGTTGACCTTATAGCAATTTGTGGAATTCTTGCTCTTAACTTATCAATCAGCGTAAGATATTCGCTTGACGTGCCTTTTCTGTTCATTCTCTTTAATATGTAATCATCTGCATGCTGAAGTGGCATATCAACGTATTTAATTACCTTGTCGTTAGTAGCAATCTCTTCGATAAGTTCATCGCTAAGCATATCTGGATAGCAATATAAAAGGCGAATGCTTTCGATATTTTCAAGCTTAGATAATTTTTGAATTAACGTAACAATCTCTGGCTTGCCATATAAATCAACACCGTATCTAGTAACGTCTTGAGCAACCAAAATAAGCTCTGCAACGTCACCCAAGCTCTCTGCTTCTTCAATAAGGTTTTCAATGCTTTCAGAGCGATATCTACCCCTAATTGAAGGAATTAGGCAATACGTGCAGAAATTATTACAACCATCTGCGATTTTTAAATAAGCGTAATGAAGTGGAGTTGTAACTATTCTATCCTTCTTTTCTACCCAATCCTTTTTACCAACGTAGTTTACTCTTTCGCCGTTATATATACGCTCTATAACTTCTGGCAAGAGTTCGTAATCCGACGTGCCTAAAAAAGCATCTACTTCGGTAAGCTCATCAAAAAGCTCGCCAATAAACTTTTGTGGCATGCAACCAGTTAAAATCAATTTTTCAAGCTTGCCTTCTTCGCGATAGCTATCACACTCGAAAACGGCTTCTAAAGCTTCTTTTCTAGCGCTTTCTAAAAACGCGCAAGAGTTTACGATTAAAACTTCAGCTTCTAAAACGTCGTTAGTGATATTTTCTGCGCCTAAAATCGCAAGCATTTTTTCTGTATCTACTCTATTTTTATCACAACCGAGTGAAATTACACCGATTTTTTTATTTTTAAACACCATATTGTCCAAATTCTTCTTCAAATTCGTCAAGCGATAAAACCACTTGCTTTTGTTTGCCTACTTGAGAGTTTAAAACGTATTTATTCTCAACCATCCAGTCAACTATTTTTGCAGCTTTAGGGAAACCGTAGCCTAGTCTTCTTTGAATAAGTGATATTGACACAGTTTTAGACTCAACTGCAAATTTAAGAGCTTTTACGTATTCGATAGGCACTCTTCCGTCGTCGCCTGCATTTCTACCTGTAACACTCTCAATTTGTGGCTCGTCTTCGTGATTTATAATCTTATGCGCCTTTTCGTTGTAATACGCCACGTTATTCTCTTTAATGTATGCCATAATCTTTTTGATTTCATCCATAGAAATAAACGCGCCTTGACATCTTTCAACGCTTGGCATTGTGCTAGTCCTATATAAAAGGTCGCCTTTGCCTAAAAGTTTTTCTGCGCCACCTTCACTTAAAATGGTTTGCGAGTCTATTGCATTAGACACCTTAAATGCAATACGTGACGTAATGTTTGCCTTTATAGAGCCTTCCATTATGTTAACGGATGGTCTTTGAGTTGCTAAAACAAGATAAATACCTGCAGCTCTTGCCTTTTGAGCAAGTCTACCTATTTTTTCTTCGATTTGCTTTTTGTTTTTGCTCATAAGATCGGCAAACTCGTCGATTATAATAACGATACGATACATCTTATGATGCTTTCTAGTATCTAATTGAGCATTATAATCGTCAATGCCTTGAACGAGAGCTTTTCTAAAAAGCATATATCTTGCGTCCATTTCTTCCACAGCCCAATCGAGCATTGAAACTGCCTTTTCAGACGTGAATAATATCTCGTTAAAGAGCATGTGCGGAGAGTTTTCAAACACGGCAAACTCAACCATTTTAGGGTCAACGATAACAAATCTTAAATCTGCAGGGCTATATTTCATCATAAGGCTTACAAGCATTGAGTTTAAGCCTACGCTCTTACCTGTTCCCGTTGCGCCTGCAACCAAAAGGTGTGGCATTTTACAAATATCGGTTACAACAGGGTTGCCTACTAAATCTTTACCGATTGCAAAAGTAAGAGTGTTTGGTTTTGCAGATAAGAAAGGGTCACTATCAACGATTTCTTTAAGACCAACTATCTTTTTAACCTTGTTAGGTATTTCAATACCGATAAACGGAGTTCCCTTAACAGGAGAAATTCTTATTTCTTCTTCGGTTGCTAATCTAAGTTTTAAATCTTCTGCGTATTTTAAAACTGATTTTACCGTTACGTTTTCTGGAATTGCTATTTCAAAACGAGTTACCGTTGGGCCATCTACAATTTTTACAACCTTAACTTCGATACCACCTAAAATTTTAAGGACGTTCATTATCTTTTCAGACTTGTCCATTTTAAACGCTTCGATTTGACCGTAATCGTTGGTTGAATCGTAAGTATTCAATAAGCTTGAAGGTGGCGCGTTATATTTGTAGTTAAACGGCATTGCATCAATAGGATTAACGTCTTCTTCCTTTTCTTCTGGAGCAGGATTTGTGTTAAACCTTAATTGCTCGCCCTTCTCTTTAGGCTCAACAATCTTTTTAGCAACAGGACGAATAACTTCAGCCTTTCTTGGTGTGATCGGCTTTTCAACAGGATTATAAATCTCTTCTTTTTCTTCAACTTCTTCAGCTTCGAAATCTGCTTCGGAAGAATCGAAATCAAAAGGCTTTTCTGTTATTTTGCTAAAATCTATTAAATTATCATCAGATGCAGAACTTACCTGCTCTACTTCAAGCTCGTCAATCTCGTTATCTATTGAAGGCTCTTCAATATAAGGCTCGTTTTCATACACTTCTTCTTCAACAACTTCTTCCTTGTAGTTTTCTGGAATATATAAATCCTTAAACTCTTCAGGCTCTTCGAAATCGTTGATTGGCTCTTCATCATTAAAATCTTCAACGTAGTCAACGCTGCGGCTTGGCGTTGAATATTTTGGTTGTGGCTTTTCAAACGAAACGCGTTCGGTTGATTTAACGTATCCGTTATCACTAGCAACGCCCTTGTTATAATCTTCGCTATAATAGGTATTACCGCTATATGAAGACGAAGACTTCTCAAAAGGTATATTTTGGCTACCAAAATTCACCTTTGGCTCGTAATCTTCATCAGTTTTTAGGTCAAACGAAGAGTTGCCAACTACTAACTTTCTTTTATTTCTAACGTTAGTTTGCTGTGGCTGATACATAGGTGACGTGCCGTAATATACGTTTATAGGCTGTTGCGCTTGTTGTGGTTGAACTGGTTGATTTGTCTGCTCTACTTTTCTTTCTTCTTTTGGCTGTTGAGTTTCTTCTTCATCGTCTTCTTTTCTACCCCTATTGATTACAATAAAATCTTTCAAGAAGAACAACGATAAAATAACCAAAACTGCAACGTAAAGCATATATGCGCCTGCAACAGACAACGCCTTAGTGCTTACAAACACTAACGTTGCAAAAAAAGCACCGCCAAAATGCGCGTTAAACGCGCCAGTCTTTGGACTATTAAATGCAGTTTTTACGTAGGTTTTAAAATCAACGCTACCTACAGGACAAGATATTAACTGCACTAAAGCAAAAACCATAAAGGTTATTAAAACGACTTTTAAAGCAGAACGTTTAGTTTTGCTATTTGAAATTGTTCTGCCAACGATAAGCATTAACGAACTTAAAAGTGTAAAGAAAAACAAAGGGAACGAAAAATATCCCAATGAGCCCATAAAGAAATACTGCACCTTTTCACCAAACGGATAGAAAAACTGACCACCTGTGAATAAGCAGAACAAAATAAAAGCGGAAAACAACAACAAAACCATTCCACTAAATTCTTTATTTACAAATTTAGATACGCTTTTTGCATTATTTCTTTCCGCCATAATTATCTCCAAAATTTTACTACTTTTTTATTATAACACAACTATTTGCTTTTTTCAACTTTAATTGTATCTTTTGATAAATATATTTTATCAAATAAGGTGAAAATTTGGTAAAAAAATTGGCGTAGCATACAACTTGCCACGCCAAAATTTTATTCTGTTTTTATTATTTAGAAATAAGATTTACGATGTCGCCTACCGTCTTAAGGTTAGCAGCGTCGTCTTCAGCAACAACGATACCAAAATTATCTTCCATTTCCATAAGAAGTTGAACTACGTCAAGTGAGTCTGCACCGAGATCCTTAACGATTTCACTTTCAAGAGTAATAGAACCTGCATCGATTCCGAGATGTGAAGCTAAAAGCTCTGCAACTTTAGTAAAAGTATCCATTTTATTCTCCTTAAATTAAATGAGTTAACGGGTTTCCGTAACTATATATTATCATAAAGCAAACAAGATGTCAATGATTTTTAAAATTTTAACACTTATATTGCATTATTTTTTAGGCTGATTACGCATAGTAAGACCTATTCTGTTCTTTTTAACATCAACAGAAATAACTCTAACTTTAACAACTTGACCAACCTTTAAAACGTCTGACGGATGTTTAATAAAGGTGTCTGAAATTTCAGAAATATGAACTAATCCGTCTTGGTGAACGCCGATATCTACGAACGCACCAAAGTCGATTACGTTACGAACCTTACCAACGATTTCCATACCGACAACTAAGTCGTTAATATCCATAATGTCAGAACGAACTTCTACCGTTTCTTCAACTTCTCTTACGTCACGACCTGGTTTTAAAAGTTCTACAACTATATCGTTCATTGTAGGAACGCCAAGTCCAACTTCATTTGCAACCTTTACTTCGCCGTATGCTTTGATTTGATTTGGAAGCTCTGCAAGGTTTTTATTTTCTACGTCTTTATCGGTGTAACCGAAAAGTTTTAAAAGCTTTTCTGTTGCAGTATAAGATTCTGGGTGAACTGCAGTATTATCTAAAATATTTTTACCATCTCTAATACGAAGGAATCCTGCGCATTGCTCGAACGCCTTTGCGCCAAGTTTTGGAACTTTTAAAAGTTCTTTTCTTGTCTTAAATTTGCCGTTTTCTTCACGATAAGTGATGATATTGTTTGCAATACCACTATTAAGACCTGCAACCTTCGAAAGAAGTGATGGGCTTGCAGTATTTAAGTCAACGCCTACGCTATTTACACAATCTTCTAATACGCCGTTTAAAACTTCGTCAAGTCTTGCTTGTGGCATATCGTGTTGATATTGACCTACGCCAATTGCCTTAGGGTCTATTTTGATAAGCTCTGCAAGTGGATCTTGAAGTCTTCTCGCAATAGAAATTGCAGAACGAAGAGTTAAATCGTATTGTGGGAATTCTTTTGCTGCAAGTGGCGAGCCTGAATATACTGATGCGCCTGCTTCGTTTACAACTTCGTATCTAACCTTTCCACCATACTCTTTAAGCATATCGGCAACGAAAATTTCAGATTCTTTAGATGCCGTGCCGTTACCAATTGAAATAACGTCTATTTTGTGCTTTACAATAAGCGCGCCAAGCACCTTTTTAGCTTCTTCAACTTTATTTTGCGGTGGCGTTGGGTAAACTACGGTAGTATCTAAAACCTTACCAGTTCCGTCAACTACGGCAATTTTACAACCTGTTCTATAAGCTGGGTCAAAGCCCATAGTAACTTTATCTTTTACAGGAGCTTGCATTAAAAGTGGCCTTAAGTTAACGTCAAACATTTTAATTGCTTGCTCTTGAGCAGTTTCAGTTAAAACGTTTCTAATTTCTCTTTCAATTGATGGATGAATTAATCTCTTATAAGCATCTGCTACTGCTGCTTTTACGCAAGGAGTTGTAATGCTACCTTCTTTTACAAAGCCAACTTCACATACTCTAACAGCGAAATCTTCATCTATAACTACTTTTACCTTTAAATAACCTTCGTCTTCGCCCCTGTTTAAAGCGAGAACTCTATGTGATTTTATCTCTGAAACTGGCTCTTGATAATCTGCATACATTTCATAAGTTTTAGCACCTTCTTCTTCAGCTTTAGTAAGTTTTGAAGAAATTTCAGAGTTTTTAAGGTATATTCTACGAAGTTTCTTTCTAAGTTCTGCTTCGTCAGAAACTCTTTCTGCAATAATATCTTGAGCGCCTGCGATAGCATCTTTTGCAGATTTTACACCTAACTCTTCATTTATAAATGGTGTTGCTAAGTCTTCTAAACTACCGTCTTTAACGTTTTGAGCAAGTAATATATCTGCCAATGGCTCAAGACCTTTAGCGATAGCAATCGTTGCTCTAGTCTTTTTCTTTTGTTTGTATGGTCTATAAATGTCTTCTACTTCGGTAAGGGTTACCGCGCCTTCGAGAGCTTTTGCAATCTCTTCGGTCATTTTACCCTGCTCGGTAATAGATGCCGTTACCTCTGCCTTTCGCTTTTCGATATTTCTAAGATAATTAAGCCTATCGGCAAAATCTCTAAGAACCTGGTCGTCTATGTGACCTGTCATTTCTTTTCTATAACGAGCAATAAACGGAATTGTGTTTCCTTCATCCAAAAGTTGGATTATGTTTTGCACGTGATCATCTCTAACCTTAAATTCTTCGGTAATTTGTTTTACTACGTCCATCTTTTTAATTCTTCCTTATATAATTTTGTAGGGGGATTTTAACCCCACGTGTTACGTTAAACAAAACTTTTACAATTTTTAATTGACTTGCTCAGCGTAAAGCTATAACGTTTACTTTTTATAAAACAAATGGCTTAAGCCATATTTTATTCATTTGCAAAAATTGCAAAATCGTATTTATTTAAAGGGATTTTTGTTGCTTTTATGTTTCTTATCAACTCGTTTTTATAACCTTTAGTAGAAATATCAAACACTCTATCGCCACAGTTTACTGCAACAGAAATAGAAGAATTTTCACTTTCTCTCGTAAAGACAATAACACCGTCTTGCATTGAAATATTAGTAACTCTACCTTCTTTAAATACTGGCATTTTACGCAATTTACTTAAAAATTTATACCAATCGAGTAACTCTTTATCGCCACCTACCCAATCGTAGCATCTACGGTTAAACGGATCTTTATTGCCCTGCATACCAATCTCGTCGCCATAATAAATACACGGAACACCATATAAGGTATATTGCAAAAGAGATGCGCATTTTAACCCCTTTTTACCTAACTCGTATTCGTAATCAGAAAGGGTTTCAAACTCCATATCTTCTCTCTTGCTTTTTATATTACCACTCTTGCCTAAAACAGTCAAAATTCTAGGTGTATCGTGTGTGCCTAATATATTCATCATGCAGTTTAAAGAGTGCGCGGGATAATTATCTATTTGTTCTCTTATAACTTTGTAAAGTTGGTGAGCCTTACCTGTTAAAATATACTCTATAATGGCATTTTTTAAAGGGTAATTCATTACGCTATCAAGCTCGTTACCTTGAAAATACTTTCTTCTAACGCCATATGCAATTTTATTCGTAGCATCTTCCCAAACTTCACCGATAACGATTTTATCGTCGCCGTATTTTTTAACCCTTTGGTTAATCTTCTTTACAAAACTATCGGGAATTTCATCTACAACGTCAAGCCTAACACCGTTTATACCCATTTTTAGGCATCTATCTAAAACGCCGTTTTCGCCTGTGATAAATTCTTCGTATTCACTACTATTTTTATTTATCGTAGGCAAAATATCAATGCCCCACCAAGAAGTGTATTCTTCTGGGTGGTTTTGAAAGGTAAACCAGCTATAATAAGGCGAATTTACAGAGTTATACGCGCCTATAGATTGATAATTACCGTATTTGTTAAAATACACGCTATCGTCGCCCGTATGGTTAAATACGCCGTCTATAATAAATTCGATGCCCTTTTGCTTACCAGATTTTATAAGATTTATGAAATCTTCATCCGTGCCCAAAAGGCGGTCAAATTTCATATAATCGCCCGTATCGTAACGATGGTTGCTCTTTGCTTCAAAAATAGGGTTAAGATATATTCTCGTAACGCCCAACTTCTTTAAATAGCTTAATTTTGAGCGTATACCTTCAAAATTACCGCCAAAGAAATCGTTGTTTAAAATCTTACCGTTTACAGGCTTATATTCAGGTGTCCCACCCCAGTCGCCACGCATCTTTTTGCCTGTAGAATCGCCAAAGCCTTGCGCCTTGCAAAATCTATCGGGCATAATTTGATACATAATGCCACCACAGAAAGACTTAGGATAAGTCTGCCCGTGTGAGTAAACCAAAAGCTGAAAATTGTCGGTATGATTGCCAATTTCGCCAAAACCAAACCAATTTTTTCCTATTTTTATTCCATCTGCTACAAAATGATACCAATATAAACCCTTTTGTAGTGTTTTTATTACAACAAAAAACCCTTCCTTACACCTTCTCATTTTGTAGGAAGTTTCTTCGCCGTTGTCACACCTTAAAATTAAGTGACACGTTTTTGCGCCACTTAATTTAATTTTAAGTTTTAAAGTTTCTTCGTTAGATATTGCACCTGTAACACTTTTACATGCAATATCTAACGGATCATAATAAACTTTCATTATTTAATGGATTTAAGTCCCCAAATTCTCTCTGCGTATTCTTTAATACTTCTATCGGCTGCAAAAACACCTGCTCCTGCTATATTGTTAAGGGACATTTTTTGCCACTTAAGAACGTCTTTAAAGGTAGCATCTGCCTTTTCATGAATTCTTACGTAATCGCTAAAATCTGCCATACACATATAAGGGTCTGCGATAGGAGAATTTGTAAGAAGATAGCTTGCAATATCTTCAAAGGTTTGACCGTTAAAGCCCGCCTTTAAGCTTGCAATAATTTTTTGAAGAATAACGTTATCGTTATAGAAAGTTGTAGCATCGTAGCCGTGTTTCCAAAGCCACTCAACTTCTTTAGCATTCATACCAAATATAAAGATGTTTTCGTCGCCAACCTGCTCTCTCATTTCAACGTTTGCACCGTCTAACGTGCCGATTGTAAGCGCACCGTTAATCATAAACTTCATATTACCAGTTCCACTCGCTTCTTTACCAGCAGTTGAAATTTGCTCTGAAATTTCACTTGCAGGCATTAAAGTTTCGCTCATAGTAACGTTATAATCTTCAATATATACAACCGAAAGCTTCTCTCTTATCTTTTGATTTGGATTTTTGCGTAAATCTTCAGAAATTGAGCATAAAAGCTTAATAATTCTCTTTGCCATATAATAGCCCGGAGCAGCTTTTGCGCCAAAGATAAATGTCTTTGGAATCATATCAAGGTCAGGGTTTTCTTTAAGCGAATTATACAAATAGATAATATGCATCGCATTTAAAAGTTGGCGCTTATACTCGTGAAGTCTTTTTGCTTGAACGTCAAACATAGAATCAGGGTTAATCACTACGCCTTCTTTTTTATGAAGAAGGTTTACAAGCTGACCTTTTTTTATTCTCTTAATTTCTGCAAGGCGTTTTAAAACGCTCTCGTCGTTTTCAAACTTTTTAAACTCTGCAAGTTGTGACGCGTCTGTTATAAAACCGTCCCCAATACAGTCTGTTAAGAGCGACGTAAGCTCTTTATTTGACTGACAAAGCCATCTTCTATATGCTATACCGTTAGTTACGTTTGTAAACCTATCTGGATATGCATCGTGGAAAT
This sequence comes from Christensenellaceae bacterium, assembly GCA_045133775.1. GTDB lineage: Bacteria > Bacillota > Clostridia > Christensenellales > Borkfalkiaceae > UBA10281. The sequence continues at coordinate 13,506 of JBGUUU010000002.1, forward strand.
CCTTGAAAATACTGTTTTTAATAATATCGCTGTGAAGAGCCGATACCCCGTTTACGCTATGCGAACCAATTACAGAAAGATTAGCCATTCTTACTTGACCGTGAGAAAGAATTGACATTCTCTCAATCTTGTTCCAATCGCCTGGGAACAAATTCCACATATCAGCGCAAAATCTTTGGTTAATTTCTTGAATAATATTATAAATTCTTGGCAATTTTCTTGCAACAAGGTCTTCGTTCCACTTCTCTAACGCTTCACTTAAAACTGTGTGGTTAGTGTATGCAACGGTCTTAATAACAATATTCCAAGCATCATCCCAACCAAAGCCGTGCTCATCCATTAAAAGACGCATAAGCTCTGGTATGCAAAGCGCAGGGTGAGTATCGTTAATATGAATTGCCGCTCTTTCTGGAAGAGTATGCAAGTCGCCGTATCTTCTAATATGCTCGTTAATAATATTTTGAAGTGATGCAGATACAAGGAAATATTGTTGCTTAAGTCTTAAAGACTTACCTTCAGAGTGATTGTCCGACGGATAAAGAACTTTAGAAATAAGCTCTGCTTCGTTATCTTCTTGCATGCAAAGGAAATAGTCACCTTCTGAGAAAGACTTCATATCGAAGTTTCTAACGCTTTTTGCCGCCCAAAGTCTTAAAACAGAAACAGCTTCAGAATTCTTACCAGAAATCATCATATCGTAAGGCATTGCTTCAACTTCTTTACAGTCAACGTGACGGATTTTCATACCGTTTTCCGTCCATTCTTCTAAAATCTTACCGTCGAATTTAACCTTAACTGACATATCTGCTCTTTGAGTGAGCCAAACTTCGCCACCTGGAAGCCAAATATCAGGAAGCTCTGTTTGCCAGCCTTCAAGTATTTTCTGTTTGAAAAGACCGTATTCATAGCGTATAGAATAGCCCATTGCAGGATAATTGCCAGATGCCAAAGCATCCATAAAGCAAGCCGCAAGTCTACCAAGACCACCGTTGCCAAGACCTGCATCAGGTTCAAGTTCATATAAATCTTCTAACTTAATGTTTCTCGATTTTAAAGCCTTGTTGATTTGCTCTTCAATACCGAGATTATAGACGTTATTTTTAAGTGATCTGCCAAGTAAAAACTCCATGCAAAGATAATATACTCTCTTACCCTTAGCAGCTTTCATTTTATGATGGTAGCTGTTACGTTTTTCAAGTAATATATCTCTTACAGTCATAACTACCGCCTTGTATATTTGCTCTGGGGTAGCATCTTTAAGTGAGATACCGAAGTATCTTGACAATTTACCACAAATAGCGTCTTTAGTTTCTTTTGGGGTGATTTCCTCAATCGTGCTCATTAATAACTCCTGTCACATCAAAATATCGTTGTATAATTTTTCGTATTCTAAAGCCGATTTCTTCCAAGAAAAATCAGTCTTCATTGCACTTTTAATAAGTTTAAGCCACGTTTTTTTATCGCCAAACGTGAAAATTGCGTCTTTAACTACGTAAAGCATTTCGTGAGCATTGTAGTCGTAGAATTTAAATCCGTTACCACTCTTTCTCTCTTCATCGTTAAATGCGTCGATACTATCTGCTAAACCACCTGTAGCTCTTACAACAGGCACAGTTCCGTATTTGCACGCTATCATTTGAGAAAGCCCACATGGCTCGTGTTTAGAAGGCATAAGGAATATATCAGAGCCAGAATAAATCTTGCTTGCTAAATCCTTATTGTAAGCAATAATAGTTCTGCATTTTGCTTCGTAACGGCTTGCAATAAATTTGAAGTAATCTTCATACTCGCTATCGCCAGTTCCAAGTATTACAACTTGAACGTCTTCGCTCAAAATATCTTCAAAAACCGCCTTAATAAGGTCTAAACCCTTTTGAGATACAAGCCTTGTAATAATAGAAATTACAGGAACGTCTGCCCTTTCAGGAAGATTGAGCATTTTTTGAAGTTCTGCCTTACATATAGCCTTGTTTTCAGGCTTTGACATAGTATAGTTTGCAAAAAGTTTAGTGTCTTTAGATGCGCTATAAACGTCTTGATCGATACCGTTTAAAATACCCGTCATCTTAAATTCGTTTTCAGCTATAACGTCTTGAAGACCGTGAGCAAAGAAGGCGTGCTTAATTTCGCTTGCATAAGTTCTACTAACCGTAGAGAATTTTTCTGCAACTTGTATAGCGCCTTTCATAAGATTTATACATCCGTCATACTCTACGATATCTCTAACTTCTTCGCCAAGCCCAAATACGTCGCCTAAAACGTCAAAACCGAACTTGCCTTGATATTCAATGTTATGAATTGTAAATAATGCTCTTACGTTCTCATAGCCGTATTTACCTGCAAATAAAGTTTTAAGATAGATTACGCTAAGCGCAGATTGCCAATCGTGGCTGTGCATAAGGTCTGGATAATAATCAAGATATCTCATCATCTCTAAAACTGCCTTAGAGAAGAAGGCAAATCTTTCTCCGTCGTCGCCGTGACCGTATAAGCCCTTGCGCTTAAAGTAATATTCGTTATCAATAAAATAGAAGGTTACTCCTTGGTATTTATATGAGTAAACTCCACAATATTGATTTCTCCAAGCGAGTGGAACGTTAAAGTTTCCAACGAAAGTAAATCTTTCTCTCCAAGCATAATCAACGCTTGCGTAGAGTGGAATAGCAACTCTTACGTCGTAGTTTCCATTTTTAGCAAGAGCCTTTGGAAGTGAACCAATTACGTCTGCAAGCCCACCAGTTCCTGCAAACGGATTAGCCTCTGACGCTACGAAAAGTATTGACTTTTTTGGAACTATTTCTACACTAACCTTTTTCTTGGTAGTTTTTGCTTTAGTTTCAGTAGTCTTTTTTACTGTCATAAAACCTCCGAATTAAATTACAGTTCCCTTTGAAATAAAGAACGGATGTGTTTCGTGACCAGAAAGCATTCTTCCGTCTTTTATAACAACGTTTTTATCTGCAATTACACAATTTAAAGTAATATTTTCACCCGTGATAGTATTTTGCATTAAAATACTGTTTTTAACAACAGTTCCCCTGCCAACTTTTACACCACGGAAAATTATACTGTTATAAACTTCACCTTCAATTTGACAACCGTCTGCTATGAGTGAATTTTTAACAACTGAATTGTCGCCATATTTAGTAGGAACAGAGTCTTTAACCTTAGTATAAACGTTAGCGTGTCTAAATACTTCTTCTCTAACGTCCTTGTTAAGGAAATTCATACTCTCTTCATAATATTTATTAAGCGTTGTAATTTCTTCATAGTATCCGTCGTGCTTATACGCGCCAATTCTGCCTGCCTTAAGCTCGTGAACTACTATATCTTTTAAGAAATGTCTCTTACCATGAGAAATCGCTTCGGTAATAAGGTTTATTAAAACTCTTCTTTCAACTACGCAAATGTTGGTATAAAGATGAACGTTTTCTCTCTTTGAATCATAAACAAGGTCTGTTATAATACCATCTTTCACACTTAAAAAGGCATTGTTCGAGCCTGAAACTTGATCTCTCTTTTTATCAACGTATACAAGTGTCATAACAGCGCCAGATTCAACGTGCTTTTTAATGATAGGTTTAAAATTTATATTGCAAACCATATCAGAATCGCTCATTACAACGTATTCCTCAGTTGATTTACTTAAAAAGCCTAAAACGTTCTTTAAAGCTTCAAGTCTTGTTGTGTAAAGCGAACTACTCTCTAAAACGCCAAATGGTGGAAGAATATAAAGACCGCCGTAGTGTCTAGCTAAGTCCCAATCTTTACCACTTCCCAAGTGGTCCATAAGCGATTGATAATTGCTCTTTGTAATAATTCCCACCTTTGCAATTGAAGAGTTAACCATGTTAGAAAGCGCGAAGTCTACAAGTCTGTAACGTCCACAGAAAGGAATAGAAGCAACCGTTCTCTTTACGGTAAGTTCAGGTACGTTATTATCGTGAATATTTGAAAATATTAATCCTAATGCTCTCTTCATATTTATTCCCCCTTAAACGTTTTCGTCTATTATATCGCCGGATTTAACTTGCTTACCGTCGCCAATTGTGATATCTCTACCAAGAACGCTAATTTTAAGCTCGCCATCGCATTTTTCGCCAACTTTAGCACCGTTGCCTACTACTACGTTTTCATCGATAATTGCATAGTTAACTTCTGCATTTTCGCCAATCGTCGTTCCACTATAAATAATAGCGTTTTTAACAACTGCGCCCTTTTTAACTACAACGTCGTGCGATAAAATACTATTTTCTACAACACCTTCGATTTCACAACCAGATGCAACGATAGAATTTACAAGTCTGCCGTTTTCGCCTACGTAATGTGGTGGAGCGATTGGGTTACGAGATCTAATCTTCCAGCTTGGGTCTGCAATATCAAATTCTGGAGCATTGCCAAGCAAGTCCATATTAGACTCGAATAACGAGTTGATTGTTCCAACGTCTTTCCAATATCCGTCAAAGGTGTAAGAAACCATCTTCTCTCCTGCTGCAAGCATTGTTGGAAGAACGTTCTTACCAAAGTCTTTAGAGCTGTTTGGATCAGCTTCATCTGCTTCTAAGTATTTATAAAGCTTTTCTGCGCTAAAAATGTAAATACCCATAGATGCAAGGTCGCTCTTTGGCTTTGCTGGTTTTTCTTCAAATTGATAAATAACGCCGTCGTCGTCAACGTTTAAAATACCAAATCTAGACGCTTCTGAAAGAGGAACTTTTATTGCTGCAATAGTGCAATCTGCGCCAGAAGACTTATGTCTTTCAAGCATCTTGCCGTAATTCATCTTGTAGATGTGGTCACCTGAAAGAATAAGCACGTATTCTGGATTATATCTTTTTATAAAAGAAATGTTTTGATAAATAGCATTAGCCGTGCCTTTGAACCATTCAGAGCCGTGTTTAGCTTGGTATGGCGATAAAATGTGAACGCCACCGTAAGATCTATCTAAGTCCCAAGGTTCACCGTTGCCGATATAGTCGTTAAGGATAAGTGGCTGATACTGAGTTAAAACACCTACAGTATCAACACCCGAGTTTACACAGTTAGAAAGTGGGAAATCGATAATTCTATACTTTCCACCGTAAATTACTGCAGGCTTTGCAATCTTATTGGTAAGAGCGTAAAGTCTGCTACCTTGACCGCCAGCAAGCAACATTGCCACGCATTCTTTTTTGTTAATCATATATTTCCTCCATCATATATTTGCATATATTTTATTTTCTCTTTTTTAAATAAACGAACGAAAGTCCGTCAAGCTTAACGCATAGAGAAGACGCATAATTCCCCCACTGTCCTCTCTTTGCTTTATATACACGTTTTTTAATATTTCCGTTTGCACCAAAACGCTTTAAATCGGAATTGAATACAACGTCATACTTGCCATCGTAAGAGCCAAACTTTACTTGCTTTTCAGAACCACTAAAGTTTATAACGCAAATCAACTCTTCGCCCATATATCTACGCTTGTATGCTAAAACGTTATTATCGCTATCGTCTGCAATGAGCCATTCAAAACCGTCCCAACCGTCGTCGTCGCCGTAAAGACAAGGCTCGTTTAAATAGAAATTGTTGAGTTCTTTAAAAAATCTTGAAAGCTTGTTATGCTTTTCATAGCCTTTAAGGAAAAATTCTAACCCTTCCTTATAAGCCCACTCTTTAAATTGCCCAAACTCAGAGCCCATAAACATAAGTTTCTTGCCCGGATGGGACATCATAAAGCCCATAAAAGCTCTAACGCCTGCAAACTTTTGCTCATACTTGCCAAACTGCTTATCAAGTAGCGATTTTTTACCGTGAACGACTTCATCGTGAGATATAGGCAAAACGTAATGCTCTGAAAAAGCGTAGCAAAGTGAAAAGTTAAGCTTGTTATGATTGTATTTTCTAAACAAAGGGTCCACAGGCACGTAAGATAAAACGTCGTTCATCCAGCCCATATTCCACTTATAATCAAAGCCTAAACCACCGTCACAGGTTGGCTTTGTTATCATTGCGTATGAAGTAGACTCTTCTGCAATCATAATTGCGTTGGGATGTTCGCTATGAACTGCATCGTTAAGCTTTTTCAAAAATGCTATTGCTTCTAGGTTTTTGTTGTCGCCATACTCGTTAGGAATCCACTCGTCCGGCTTTTTATCATAATCGAGATAAAGCATTGATGCAACTGCATCTACCCTAATACCGTCGATATGATACTCGTCGAATAAGAAATTTGCGCTTGATATTAAAAACGATTGAACTTCCGTTCTTCCGTAGTCAAACCTTCTTGTTCCCCAAGTTGCATGCTCAATTCTATCCCAACCGTGATTTTCGTAAAGCGGAGAGCCGTCGAATTCGTAAAGACCGTGCTCGTCTTTAGGGAAATGAGCAGGAACCCAGTCTACAATAACGCCAATGCCTGCATTATGAAAAGCATTTATAAGATATTTAAAATCTTCCAAAGTGCCAAGCCTAGACGTGATTGCATAATATCCCGTTACCTGATAGCCCCAAGAACCGTCAAAAGGATATTCCGTTACAGGCATAAATTCAACGTAGTTATAACCCATTTTTTTAACGTATGGAACTAAAATTTTTGCAAGCTCACGTGCGCTATAATAACTACCGTCTTCTTTTCTCACAAATGAAGTTAAGTTAACTTCGTAAATATTCATTGGCAAATTGTGATGGTTTGCGCTAGAATTTTTATTATTTAAAAACTCGCCGTCTGTCCAATTAAACTTTTTAAATTTATAGGCTTTAGACGCCGTGTTTGGAGCTAGCTCCGCATAAAAAGCAAACGGGTCTGCTTTGAGCGTTACTCCCCTATGAGTTTTTACTGCATATTTGTAATTATCAAGGTGTTTAATACCTGCGATAAAAAGCTCGAATATGCCATTACCAAGGTTTTGCATTACGTTTAAACTGTCGTTCCAACCATTAAAGTCGCCAACTACTGAAACGCGTTCAGCATTGTTTGCCCAAACCCTGAAAACAACACCGCTCTTACCACCAACCTTTTTAAAGTGAGCGCCAAAATACTCGTATGAGCGATAATTTGTCCCCTGATGAAATAGATATTGAGCTAACGAATGATCCATAATCTCACCCCTAATATTACTCATATTAATTATACTATATAATTAATTATATTTCAATAACATAATAAAAAAATTTTACAATTTTTACAAAAGTTAGCATATTTTGTAGAAAATAATAGCCAAATAAAAAACTGCACCTAGTTAGTGGCGTAGCTATAGGGATTTATCGTTACGCCACAACTATATTTGCCTAACGGCAAGTGATATGCCTTCGGCGAGATATTTTGCTATCGCAAAGTGATATTTTCTCTTTTTGTGAAAGTTAAGGCAAATAAAATACAACTTTGACCATAGGTCAAAATATAACGCAATATACTTGCATATCACTTTTAGCCACAAGGCTAAAAATAAAACTAAATTATCTTAATCTTTTGTGGTAAAGATAAAGCCCACCATATTTCGCCTTAAAGCGAAGTATAGTGGGCTACACTTTTATT
>JBGUUU010000003.1:0-6668 GCA_045133775.1 Christensenellaceae bacterium
TTACGAAAAAACTGCAAACTGCCAAGTAATTCTCGCAAATAATCCAACTGAAATATTAAAATATACTAAAAACGTAATTTGTGCAGATATTCACTCTCGTTTCCGCACTCAAAAGATTTTAAAGAATGCCGGTGGTGAAAAGGTTATCACTCTTGATGAGATTTTAAATAAATCAGTTGATGGTAGTGGCTATAACGAAAGATTTGGTGTTTTAGGTAGCAACCTTGCAACCGAAAATAGCGTAAAGCTCTTCCCAAGAGATGCGCAAACCTTTGTTGATGCTCTTCAAGCCGAATTCAAGGCAAGAACTGGCAAAACTATCGAATGTATGGTTTACGGTGACGGTGCGTTTAAAGACCCTGTTTGTGGTATTTGGGAGCTTGCAGACCCTGTTGCATCACCTGCGTTTACTTCTGGTCTTTCTGGCAAGCCAAACGAAATCAAACTTAAGTATTTAGCAGATAACGATTTAGCAGGTCTTACAGGTGAAGCTGCCGTTGAAGCTATGAAAGAGATGATTAGAAATAAAGAAGACGACCTTGTTAACAACATAAAATCTCAAGGTACAACTCCACGTCAACTTACAGACCTTTTAGCAAGTCTTTCTGACCTTACTAGTGGTAGTGGCGATAAGGGAACGCCAATCATCTTAATTCAAAACTATTTCAAAAACTTCAGTATGTAATACTAAAGGGCATAGCGACCGATTGTCGCTATGCCCTTAAATTTTACACACTTTGAAATTTGTTTTGCGCAGTTATAAGTCTAGGTCTGTTATAACGTTGAATTATTATAAATAGAGTGTTCCAAAGCACCCATATAAAAGCAAAAAGAGCACCCCAAAACTTCCAAATTTTAGCGCAAAATAATCCTGTTATCGCGCTAAAAAAATGTGTGGATTCTGCAATACAACTTTCTTTTATAAGCACCGAAATCTTTTCTTTTTTCGCGCCTTCAATTCTTTTTTTGGGTAAAAAATTAGGTAAAAATTTTCCTATTATAAGGCTAGCATCAGGCAAGCGTGTTTTCCATTTTTTTACTTTTATTTTATTATAAATTTGCCCGTCTTTTTCCCACTTGAAGCTTTTAAAAGGAAACTTGTCTTCTTTTATCCATTTTCTAGGAAAAATCCTTCCTATAAAAAATATTGCAACGCCAGTAACTATTATATAAAGTATACAATTTAATAAATTCATAAATGCCTCATTTGTTTTTGAGCATTATATAATAAGTTTGTTAAAATGGCGTTAGGCAAATATGAACAAATCGTAAGTATTTTGTTAAAATTTCTAAAACTATTGAAAATAAAACGTTTCTATGATAAAATGTTTTGCATAGGAGAATAATTATGGATATAAAAAATATATTATCTAAATGCGATCATACTTTGCTTTCGGTAACGGCAACCGAAAAAGATATAAAGGCTATTTTAGACGACGCAATGAGCTTTGGCGTTGCATCTGCTTGCATACCGCCTGCATACGTAGAATTTGCTAAAAATTACGTGGGAGATAGGCTTAAAATTTGCACGGTAATAGGCTTTCCTAACGGCTATAACACTACGGCTTGTAAGGTGTTTGAAACGTTAGATGCTATTAAAAAGGGCGCAGATGAGATTGATATGGTAATAAATATCGGCAAGTTAAAAACGGGCGACTTTGACTACGTTTTAGATGAGATAAAAAATCTTAAATCTGCTTGCGGAGATAAGGTGTTAAAGGTTATTATTGAAACTTGTCTTTTAACTGATGAAGAGAAGATAAAAATGTGTCAAATCGTTACTGATGCAGGCGCAGATTTTATAAAGACGTCTACGGGTTTTTCAACTTCGGGGGCTACTTTTGAAGACGTTTCGCTTTTTAAAGCAAACGTAGGTGAGCATGTAAAAATAAAGGCGGCAGGGGGTATAAAAACCCTTGATGACGCTCAAAAATTTATAGACCTTGGCGCAGATAGGCTTGGCACTAGCAAGGTTGTAAAGGCTGTTAAGGAGGTAAATTACGATGGCAATTCCGACTCCTCATATTGAGGCAAAGCAAGGCGATTTCGCTAAAACGGTTTTAATGCCGGGCGACCCTAAAAGGGCAGAATATATTGCAAAAACCTATCTTACCGATTGCGTTTTAGTAAACGACGTTAGGGGGGTAAAGGGCTACACGGGCTACTATAAGGGCAAGCGCTTGTCAGTTATGGCGTCCGGTATGGGGCAACCATCTATCGGTATATATTCATACGAACTCTTTGCTTTTTACGGCGTAGAAAATATAATTAGAGTAGGCTCTTGCGGTAGCTTTGATAAAGACTTGCACGCGAGAGATATTATACTTGCTATGGGTGCGTGCACTAATAGTAATTTTGCAATGCAATACCGTCTTCCGGGCACTTTTTGCCCAATAGCGAGTTACGACCTTTTGCAAAAAGCAGTAGACGGTTGCAGTCAAAAGGGAGTTAATTTTAAGGTGGGAAATATTCTTTCTTCCGATACTTTTTACGACGATGCTAACTCTGGCTTAGAGTGGGCTAAAATGGGTGTTTTAGGCGTAGAAATGGAGGCTGCGGCACTTTATTCAACTGCTGCAAGGCTTGGCAAAAACGCCTTGGCAATACTTACCGTTAGCGATTCCTTTATTTATCCAGAAGAAAACACTACAGCAGAAGAAAGAGAAAAATCTTTCAATCAAATGATGGAAATTGCCCTTGAAATTGCGTAAAAGTGGGCGTATAAGCTGTTTATTGGTAAAAATATGAGAATTTATGATATTATAAAAAAGAAAAGGGACGGCAACGCCCTTTCTAAAGAAGAGATAGACTTTTTTATAGACGGCTACGTTAAGGGGTATATCCCCGATTATCAAGCATCGGCTCTTTGCATGGCAATCTATTTTAAGGGTATGACCTTAGAAGAAACTACAAATCTTACTTTGGCAGTAAGAAATTCTGGCGAAGTTTTAGATTTTTCTAGCGTAAACGGCATAAGGGCAGACAAGCACTCAACGGGTGGCGTAGGTGATAAAACCAGCCTTATAGTTGCCCCTATCGTTGCAAGCCTTGGCGTAAAGGTTGCAAAAATGAGTGGCCGTGGACTTGGGCACACGGGTGGCACGATAGATAAATTAGAGTCTATACCTAATTTTAACGTTCAAATTCCTAAAGATGAGTTTATAAAAATTGTAAACGAGATAGGCGTGTGCATTGTTGGTCAAAGCGCAGACCTAGCTCCTGCAGATAAAAAGCTCTACGCCCTTCGCGACGTTACTGCAACAGTTGATAGTATGCCCCTTATCGCATCTAGCATAATGGGTAAAAAACTTGCTGCCGATGACGACGTAATTGTTCTAGACGTAAAAACGGGCAGTGGCTCGTTTATGAAGAGTGATAGAGATAGCGCACAACTAGCTCGAATTATGGTTGGCATAGGCAAAAACGCAGGCAAAAAGACTGTTGCGCTTATCACTAATATGGATATCCCACTTGGTAGGGCAATAGGCAACTCGTTAGAAGTTAAAGAAGCGATAGAAACGCTAAAAGGTAAAGGCGAAAGGGATCTTTTAGAAGTGTGCACCGCGCTCTCAGTAGAAATGCTTTATCTTTCGGGCAAAGGCGATAGAGATACTTGCAAAAAGCTTGTAGAAGAGAGTATCAGTAGTGGAAAAGCCTTGGAAACTTTAAGAAAAATGATAAAGGCGCAAGGTGGTTTAGATGCTGTTATAGATGATACTAGCTTGCTTGGCAAAGCTAAATATTCTCACGAAGTAAAAGCCACTAAAGACGGTTATATCACTAGTGTGAACACCGAAAGTTACGGTTTAACTGCTTTAGCGCTTGGCGCAGGCAGAAACAAGGTTGGCGATAAAATCGACTATACTGCAGGTATTATATTAAATAAAAAGACTGGCGATAAGGTAAAAGAAGGCGACGTTTTAGCAACGTTGTATACAAATGATAAAACCCTTTTTGCAAAGGCAGAAGAGATTTTTGTTTTAGCAACTTTAATTTCTGATAAAAAGCCAACAAACAGACCTTTAGTGCTTGCAAGAATAGAATAAACGATAAAAAGCGCCGAGCGAATTTTCGCTCGGCGCAATTAATTTTAGTAAAAAATAGAAACAAAATATCTAATATTTAGCATATTATATAACAAAAGCCCCTTCATTGGGGCGCCAACACAATTATTGTAACACGAATATTAAATTCTGTCAATAGGTTTTTAAAAAATTTCACAATGTGAAAAGATTCAAAAGGGTATTGACAAATTGGGTATCATAGGTTATAATAAAGCCAGAAAAAGCGAAAGGCGATATACCGAAGTGAGTTCGGAAGGCAGAGATCGCCGATAAAAAAGCGAGGAGAAGACCCATGTACTAATTTCTTTTAAAAATACGACTTTAAGGAGGTAAAAGAAATTATGAAAATCTCAAAACTTAGGTCGCATCGTAAAGAACGTTAGAAAGGAGACGGTCCAATGAACTATTTTAAGGAGATAATAAGATAAAGCGGAATATATATATTAAAGCTTTAGACCCGTAGAACGGGCGGAGGAAACTGCTTTCAAGTAGTAAAAGGTAAAGGCGAAACGCCTATAAAAAGAAGAAAACCGCTTTTAGATAAAACTTAATAAATATAAAAATAAATATAAATGCGTAAAGCCGAGATGTAAAAATCTCGGCTTTTTTCATAAATTTAATTGGCTATTGGCAAAAATATTGTGTATAGTAAAAAAACGGCTTTGCAGTTTTGCAAAGCCGTATATTTTTTTGGTTTAATTAGCCGTATTGTTTTATGTGGTTTATTTTACTATTAAGTTTACAAGTCTGCCTTTTACGATAATTACTTTAACTACTTGGCTATCGCCAACAATTTTCTTAATCGTGTCGTTTGCAAGGGCAATTGCCTTAATTTCGTCATCAGTAGCGTCGCTCGCTACGTTGATTTTTGCCTTTACCTTGCTGTTTACTTGTACTGCAAGCTCAACTTCATCTTTAACAAGAGCTTGCTCGTTGCATACTGGGTAGTCTTCTAAAAATACTGACTTTTTGTTTCCACGCATTGCCCAAAGTTCTTCAGCAAAGTGTGGAGCGCAAGGAGCAAGTAATAAAATTAAAGTATCAACTGCCTTTAATACAAGGGCGTTAGACTTTTCAGTATAACCGTCGTATTTGTTAATAGCAGAAACAAACTCCATAAGTCTTGCGATTGCAGTATTAAACGAGAATACGTTCATATCTCTGTCAACACTCTTTACGCAGTAAGCTTCAGCGTATAAAAGTTCTTTTTCTTCCTTGCCGATATTAGGCTCTTTTTCGGCCTTATAAGTGCAAGCCTTTGTTACAAGTCTTTCAATTCTCTCAAAGAATTTAGCAATAGACTTAATACCGTTATCATCCCATGGGCCACCTTCGGTGTATGCAAAGCCGAACATAAGGTAAGTTCTAAATACGTCAGAGCCAAACTCGTCGATATAAGTGTCAGGCGATACAACGTTTCCCCTAGACTTACTCATTCTATTGCCGTCAGGTCCAAGAATTATACCTTGGTGGGTAAGAGAAGTAAAAGGCTCGCCAAATTTAAGATAGCCCATATCTCTAAGCGCTTTAGTTATAAATCTTGCATACAAAAGGTGCATACAAGCGTGCTCTGGGCCACCAACGTATTTATCTACTGGGAGCATTTGGTTGATAATATCTGGGTCGAAAGGCATATCTTCGTTTTTGTTATCTGGATATCTTAAGTAATACCAGCTTGAGCAAACGAAGGTGTCAAGTGTATCAACGTCACGTTCAGCATCTTGACCGCAAACAGGACATTTAGTCTTAACAAAGCTTTCGCATTTAGCAAGTGGAGATTTTCCGTCAGGACGGAATTCAACGTTTTTAGGGAGTTCAACAGGTAAATCCTTATAAGGAACAGGAACTGTGCCACAATGTGGGCAGTGAATCATAGGGATTGGCGCACCCCAATATCTTTGGCGTGAAACAAGCCAGTCACGAAGTCTATAATTTACCTTGTGTTGACCCTTGCCTTCTACGTTTAACTTGTTGAGAATTGCTTTTCTTGCTTCTTCAGACGTAAGACCGTCAAAGTCAACGCTGTTTACAAGTATACCGTCTTCACAGTAAGGAAGGGTATCGTCGCCGTTAGGGTTTTTGATAACTACGTTTACAGGAAGATTATATTTTTGAGCGAAAAGGAAATCTCTCGCATCGTGAGCAGGCACGCCCATTACTGCGCCCGTGCCGTAAGAATAAAGCACGTAGTCTGCAGCGTAAATAGGGATTTTTTTGCCGTTTACAGGGTTAGTTGCATACGCGCCGATAAATACGCCAGTCTTTTCACGAGTGGTAGAAAGTCTTTCAATTTCGTTTATTTTAGCAGTTTCTTCAATATATTTTTCAACGTCTTTAACTCTGTCTTTAGTTACGAGCTTTTTAACGAGTGGATGCTCAGGGGCAAGAACTACGTAAGATACGCCAAATACCGTGTCTGCGCGGGTAGTGAAAACCTTAAATTCGTCACCACTTTCAGCTGTGAAAACGATTTCGCCACCGGTAGACCTTCCTATCCAGTTCTTTTGCATTGCCTTGGTTTTCTCTGGCCAATCTAATCCGTCGATGCAATTTAAAAGTTCTTCTGCATACTCTGTGATTTTAAAGAACCATTGAGTAAGATTT
>JBGUUU010000004.1:0-10631 GCA_045133775.1 Christensenellaceae bacterium
GCAAACCCTAGCAACTTTTCGTTCTTTATAAGCTTCAAAAGCACGAACAATAATGCCGTCGCCTTGCTCTGCTTTTTTAATAGTTTCGATAATAAGTCCGTCAGTAAGGCTGTTAATTAAAGAAAATTCTTCTTTTAAGCAACCGCCTTTATTAGCGCTAACACTTCTAGCAATCATAGGTCTATTAAGTAGGTATGCATTTTCAACAACCTTTCCTACAGTATAGTTGCCCTTATGTGGTAAAAGCGAATATACAAATTTAGGAATTATATCGCTTGCGCCTTCAAATGGATAGCCGGCAGATTTTACAAGCGTCATAGAAAGTTTGCCATCGAAATTACCAAAACCGTATTTACCGTCGTTTAAAAGAGCTACACCGTAATTGTTTTCAGAAACGTCTACCCACTTTTGCGCTACAGATTCAAACTTCGCGCTATCCCAACTTGTATTGTCGTGAAGTGGACGCTCTACGTGACCAAACTGCACGTCGTATAAAGCATTGTTTGCATTTAAATCAAATGGGAAGTGAGCTTTTAAAAGTTGACTGTTTTCCTTCCAATCGATTTCAGTTTCAAAATCTATGCGCTCAATGCCATTCTCATAAAGGTAAACCTTTTGCTTAATTGTTGATTGCCCATAATTTCTAATAATTTCAAAGCCACGTCTGTCCCCTTCGCAAATAGGAGTAAATCTAGCTTCATTAGTTAATTCCCAACTGTTTTGAGCATAATAAGGAGCAATTTCCCAGTTATGATATTGACATGGCGTATCTTGATAAGCAATCATTTTGTTTATCGCTTCGCCACTTGGACATATTTCTCGTTGCTCACGCTTATCAAAGAGTGAAACGATATTACCACACTTGTCAAACACAAGCTTATAGAAGTTGTTTTCAAGCGTATTATCGCCGACCTTTATTGAGCTTTGGCTTGCAGTTAAATCGACCACCTTATAACCAAATGCAGGAATATCCTTAGCTATAAGCGTGTTATCGCCACATTTTACTGTTCCATTAGCCACAAAACCATTAGGGTTAAACACCAATACTCCACCGTTTGAGTTTACGTTTTCGCTAACGTAGTCAAGCGTTTTATTTACAATTGAAGACGTATCTTTAAATATCTCTTTAAACTGCTCTCTACTGTCACTATAAACGTCACCAATTGAAGATCCTGGTAAAATATCGTGGAATTGATTTACAAGTAACAATCTCCAATCTTTATCAATAGTATCTTTTGGATATTCTTGACCTATCAAAACTTCACCTAAAACAGCCATAAGCTCTGCGTTCAAAAGAGCAAATTCACCCTTACGGTTATTCATCTTAACTTCTGGAACGCTTGATAAAGTTCCCCTATGATATTCAAAATAAAGTTCGCCGTTCCAAACAGGCTTTCTCTTTAACTCTTCGATATTTCTATCGAAGTTTTCTTTTATTCTTTTAACAGTATCTTGTAATGGCTCAATCTTTGTCTTTGGAATACCCGGAAGACCATGTTGAAGTCTTATTTGTTGTTCTAAATCTTCTCTTGTTGGTCCACCACCGCCATCACCCCAACCGTAGGTCATAATTACGTTGTCGGTATACTCTTTTTGTTGGAATCTATTCCACGTTCCTAATACGTACATAGGGTTAATTGGCGCTGTATAGGTTGTATAAGTGTGGTCGAAAACGCCGTTTCTTGGGTCGCATTCACAAGTAGATAAGAAGTATGCAAACACTTCGCTACCATCAATACCACGCCATTTAAACACGTCGTAAGGCATACGGTCTGTATCGTTCCAACCAATTTTAGCAGTTATAAAGGTGGTAAGACCGCTCTTTTTCATTATTTGTGGCAAGGATGCGCTATAACCGAATACGTCTGGAAGCCAAATTGCATCACAATCTTTATCAAATTCTTCTTTAAAGAATTTTTTACCATAAGCAATTTGTCTAACTAAACTTTCGCCACTCGTCAAGTTGCAGTCAGCCTCTACCCACATTGCGCCGTCCACTTCCCATCTGCCTTCTAAAATCTTTTCTTTTACTTTTTGGTAAAGCTCAGGATTTCTTTCCTTTAAAAAGGCGAAAAGCTGTGGCTGTGACATGAAAAATCTATACTCTGGGTATTCATCCATAAGTTTTAAAACGGTTGAAAAACTCCTTTCTACCTTTTGCTTAGTTTGGTCGAGATTCCAAAGCCACGCCACGTCAATATGAGTATGCGCAATCATACTTACGGTTGTGTCGCTACCACAAATGCCGTTGTAGAAATTCTCTTCTAAAAACCTAATCGTTTCTACTACAGACGCATAAAACTCTTCTGAGTAAACGTTTCTTAAATCTAAAATGTTAAGAGCTTTTTCTAAAACACTTGACGCATTTATATAGTCGTCACTTCTCTTATCAAGCAACCTAAGCCCTTGAAAAGGAACAAACAAATCATAATATAACTTCTCAATGCGTTCATCTACGTATCTAATAGAAAAATCTAATGGCAACGACCTGTTAAAACTATGAGTATAGAAAAGTAAATACGTTTCGTATTCACCATCTTTAAGTAAAACGTCACCGTGGTTAATATCAACACCTTGCATTAACTCGCCGTTAGCATAAAACAAGCCTTGCGGTCTTATTGTTGATGAATTGCAACTAATATCAATATGAGTATCTGCAATAAAATAACCCCTTTGATGTTCGTTTTCAGTCTTTATACTGAAATTTGCCCTAAACCAGAAATATTTTTCTTGCTCGTAAATTGTGTAAGGTGGGTCAAACGTCTTCCAGTTTTCTTGATTAGTTGGCAAAACCTTTTTATCCTTAACTTCATCAGTATATACCACAGGCAAAAATTCTTGTCTAACAATTCGCCACTCTCTTAATTTATTAATTACAGTTATAAGTCTTTCTTCAATGTTTGGCGCTATCATCTTTACGCTCCTTTCCTTTATTTATGGCAATAACTTTGAACTAAAAAACCAAGTTATTACTATGTTTTAATTATTAATTTTCTCCAATAAAGCTGGTAAATTTCCTTTCAAATGTTCGATAATCAACTTATGCGTGGCTTTTTACTCTTTAGTATCAAACCAAACTGTCATAAGTGGCTTGTCAGAGAGCCACTTTTTACCGCATGACTGATAGTCAGTTAATATAAGACCTGTTTCCTTACTTTTAAAACGAACTATTTCGTCTTCTGCTTTTGCCACTTTTTCAAGCTTAATTTCTCTGCTAAGCGAGATAGGATTTTTTAATTTCTCACCGCTTTTTTGTTCGTCTGTTGCAAGGGTTAAAGGACCGTAAGTATATGCGATTTTATCGTTTAAAACGTGTCTTTCAACCGTCATTTCAAAACAAACTTCAAAGACTTCGCCACAAGTAAAATTCTTATCTATAACGATATAATCTTCGTCGCCACTAGACCAATAAGGCTTTCTTATTTTAAGCGTTAAACTGCAATCTTTATCAATGCTAATTTTTGCCTTTCCATTTTCAGGATAGTTACTTTCTATTTTTAAGGTAATCTCTTCGCCACGTTTATCTTTAACTTTTGCAACGCCGTTCATAAGCATATTTATATACACCACGCCATCGCATTGCATTACAGCCGTTAAAGGCATAAGGGCGACTGCGCAAGCGCCTATTGCAACGCAACATCCGTTGTATCCACCAGATGCAAACTCGTTGTATCCGCCTATTCCTCTACCCCTAGTATTCATATAAAGTGGGCTATAGCTATCAAACGCCATACCCTTTACGTATACACCCGTTTCCATGCAAAGTTGATTGTTCATTTCGGTATTCAAACTGCCGTAAAGCGCGTTATAGCCCGACATTTCGAAGTTGTCAATGTATTTTTTATCACCAGTAATTTCAAACAATCTTCTGTTTAATCTCATCCAAGTTACCGTAACACAGGTCTCTTGCATAATGTTTTCTTTATATTCAGTTTGAACTTTTGCAGAGTTATCAAAAAGTTCGTGTGTGCAACCTGCGCAACCAATTATTGTTATATCGGATTTCTTTACCTTATCCACAAAACTGCAAACAGTGTCAAAAAATTTCTTCTCGCCGGTAATTTCGTAATAAGCTAAAAGACCTTCATAAAAAGACATCATTTCATACGCCTTTGTTACAGGGTATTCATATGGATACAATTGGCTATTAAGTGGTAACTCAACCAAATTACAATCGCTACTACCACCTGTTGAAATAATATACTTTGCAAAAGCAAGATACCTTTCATCTCCAGTTCTTTTATACGTTTCGAGAGTTGGCTCTAATATAGTGCAAGAGTTTACACAGCCCCACCACCAAGAAGTTTCAGTAATCTTCTTTTGGTTTTCGCCATCGCCAATTTTAAGCAATATGTAATCTAAATGCTTTTTACAAGCGTTTATAACCTTTGCCTTTAACTCTTCATCCTTGCATATATCTGCGTAATATAAAAGACCTACTAAAACGTATTTTCTACACCAAGTATCCCAACCTGTAAATTCATTTTCAATTTCATAGGTTGAAAATCTACCAAACTCATCTTGCTTAGACAAAAGGTCAACAACAGTTTGAGTTAATATCTCGTATAATTCTTCATCTTTAGTATACGCATAAACAAGAGCTGCGCCACGCATTTGCTTGCCAAAATACTCGCCACGCCATCTACCCTTTTCAGAGTCTTCACGCGTTTCAAAAACTTCTACGGTTTTTGCCCAACTTTCTCTATCTTTAAGTTGATTGTTAAGAACAAACGTTACAACGTCGTTCATCATACCATTTTCTTTAACTTCTGCACTTTTAATACGATTTAAATTTATCATTTTGCCTCCTGAATATTTTCAACTATTCTTTCTGCAATCTTTCTCATTCCTTCATCTGAGAATAATTTTTATTTTAAATAATTTTTTCTTGACAAAGCACTTTGCTATATCTAAAATATAATATATATACATTTTTATTATAAACGCTTAAAAATCGACTTATCTGGCGGCTTTTTAAGTTTTAAGGAACAGAAATGAAAGTTATTGCACCAAAATATTTTTCACAATTTAAGTGCCTTGCATCTAACTGCTCGCATAGCTGTTGCATAGGCTGGGAGATTGACGTAGACGATAAAACATTATCAAAATACAAAAATTCAAAGGTCAGCTATGCTCGCAAAATATGCAAAAGCATCGACAAAAAGGACACGCCACACTTTACCCTTTTACCAAACGGCAACTGCCCACACTTAGACGAAAGCGGTCTTTGTAAAATCATAACAAACATGGGTGATGATTATCTTTGCGACATTTGCAGAGAACACCCTAGATTTTACAATCAAACGCCTTACGGTTTAGAAGTCGGTTTGGGCCTTAGTTGCGAAGAAGCTTGCAGAATAATTCTTACGTCTTCTAACTACGTTGAAATGATTGAAGTTGATAATGACGACGCCCAAGCAGAAAAGTTTGACTTTAATCCTATTCCTTTTAGAAATAAAATGCTTGAAATTCTTGCAAAACAAGACCTAGCATACGAAGACAAACTGCATACCTTAAGCAAAGAGTTTGACGTTTCAACCCAAATTATAAGCGATGAAGATTGGGTTGAAGTTTTAAACTCGTTAGAATATTTAAACGACGACCACAAAAATCTTTTTTCTTGCTACTCTTCTTCAACTTTAGCGACGGCTAGCCGACAATCATACCTTGAACGCGCGTTGGCGTATTTCGTTTATAGGCACGTTGCCAAAGCCCAATCAACTTTTGAAATAAAGCAATATCTTGGTCTTTGCCTTTTCCTTGAAAAGCTTTTAAGTTCAATTCTTGAAAATCAAAACGTTGACAACTTAAAAAACATAATGGCTATTGCAATTATAATCTCTGAAGAAATTGAATATAACGAAGACAACGTAGCCCAAATTCTTTTTGAGTTTATCTAAATACCTTAACATTTTATCATATAAAAAATAGCTTTGCCACAAAATTTTAAACTTTTAACAAAACTTTTTATTTTAGCCCTTTCCATTATGGAAAGGGCTTTTATTTTGCTATTTAACAAGGTCGAAATAACTTACCCTATTTTTATCTTTAATCTTTTTAACAAGATTTATTTTGCCATTTGGAGTATGTAATATTGCCGATTTTACAATAGGACCTGAAACTGTAAATTCAGGTTTACCAGGGCAAGTAGGGTAAAAACCTAAGGTTGCAAATATATACCAAGCAGCCATAGTGCCGTTATCTTCGTCACCAGGAAATCCGTCGTCTTCACCAGAAAATACCGTATCTACCATAGCTTTTACTATATTAAAAGACTTCTTCTTTTCGCAGAATTCCGCATACATAAATGGATAATGGAAGCTTGGCTGATTTGATATCGCACATTGCCCAAAATCAATTGCCGCCATCTCTGCCATTTCGTGAATTTCTAAAGGATAGCCGTTTACAGTATAGTATGGCGGGGTTGCAAAAAGCTCGTCCATTTTTGCCAAAAATTGCGATTTACCACCATATAGGCTAGCTAATCCATCATAATCGTGTGGAACGGCAAAGCTGTTTTGCCATGCTCCACCTTCGGTATAATCTTCACCCCAGTCGAACTCATCAAAGCCTTCTTTAAAACTTCCGTTAGAGTGTTTTGGGCGCATAAAGCCAGTTTCTCTATCAAAAATATTAGCGTAATTTTTACTGCGCGCCAAGAACTTTTGGCTCACTTCTTTTTGCCCACACTTTTCGGCAATTACCGAAATACAAAAATCGCCGTAAGCAGAATCAAGCGTTTCGTTTACGCTTTCTCTGCACTTGTCGTATGGCACGTAGCCTAGCGTTTTATATTCTTCTAAACACTTTCTCGCAATACGGAAATCATCAGAGATAAATTCAGCGTTTTTAGTTACTGCATTATAAATTCTTTGCTTTAAACTATCGCTTACCAATTCTTTACATATAGCGTCTGCAAACACAGCTTCTATAAGAGTGCCAGGCATATAGTTTACTTCCGACGGAGTTAACCACCTTGGCAAAACGCCCGTGTCTTCGTAAACGTTTACGTAGCCTTCTAAAATATCTTCCAATTTTTCAGGCGAAACGATTGAATATAACGGATAAACCGTTCTATAGGTGTCCCAAAAACCGTTATTAGTATAGACAATACCTTTTTTCACTTCGCCAGTTTCTGGCACTACGTGGTATTTCTCGCCATCAGGCGCAATCTCGTAAAACTTGTTTGGATAAACGTATGCTCTATACATACAAGAGTAAAAAGCTTTCTTTATTTTTTCACTAGCATTAATTTCAATGCGTGATAAAATATCTTCCCAAGCGCTTTCTGCTAAAGCAGAAATCTCTTCTATGCTCTTACCTTCTAATTCTCTTTTTATATTATATTTAGCCTGCTCTACGCTAATAAAAGAAGCAGAGCATCTAACGTTATAAACTTTTTCTTTTAGTTCAACGCCAATTGCCGTAGCCTTATCGCTTACAGCCATTTTTTGAACACCAACTATTGGGCAGTCGAACTTCAACGCAAAATAAACTTTAAAATCTTTATTTCTTGGCGCTTCGGTGAGCGAACAAGTATAGCCACACACTAAACTATTTTCTTCATCAACGGTAATTTCTGTTTTAAAATCAAAAGGTATTATCGAAAAGAGTGGCTTTCCGGTAGCATTTGACGCATCAACGTTCATTATAGCGCCCGTATCGGTAGGCGCAAGCTTAAATTTTGTTCTATATCTAAGGAGATCAAACTCCATTATATTCGGCTTTAAAACGGCGTTTTCAGGTCTAAAGCCAGACCATCTCAACGCAGGGTCAACAACCAATTTATCTATTTGGGGCAAAAAGCAAATATACGAATAATCCCCTGCCCAAGGGCTTGGTTGGTGGGTTAATCTAACCCCTTCAAAACTTCTGTCGGTAGGATGATAAAACCAAGGCCCCCTTGAAGAATCGGTTTGGGGCGCAAACATATTAAGCGCATTAGGCATGCAAACTAAAGGTAACGTATTACCCCTAGAAAAACGCCTTGCAGACTTTGTTCCTTGTTTTATATTTACTAAGTCAAAATATTTCATCTTGTTTTATCTCCAACGTTTTTTAAAATAAACTTTTCAAGCGAGCCGTGCAAAAGCACGGCTCGCCGAACAAGCTTTGTGCTAGTAATACGCTTTATCGTATTACTTTAGTTAGTTACATTCTGTCTACTTCTGGTAACTCAACTTCAAAGTTAGACTCTGTATCTTCTTCAGGCTCGCTTTCTGGCTCTTCTTCAGATTCAGGAGTGCTTTCAGGGGTAGACTCAACAACGCTTTCTAAAGCACTTTCAGGTTTAGTAGGTTTATCTTTTGAACAAGCAAAGAAAGCCACAGAAGTTAAACATATTACTATTAAAGAAATTAAAATTTTAAATAATTTACTCATTATTATTCTCCTTACGCAACGTATGCTTTTGCAGATAAACTTAAGTTATAAGCTGTCTTTAACAAGTTACTCATAGCGTCTTCATCATTTTGAACTTCGTAAAGGTAAGACTTTAAGTTATAAACAACTGTTTGAACCTTTGTTTCTCCCACGAAAATTTCAAACGTATATTTTACTGCAGCGTTAGTAACGTAAAGTGCATCACTACTTACTACGTAAATTGTATAACCTTCTTCAATAGCAACGAAATCAACTTCTACACCGTTTACTTTTACGGTTACGTTTTCTGCATCGTCCGCTCTGAAAATTACGTTCAATTTAAGATTTTCGCTATAGTCAACGAATACTCTTGTAACTACCACGCTAGAATCGGTAGATTCAGTCTTCTTGCTATCAGTTGCAGTTAAATCAACGTATTCTGTTGGGGTTAAGCCTTCAATATCTTGAATGCCAACTTCTTTTTCTACGTATGCTTCAGCTGCTTGAGCGTATTCAATAACGTCTGCAATAATAGCCTTAACGCTATCGCTTACGTCGCTGTTTGCAAGCTTAATCAAGTATTCTTCTACAGAGTAAACAACGCTATCAATTTCTGTTTCGTTTAAAATTAACGTTGCGCTAAAGTCTTCAGCTAAATTGTAAGCTTCGATACCTACAAGCTTATAAACGTATTTACCAGCTGCTTCATCAACTAATTCACCGCTTACGATTTCTTCTCTGTCGCCCATTACAAATTGCATAATAGGAGCTTCGCCAACAACTTCAACGTAAACGTTCATTGTAAATTCTACGCCGATTGTTAAGCTGTAAGAAATAATTCTAGTAGATGCAGGCTGCTCAGTTTTAACTTCAACAAACGTATAGTTTGTAAATTCTAATACTGTTGGCAACGCTTCTTGCCATGAATATGCATAGAATAAGTTGCTTTCGGTAAGAGTAATTGATGCTAAAACTTCTTCTTTTGTTAAATCGTTGAAAGTAAGTGTTTCTACGTCGCCGTTTGCTCTAGTAATAGTAATAGTATAATCAATAGGAGCATACTCAACCACAGCAGTTACGTTTCTGTTATAACCGAACAACGTATCTGCAGTAATTTGTTCGCCATCAATAGTCCAAACTGCAGTATAACCTGCTCTTTCAGGAATTACTGGCAATTCGCCTAATGCTTCGCCGTAGAAGTATTCGTTCTCATCCTCTAAGCCTTCGAAAGTTAAAGTAAAATCTCTACCAAAGACGATATCTTCGCCTACGTTACCATAGTGGAATTCAACGTCTTCAGAAAGAACGTATACTGCTTTCAGGTTTTCACTTGCCTTAATCATGAGGCCTGCCTTAAAGGTAATTGTAAATTCACCTTGATCTGCAAAGTCTTTTAAAATATACATAAATACTTCGTTACCTGCAGTTATAAGGGTTACAGGAGCGTAACATAAGCCTAAGTCAAATGGGAAGGTTGTTCCTACGAATTGAGTGTCGCCTATAGCATTTCTTTCAACGATATCTCTTATAGATTCGCCGTTGATAAAGATATAAGACATTAAATCGCAACCAAAGTTTGCGCTAGACTTCATTGCTACGTCATCATTCCAAAACCAGTTGGTAAATGCAGTAGGCATAGCTAAGTTGCCGTTTCCATCACGAGTTATACCAATACGAATATAAGTTAAATCAGTCATTTCGCCTGGAGAACCCCAGTCTTGTGCGAGAAGAACGTCTTTAATATCTACTATTTCGATATAGTTTGCAACAACAACCTTATCTTCATCATATTTAAACACGGTAGTTGAGTCAACTTCTTCACCGTCGATAGTCCAGTAAGCGATATATCCATCTCTTGCAGGAATTTCAGGAAGATTTGACATTGGAACTTCTACTTCAACTGTTATAGGGTCAAATTCTGCGCCTTCAAAAGTTAAAGTATAATATTTTTGATAATAATCAGCAACTGCTACCTTATCACAACCGTAATTAAATATAGTATCTGCTGTTACAACTACGCCGTCGATAGTCCATCTTGCTGCTAAACCTTCTTTTTCAGGTATTGCAGGAAGATTTCTCATTGCAACGCCTTGAGCAACTACGATAGAATCAACGTCGCCTTCTGAACATTCAAAAGATACGTTGTATGCTCTACCTTGAGATAAGGTGTCATTCTTTTCGTAAACCATAAAGCTTACGTCTTCGCTTACGTAGTAAATAACGTCGTTACTTACAATGCTAAAGCCTGCTTTGAAAGTTAAAACGAAAGA
>JBGUUU010000005.1:0-34551 GCA_045133775.1 Christensenellaceae bacterium
ACAACTATATTTGCCTAACGGCAAGTGATATGCCTTCGGCGTGATATTTTGCTAACGCAAAGTGATATTTTCACTTGTAGTGAAAGTCAGGCAAATATAATACAACTTTGACCACAGGTCAAAATATAACGCAAGATACTTGCATATCACTTTTAGCCACAAGGCTAAAAATACAACTTAAACCTTTATTTTTGGTAGATAAGAAAAGCCCACTATATTTCGCGTTTTGCGAAGTATAGTGGGCTACACTTTTATTTTGAATTAATATCCCTATGGCTATTGCAGTTTGTAGGTGCAGTTTTCATATTTACGTTAGCAATTAGCAAGAATATTCTTCTCTTTTAGCTGGAGCAGAATTGAGTTCTGCCTTTTTCTCTTCGTAGCCTTTTCTGCCAAGAAGGGCGTAAGTTGCGTTTTTACCGTTTTCAACGCCTGGTTGATTATACGTGTTAACTTCTAAAAGCTCGCCTGCAAAAGCAGTTTCCATTTCGAAGAAGTATAAAAGTTCGCCGATAGTGAACGCGTTGATTTCTGGAAGATAAATAGTATGGTTAAGTCTTTCTTTTGTAGTTAAAGCGTATTCAGTTGCAGACCTTTCTGCATCAATAAGTTCGTTCATTGTATGTCCACAAAGGAAATGAACGTCTGGAATGTCGTGACAACCGTCAGAAATAACTACTTCTTCTCTATATCTATCAACTGCAAGGAAGGTAATTACCTTATCAAAAGGACCTTCTGTATAGAGTTGAACTTGGCTATGTTGGTCGGTAACGCCAAGTGATTTTACAGGGGTTTGACCTGCGTTTACAAGGTTGCCGTTATTATCAACTTCTTTACCGAGAGATTCTGCCCAAAGCTGACAATACCAGTCTGCAATAAACTTTAATCCGTCTGCATAAGGCATCATAACGGAAATGTTCTTGCCTTTCTTCATTGCAATATACTGGAGCGTTGCATTTACAAGCGCAGGGTTTTTGTAGAATGAAGTGTTCATGCAAAGCTTATCCATATAAGCAGCGCCTGCAAGCATTTCGCCAATATCAATACCAAGAACAGCTGCAGGTAAAAGACCTACTGGACAAAGCTCGGAAAATCTACCGCCAACGCCGTCTGGAATATAGAAAGTTTTAAAGTTTTCAGATTTTGCTAATTTAATTAAATTGCCTGCATTTGAAGAAGTTGTAGCAATAATATGGTCTTTTGCCTTATCGCCGAGCTTTTGCTTTAAAAGATCGTAAATGATAAGGTATTGAGTCATTGTTTCAGACGTTGAACCACTCTTTGTGATAACGTTAAATACCGTTTCTTCAACGTTGATAACGTCTAAAAGAGCTCTCATTCTCTCTGGGTCAACGTTGTCTTCTACGTAGAATTTAGGACCTTTTCTTACCCTGCTTGGAAGGTCGTTATAGTGAAGATGACAAAGAGCTTGGAAAACTGCTATAGGACCTAACGCGCTACCACCAATACCTAAAACAACGAAGTTTTTAGCTGTTTTTCTAATCTTTTTAGCTGTTTCATTAATATCTTTTACTATATCTGCTTGATTGAAAGGAAGATCCATCCAACCGAACCAACCCTTGCCCCTATTGTTTTTAACCTTTTCAAGCGCAGAAAGTGCTTTGCTTCTTTCAGCATTAATCATTTTAAGAGTAAAGCCTTCCTTTTCGCCAACGAACTCGCTCATCATATTGTTGTAATCAAGGCGAATTCTCATTGAGTTTCTCCACTCTCTGTTTAAGTAACGTTTTGACATACACTCCTCCAAATTAAAAAATTTTTTCTTTAATATTATTAAGATAATCTAGGCTTTCAGTTATTTCGCTCTCTGCGCCGTAATCATCTTTATAAACTTCAATTATCATATCGCCGTCAAAGCCGACGTCTTTTAACCTTTTAAAAAGTTCTTCAAAATCAAAATTGCCTTTTCCCGGCAATCTTATATGCCCAGCATTATCAACGTCCGACAAATGAATGGTTTTAATTCTACTGTTCATTGAAGATAGATATTCTCTATAATCATAACCCGAAACTCTTGCTTGCTTTACGTCGAGCGTAGCGCAAATACTTGGAGCGTATTTAACTATCTCTTTAAAGTATTCTGGGCGGTTACAAAGCGACCAAGCAACGTTTTCTAGACATATTTGAATATCATAATTTCTTGCAAAATCGCAGAGTTCTTCTAATCTTTTGCCGTTTCTCTCGTAATTATCGTAGTTAGCGCCCTTTTTAATTCTTGCTCTACCGTGCATAGTGTAAAACCCTGCGCCAAGCATCTTGCCAATAGTTAAAACTCCTGCAAAACTTTTAAGCGCATCGTTATACGCTCTATCAAAAGAATTGAAAAGCTCGGTTTCGTAATTCATAGTTACGGCGTGCATAGAATGCACTTTAAGGTCACCCTTTTTCTCAAGCAAAAGCTTGCCGTAACTTTCAGTATATTCCGACGGACACTCCAAAAAAACTTCGCAAGTGTTACCACCTAAACCCTTTATTATCGAAATAGAATCTTCGTTATATCTACGCATAAAAAAGGTTGCTGTTGATACCCCAATATCCATCTTTACCTCACTTTTTTACGTAGCGAATTCTACCGTCGTCGGCATAGATAGTCACCCTATCGCCATTAGATATTTTACCTTGAATTATCTCTTCAGAAAGCATATCTTCTATTCTTCTTTGAATAGCCCTTCTAAGTGGTCTTGCACCGTAAATTTCATCGTAACCTTCGTTTATTATAACGTCTGATGCAGATGCCGCAATGGTCAATTTAATATCTCTTTCTAAAAGGCGCTTTTTAAGCTTTTCTAGTAAAATATCTGCAATTTTTGAACAATCTTCTTTAGAAAGTGGCTTAAAAATTACTATATCATCTAATCTGTTTAAGAATTCTGGACTAAACTTTTTCTTTAAAGCATCCGAAATTCTATCTCTTAAATCATCTTCTTCTCTCTCTAAAGAAGCAAAACCAAACGCAGGTTTTTGAGCTGATAAATTTGCGCCTACGTTAGAAGTCAAAATGATTATAGTATTTTTAAAGTTAATAAGTTTACCCTTATTATCGGTAAGCCTGCCTTCATCTAAAATTTGAAGCATTAAGTTGAAAATTTCTGGATGAGCCTTTTCTATTTCATCAAATAAAACAACGGAATATGGCTTACGCTTAACCTTTTCGCTTAAAACGCCTGCTTCTTCGTAGCCAACAAGCCCCGGTGGAGCGCCGATGAGTTTAGAAATAGCGCTTTTTTCCATATATTCGCTCATATCTATACGAATTAAACTAGACTCGTCGCCAAATACAACGTTTGCTATTGCTTTTGAAAGCTCGGTTTTACCAACGCCTGTAGGACCAACGAAAATAAACGAGCCGATTGGTCTATCTGGGTCTTTTATGCTTGCTCTAGCCCTTTTTATAGCCCTTGCAACGGTTGTTACTGCATTATCTTGCCCTATAACTCTATCTCTAAGGTCGTCTTCAAGGCTCATAAGCTTTTCACTTTCGCTTGCAGTAAGTCTTGTAAGTGGAATTCTTGTAATTTCAGAAATAACTTCTGCAACGTCGTTTTCTTTAATAGATGGAATTGACGAACTTCTAGT
Organism: Christensenellaceae bacterium; assembly: GCA_045133775.1. Lineage (GTDB taxonomy): Bacteria > Bacillota > Clostridia > Christensenellales > Borkfalkiaceae > UBA10281. Next base: position 3,598 of record JBGUUU010000005.1, read on the forward strand.
TTCTATCATTTTATCTTCAATTTCATCAATTTCATCTTGCAATTTGTTTATTTTATCTTGTAAAATCAACGCCTGCTCATCATTGCCTACACGCTTATGATATTCTCTTTCGTTAGACATATTCAAAATTTGTTGAAGCTTTGACGAGTATTCGTTTGGCATACTTCTAACCTTTAAATTTACCTTTGCAGCAGCTTCATCAATAAGGTCTATAGCCTTATCTGGTAAATTTTTATCGGTAATATACCTATCTGAAAGATAAACTGCAGCCTTTATTGCGCCGTCAGTTATTATAACACTATGGTGTGCTTCAAACTTATCTTTTAAACCCTTTAAAATAAGAATTGCGCTTTCTGGAGATGGAGCGTCAACCATAATCGGTTGAAATCTTCTTTCCATGGCAGAATCAGGCTCTATGTAACGTCTATATTCGTCTATAGTTGTAGCGCCAATAGTTTGAATCTCTCCCCTTGCAAGCATTGGTTTTAACATATCCGCAAGGTCCATATTTCCATCACCGCTGTTGCCAGCACCCATAATATTGTGAATTTCATCTATAAACAATATTATATTACCTTCGTTTTGAACGTAGGATATAGCTTCTTGAAATCTCTCTTCAAATTCGCCACGGAATTTTGTTCCCGCTAAAAGCCCAGATAAATTTATTGAGAAAATAATTTTATTTCTAAGCGTATCTGGCACTTGTCCCATCGCTATTTGAAGGGCTAGCCCTTCTACCACGGCACTTTTACCAACGCCCGGCTCACCAATGAGAACAGGGCTATTTTTTGTGCGACGTGAAAGTGATTGAATAATACGCTCAATTTCTTTATCTCTGCCTATAACTGGGTCTAACTTGCCTGCTCTAGCTTTAGCAGTTAAGTCGTAGCCGAATTTATTGAGTGGACTTTCGCTCGAAATCGATGGAACGTAGTTTGGTTGCGAGCCTTCTTCTTCGCCATCTACCTCTTCTTTTTGAGAAAGCTTAAACACCTTATCAGTAAGCTCTTGGCAAATAGCATCGTAATCTACGCCTATATGCTTAAGCAATATAGCCGCTTTACACTCTTTTCTTCGAAGTATTGCAAGTAAAAGATGCTCTGTAGAAACGTAGCCTACTTGAGAATTATTAGATATTTTGCCTGCTTCATCTATTACGCCCTTTGCTTCTGGTGTAAAATCACCGAGATCGGACTTATAATTAAACGTTTTCTTTAATATTTCAAAATAACATTTTAACTCAACGCCATACTTTGCAAGGCATTTACACGCTTCGCATTTGGGCAAAGTTAAAAGTCCGTATAATATGTGCTCTGAGCCAACGTATTTTATCTTATATTTATACGATAAGTTTTTAGCGTTTTGAATAGCCGAAAACACACCCTCGGTGAATTGAATGTTTTTCATAAATTTATTTAACGAGTTCCTTCAAATATTCCTTTAATTTTGCGCTTAATTCTTCATCTCTAAGACCATATTCGATATTTGCTTTAAGATAACCAAATCTATCGCCCATATCGTATCTTGTGCCCTTAAAAACGTAAGCAAGCGCACCGTTTAAATGAGCTTCGATATCTAAAGCGTCAGTAAATTGATATTCGCCGTTTGCTCCTGGCTCTAAATCCCTTATGATATCGAATATTTTTGGCGAACAAACATATCTGCCAAGTGGTGACAAATCGCTCTTTGCTTCGCCCTTTTTAGGCTTTTCTGTAACTTTTGTCATATTATAAACGTCGTCTTCAAGCACCTTGTCAAACTCAACTGACGCATACTTGCAAACGTCTTCAAATCCAACTCTCTTACAGCCTAAAACCGTCTTTTCATATTTCTCGTATAAATCGATAAGCTGACCAATAACAGGTCTGCCTTCGTGATACATTACGTCGTCGCCAAATAAAACGGCAAAAGGCTCTCCGCCAACGAACTCTTCAGCAAGGGCAACAGCGCTTGCCGTTCCGTTTTGAACTTCTTGAACAACGCATTTTATATTAGCCATACCGGTTGGGTATTGAACGTCTTTTAAAAAGTCGAATTTACCCTTGCTTTCGAGCATATTTTCAAGCTCTTCTGCCTTTTGGAAATGACTTTCAAGTATATCTTTTTTATAACCAACTATAAAGAGAATATCAGTTATACCACTATTTACAACTTCTTCTGCAATTACTTGAAGCGCAGGTTTATTTAAAATAGGTAACATTGGCTTTGGAACAGCCTTTGTAAAGGGTAAAAATCTTGTGCCATAGCCTGCTACTGGTATAACTGCTTTTCTAACTTTTTGCATATTTTTTGCCTCACTTGTTTATATTTTCAACTATTACCTTAGTGTATTATCACCCAAAACGACTGATTACTATTGTAAATAAAGGTTTAGATGCGAGCACACCAAGGCTCGTGAGCCCGAAAAGACTTGGTAGACCTTGTTGGTCACCAAGGTTTTGAGAGCGAAACAGTTAACGAAGGTGTGCGAAGTATATAAGCCTTTATTTCGTGCCGAAAAGTCTATCCCCTGCATCTCCAAGACCTGGAACGATATAAGCGTGATCATTAAGTTTTTCGTCTAACGCTGCTATATAAACTTCAACGTCTGGATGAGCGTCAGTAACGGCCTTTACGCCTTCTGGAGCTGCTAAAAGGTTCATAAGCTTAATATCTTTACAACCCCTATCTTTAAGGAATTGAATTGCAGCAACGGCGCTACCACCTGTAGCAAGCATAGGGTCAACAACAATTAAAGTTCTCTCCTCGGCATCAACAGGTAATTTGCAGTAATATTCAACTGGTTGATGAGTTTCTGGATCTCTATAAAGACCAACGTGCCCAACTTTTGCGTTTGGAACAAGCGTTAAAATGCCGTCTACCATACCAAGACCAGCTCTTAAAATAGGAACAACGCCAATACTTCTACCTGCAACTTGCTTTGTAACTGTTTTACAAATAGGCGTTTCTATTTCAACGTCTTCAAGTGGTAAATCTCTAGTAACTTCATATGCCATTAAAAGAGATATTTCGTTTGCAAGTTCACGGAAATCCTTAGTTGTTGTTTCTTTTCTTCTCATCATTGTAATCTTGTGTTGAATAAGTGGATGGTTAAGAATGTGTACTTTACTCATAATTTTCTCCTTAAGTATGTTTTTATTTTGAATATTTATTTTCAATTTCTTTAATAGTATTTAAACGAGCTATATGTCTTCCACCTTCAAACTCAGTTGTTAAGAAAAGTTCTACTATTTCAAGCATAAGCTCTGCCGATATTACTCTTTCGCCAAAAGCAATAACGTTAGAATCATTGTGAAGTCTTGTAGCCTTTGCAGAGAAAGTATCGTGGCAATGAGCGCACCTAATACCTGGAACTTTATTTGCTACGATACTCATACCAATACCTGTTCCACAAATTAAAATGCCCCTGTCGTATTCGCCACTTGCTACTGCTTCTGCTACCTTAGCGCCATATTCAGCGTAGTTACAAGAATCAGTTGTATACGTGCCAAAATCTTTAAATTCATATCCGTTTTTAGTTAAATATTCTACCAAAACAGGCTTTAAGTTAATGCCTGCATGGTCGTTACCAATTGCTATTTTCATTTTTTCTCCTTTATATTCTTCGGCATGCTTTTGTAAGCCTATTCATAATTCCAACGTCAACGTCACTACCTGTTTCGACGTCAAACGCTATAAGAACGTCTGCAACACTCTCTGCTTTGTGCAGAGCATCATATAAATTGTGAGCTATTTCGTTCGCGTTTGCACCCAAGTTTAAGCATTTATCGTTTAGCGCGTTAGCAATAGCATTGTCACACATATAAACAACCCTTAAGCCTTGCTCTCTATTTTTTTTGCAAAAATCTTTGGCTTTTTCAATTTCGTCACGTCTAAAGAGTGCAGTTTGACATTTAGGAGTATAGTGCTGATATTTCATGCCAGGCGCTCTTACCTTATCTTGTAAAGTATTTTGCGAATACTCACATTTTCCAACGACTGCCTTAATCATTTCTGCAGTAACTAAACCACTTCTTAAGATTATAGGTGTATCTGTTGTAACGTCTAAAACCGTGCTCTCTATGCCACCTTCACACATTCCACCGTCTAAAATAAGTGGAATTTTACCCTGCAAATCTTCAAAAACGTGCATAGCCGTAACAGGACTTGTATGCTTTGATGCGTTTGCAGACGGCGCTGCGATAGGAACGTCAACGGCCTTTAAAAACCTTTGAGCTCCTTCGTGCTTAGGAATTCTAATACCTACCGTGTCAAGCCCACACGTTGCAACTGGACTTACAACTCCCTTGCTTTTATAAACCATAGTGAGTGGACCTGGCGTAAAGGCTTCTCTAAGCTTATAAACGTAATCGTATTCGACTAAAACGAGCTTGTCTACGTCGTAGCCATCGTGCACGTGAACTATAAGCGGATTATCTTGCGGTCTACCCTTTGCAATAAAAATCTTTTTAACCGTGTCGTCTTTATAAGCAATACCACCTAAGCCGTAAACGGTTTCTGTAGGAAAACCAACAACTTCTCCACTCAAAATCAAATCTTTTGCAAAATTTAAGGATTTATCGTCAATTTTTAAAACTTTTGTGTCCATTTCAATTAAAAGATATCATCCATTTCTTCTGGTGGTGGCTCTGGCGGAACGTAATCGTCTTCAATCTCTTGAGCCTTTTTATAAGCTTCTTTTTCAGCTTTTGTTGGAGCAATTTGAATATCGTTGACAAAGTTTGGCGGTGGGTTGATAAACTTTGACCTTTCGCCTTTGAAGATAAGCTCGAACGTTTCGCAAGCGCCTGCTCTGTTTTTAGCAAGAATAATCTCTGCAACGTTCTTTTTAACTTTGCCTTGCTCTAATTCCTTTTCTTCTGCAGCAAGGTCAGGTCTATGAATAAACATAACAATATCTGCATCTTGCTCGATAGCGCCCGATTCACGAAGGTCTGAAAGAACAGGTCTTTGACCTTTTCTGCCCGTTACTAAACGTGATAACTGTGAAAGCGCTAAAACAGGAACGTCAAGCTCTTTTGCAATCATCTTAAGCCCACGCGAAATTTCAGTAATTTCTTGTTGACGGCTATCGCTTGATTTAACTGCATTCATAAGTTGAATATGGTCGACTACGATAAGGTCAAGCCTACCAAGTCTGCTCTTCAATCTTCTACACTTAGAAAGAATTTCAGGACAAGTTGTCATTGACGTATCGTCAACGTAAATATTTGTAGGGTCTAAAACCTTTTTTGCACCCCAAAGCTTATGCCAATCTTCATCTTCTAACTTACCCTTTAACGCATCTTGGTTAGAAACACTAGAAACCGAACAAAGAACTCTTTGAGCAAGTTCGGCGTTTGTCATTTCAAGCGCGAAAACTGCGCAAACTGCATTTTCTCTTAAAGCTACGTTTTCTACAATATTCATAGCAAGCGTAGATTTACCGATAGATGGACGAGCAGCCAAAATAATAAGGTTACCAGGTTTAAAGCCGTTAGTTAAGTTATCCAAACCTGTAAAACCAGTTTTTAAGCCTTGAAGGTAGTTCTTGTCCTTTTGTATATTCTCAAACTTATCTAATATTTCGTTAAATGAAACGTTGATGTTCGTTAAGGTTGAACTATCAAGCTCTTCAGAAATATCGTAAATGCTCTTCTCTGCAAAAGATACAGACCTATTATAGTCGGTAGAATTTTTACAGTTTTTGATTATTTCTTCTGCACTTCTTATAAGACGGCGGAGCGTGCTATCTCTCTTTACGATATCAAGATAGTATTCGTAGTTTGCCGCCGACGGAGTTATTCTCGCAAGATCGGTAAGATATTCTATACCACCAGCCTTATCAAGCGTTGCAGACTTTTCCATAGCGTCGGAAAGGGTAACAAGGTCGATAGGCTTATTCTTATTGATTATTGAATACATAGCATCAAAAATAAGCTTATGTGACTCAAGATAAAAATCCCTTTCTTTGAGCCTAGACATTATTTCATATTGATACTCCATATCAATCAAAATTGAGCCCAAAACAGATTGCTCAGCTTCAAGATTGTATGGCATTGCATTTGTTGTTTTTAACTGTTGTTGCATAATGCACCTTAAGTAATTTTATTAAATAATTTTATAAATTTTCAAACTCTTCTAATGCTTCTTCAAAAGATTTCATTGCAGACTTGAAAGCGTCCTTTTTAGTAAGGTCAACACCTGCAAGCTTTAAAAGTTCAACAGGGCTATCACTACCACCAGACGATAAGAACTTGAAGTAGTCTTCAACTGCTTTTTCGCCTTCGTTATAAATTCTTTCTGCAATTGAAATTGCGCTTATAATACCAGTTGCGTATTTATAAACGTAGAACGCTCTATAAAAATGTGGAATTCTTGCCCACTCGTAAGCAATTTCATCATCAGAAATAATATCTTTACCGTAATATTTCTTATTAAGGTTAAGATATTGCTCGCTAAGCCAGTTTTTAGTGAGTGGAATACCCTTTTCAGCAGCGTTATGAGCAATATATTCGAACTCTGCAAACATCGTTTGACGGAATGCAGTAGTTCTAATCATATCCATATAGTAAGAAAGAAGATACTTCTTCAACTTCTTGTCTTCGGTCTTTTTAAGAAGATGCTTTAAAAGAAGAACTTCGTTTACTGTAGATGCTACTTCAGCAACGAAAATCTTGTAGCTTGCTTTTGCTTGACATTGCGCTCTTTCAGACTTATATGAGTGCATAGCGTGTCCAAGCTCGTGAGCAAGAGTAAATACGTCGTGTGTTGTTGGTTGATAGTTCAAAAGAACGAATGGATGTGGAAGAGCGTAAACACTAGTGCTATATGCGCCACTTCTCTTACCTTCAGTTTCTTCAACGTCTATCCAACCGTTGTCGTGAGCGTCTTGTAAAAGCTTGCCGTATTCTTCGCCAAGTGGAGTAAGACCTTCTTTAACGAGCTTAAATGCATCTTCGTAATCAAGCTTAATATCGGCATTTTCCACAAGTGGCGTATAGATATCATACATATGGAGCTCATCAACGCCTAAAATGTCTTTTCTATCTTTAACGTATCTGTGAACGAGTGGAAGAGCTTCGTTAATGCTCTCTAAAAGGTTTTCGTAAACCTGTGGCTCTACGTCTTCGCCAGATAATGCTTTTGCAAGGCAACTATCGTATTTTCTAGCTCTAGCCATAAATACGTCTTTATTAACGTTTCCAATATAAGTTGCAGCGATGGTGTTAATCAACGAAATATAAGCCTTGTAGTATGCCTTAAAAGCCTTTTCTCTAACTTCTCTCTTATCAGATTGAAGTAAAAGACCATACGTTCCGTGAGTAACCTTAACCATTTTACCATCGATTTCAATTTCAGGGAAAGGCATATCTGCATTATCAATCATAGTGAAAATATCGCTAAATCCACCAAAAACTTGTCCGCCCATAGCAAGAATAGTCTCGCTTTCTTTAGATAACACGTGTGGCTTTGTCTTTAAAATTCCCTTAAGTTGATAATCGTAATCTGCAAAATCAGGGTTTGCAATAATTGCGTTCAATTTTTCGTCTGAAAGCGACGTGAGTTCTGGAGTCATGAAAGAAAGACCAGATGCGTATTTTACAAAAAGGTTGCTAACCATTGAGTTTAACGCGTTGGCTTCGGAATCTCTCGTATCAAGGTCCTTTTTCATATGTGCGTAAACTGCGAGTTTTTCGATATCGTAATCAACCTTATCAAGTTCTTTTAAGCACTTTAAAAGAGTTGCTTCATCAGAAAGCTTGCCTTCGTATTTTGCAAAGTCTAATCTGCCTTCTACGTCTTTTAAAAGGGCTTTAAACTCTTCATCACTACTAAATATATCCGTAAGACGCCATTTTAAGTTTTCGCCTACTTCACTTCTTAATTTTGCCATTATTTTTCTCCTTTTTCTTCTAATTCTTCAAAAACGTCTTCTTCACTCTTAAGCCCATAAGAGAGTAAAACGTTTGCGTGTGTTACGTATGATATTATGTCGCCGTTTTTAAACTGTGGCATCGGCTTTTCTTTATCAACTAAAACGTGTCTACGCATAAACTCTTGAGTTTTTTCAGACCACTCAAGCACAACCATAGTGTGAAAATCCACGTTTCCCACTTCAGTTACACTTTCATCATTTTGCAAAAACGTGCTTACGTTTTTAACCTTTTGACCAATTTTAATGTCATCTAAAAGCCTAAAATAAGCCCTAGCTCTTTTGTAAGGTATGCCAAGATATATAAATGAAAGTATAATTGCAATAGCCGTTAAAACACAGTTTATTACTAAATATAAATCGCTCTTAAACTTTACACTTTGTAAGGTTGGATATGGAAGCCTTATGTAAAGTGTAAAAAATACTGCCATAATGGCTACGAAAACACTAAGACCTAAAAAATATAATTTTAAGAGCTTTTTCTTAAGTTTTAGCGCATTTTCATAGTCTTCTTGCTTGTAAACGTTAATCATAATTATTTTGTGTAGAAAATTACGCCTATTGTGTTAGGTCCGCAATGGCTTGTTACCGTGCTACCTGCCGTTGCATCAACAACTTGGTCGAATTTAAAGTATTCTTTAACCTTTTCAGTAACGATATCAACGATTGCTTGGTCTGATGGGCTATGGGTTATAAAACAAATTGACTCATCATAGTTTTTAAATTCTGTCGCTAAATCTTTTACGTATTGAGTGCAACCCCTTGCTAAATTACCCATATATTTCTTACCTTGACCTAAAGTTCCGTCACTCATAACGATAGATGGGTGAATTTTTAAAACGCTTGCTGCTAATGCCTTTGCAGCGTTACATCTACCACCCTTTGCAAGAAAATCAAGTTTATCAACAACGAAGGAAATTTGAACTTTTTCTCTTTCAGCATTGATAGCATCAACGATTTCTTGAGCAGTTTTACCTTCTTCAATAAGCTTTGCAGCCCTTAAAATTTGTATACCTTGACCTGTAGATAAAGAATAACTATCAATAACGTAAACGTTTTCCATATCTTTTGCCGCAACAGACGCATTGTTGTTGCAAGATGAAGACTTTGATGAAATGTTAAAGTGGATTACAGTATAGCCTTCGTTTGTAAATTGTGCAAAAAACTCCTTATATGCGTCGATAGAAGTTGCCGCAGTCTTAGGAAGAGTACCTGTCTCTTTAACGTAATCTAAAACCTTGTTTGCATCGATATCAACCGTGTCGTGGTATTCATCTAAACCAAGAAGAATAGCTATTGGACAAATTGCAATGTCGTGCTTTTCGATAAATTCCTGTGGAAGATCACAGGTACTGTCTGATGTAAGTTTAATTTTTAACATAAAATCTCCTAAACGCGATTTCTCGCAAAAATTTATTAAATATTTTAAAGTTGCAATTACTTGTTGAATACTCTACCCAACCAATCGCTAACCTTTTCTACAAATTGTAAATAACCGGAATATTTATCCCTATGCTTGATAGCCCACTCTGGAACTACGCCTAAAATTGAAGACGTTTTTACAAGCCCAACGGACTTGTCCCTACTATCCGTGCTATCGTTTCGATTATCTCCTAAAACAAACATTTCACCCTTACCGACTTTTGTTGGTGGTATGATTGTATAGGATAGTGAACTGCCACCATTTTCTCTTTTCGAATAGTATGCGTGCTCGTCGCTAATTATCACCCACTCGCTACTACCCTTTTTCTTTAAATGAATACCGTCTTCATCGCCGTAAAGTTCATCGCCTTCAAGCGCAATTACTCTCTTTATATAATTTACCGTTTCACTTCTAGCAAATACAACTACGTCACCGTGTTTGGGTTCTCTACGCATACTCATAACCAACCAGTCGCCGTCGTTTAAGGTTACGTTCATTGAGTCGCCCGAAACCTTAACTGGAGCAAGCCAAATTGATTGTATGGTTATATTTGCCATCATGAAAACTAGCAAAAATATTATTAAGATGTCTAGAATTATAGGCTTCGGTTTTTCTTCTTCACCAAGTAAAGCCATTCTAGTCAGTTTAACATTAACCATGAAAACCCCTAAATTAAAAGAATATTGTTAACTGCAAATTTACCATCGCCTTCAATTCTAAGCGCGTAAATTCCTTCAAAATTTCTAATACCCATACCGTCGGCAGTTTTAAAATCAGAAACTCTAACTGCCAAATTCTTCCATCCAACGTTAGCTTTAAATTCCGTTGAATAGCAATACTCAACTACTCCGTTAGGGGTCTTTTGCATAAATATCAATCTCAAACTACAGAATTCTCTTGTATAAACGTCGAGTTTAATAATTGAATTCGAGTCAACAATACAACCGGGCTCTCCAAATTTATAGCTTATCAAACCACATTCTGAATACGCGCCAAAAATATCGCCTGCACCCTTAACGAGCTTAATAAATTGCTCAGGACCTGCAAAAATATTTTCTCTCGTTGCATTTTTATCGTAGAAAGCAATACCGTCTAATCCTTCTTTACTAGAGTAAACTATGCCAGACCTTTTCGAGTGTGTTGGACTAGCTTTTAAACAAACGAGCTTAGAAGAAATGGTAACTCCAGATTTGTATTTTACCGTTGCAAATACGAAAACTTTTGTAGATTCACCAGTTAAAACGTATTCATACTCATCACTATCTTGTTGAGATTGCTCGCAAGGCATCCAGTTTCTAAGAGCTGGGTCTACTACGCCTTCGTTGATAAACACCTTAGTTGACGTTACGTTTTCGCTATCGTCCGCGCTTATTTTAACAGTTACGTATCTGCCGTCTTGCTCAACCTTAAGAGTTGGAGGCTCTGGAAAATACGTGTTTTTATCGTTTAAATATTTTTTTAAGAAAAGTTCAACGTCTTTTTTGCAAAAATTATCCAAATACTCGTTATAGCCTGGGGCAAAATTAAAATAGCTATCAGTTTTGTCAGGTATTCTAAAAAGAGTATCAAAACTTCTGTCAAAATCAAAGGAGTCGTTGTTTGTCGAAGAAAGGAAAAGTATAGGACATTTTGCGTCTTGAGCATACGCATGCGCTTCTAACGCAGCAATAAACTTTCTTCTCTCGTCGGTAATTTTAAGACCTTCGCTATCGTCATCAAACTTAAAGTGCCCTTTATACGCATACCACCCTGCGCCAAACAACATAATCGAACAAGCAATTCTATCGTCTGTTGCGGCTAATTGCCAAGCAACGTTCGAGCCGTGCTTTACACCTATAACACCAATATTTTTTACTTTGGGCTGAGATGCCAAGAAAGATATTGCATATCTACCAACGCTTGCCCACTCATACCACGAAGTTTGATACGCCGTGTCGTCTACGTAGTCCATATGCCTTTCTCTTTGATAATAATTAGCATAAGAAATTGCATCTGGATAAGACGTACACTTTTTATCGCTATCAGTTTTTCCGCAAAGGTCAACTGCAAAAACAGCGTAACCCATTTTTGCATATTCCATAATCATATCAAAGCTTGGGCTTTCAGATACGTCTGGCAAATATAAAATTGCATTGTAAGACTTTACGTCGTCTGGAGTTGCCAACATACCGAAAATACGAACTCTTTCGCCGTTTACGTCTCTACCAGAAAAGAAATACTCTGCATACGTTATACCGTCGTAACGCACTTCGTTGATTTTACTTGGTTGCAAAGACTTACTAACGTCAAAATCTGCCCAAAGCGTATTCTTGGTTAAAATACTATTAAATTGTTTTTCTGATTCGTTAATAACGTCCATAAAGCACCAACCATATTAATTTATACCACGTTTGAAATTTGCACCCTAGAGCCACGAACTTCATTTGATGGTAAAACTGTAATTTTACTGTCTATTCTACTCTTCATTTCAGACAAGTGAGAGATTAAGCCAATTGAGAAGTTTTTATTTCTTAGCTTTTCCAAACTATCTAAAACGACTTCGATTAAATTTTCATCTAACGTGCCAAAGCCTTCGTCAAGGAAGAAAAATTCCATAGGTCTATCTGAGCCTGCATAAATACCTGCAGAGAGCGCTAACGCCAAAGAAAGTGACACAAGGAAGGTTTCTCCACCTGAAAGTGATGATACGGGTCTTTCCATTCCACCGTTTAGATTATCTAAAATATAAAACCCGTCTTTTGCACCGTCAAGCGAATCTTTATAGGTAACGTCATACTTACCACCCGTTAATTCTAAAAGGGTTTTTCTTGCCGACCTTGCAACGTCAGACAAAAACTCTGCCGATATAAATTCAGAAAACGCTCTTCTCGAAACTGCATCTGCTAGACGCGTGTATACGCTTTCGCGAGCGCGCAAGTGCGCATACTCTTTTTCTATTATACACCTTTTATTAAAATTTTGCGACAATTTTTTAACATTATTTTGATAATTTATTAAATTTTCTTTTAAAATTTCGCAACTATCTACAATAGTCTGCTTTTCAAGCAAAGATTTTTTGTAATTTTCTAAATCAAACCCAGCGTTTATAAGCTCGGCAGTCATTCTGTCAACAGACTTTTGATAGAACTCAAAATCTTTGTCAAAATTAGAAATTCGCTCTTTCATAAGAGTTGCATCGCCTACGTCGCTCTTTATCTTTAAAGCAAACTCTACGCTTGGAATTTCCGTTAAAAGCATTTTACAAACAACGCCGTTTTGCTCTGCAATTTGTTTTTCAACAGATGCCTTTTCAACTTCTTTCGTTTTTAAATTAAACTGTGCGTTTGCAAGATTTTCTTTTGCAACTAAATAGTTACTTATAATGGTTTCTTCTTTTTTTAACAAACTTAAAGCCTTGTCGTTAATAAAAATAATATTGTTTTCAAAACTTTCGATATTATCAACGATTTTTAAAAGTTTTACGTTTAATAAATCACTCTCGTTTCGTAAATTTTCAAGCTCTTTTTGCTTATTTTCAAGCGTTTGAGCAAGGCTTAAACAAAGTTCTTCTGCTCGTGCTTTTTTCATAGAGCAACTTCTCAAATCTTCTTCAATCTGCCTTTTAAGTTGCATTACTTTTTTATATTGCTCCATCGCGTCTTCAAGCGAATCGCCATTCTGCAAATTTAAACTTTCTATCTTTTCTTTATATTCGTTTGCCTTAGCGCTAAACTCATCTACAACGTAATCGTAAAGCTCGCCACAGTTAGAATATTCTTTAACCTTTTCGCTTTGAGCAGTAAAATATTCAACTTGACTTTCATATTCACCTTTTAGAGCAACGCCACCGATAGCTAAAAGCAAGTCACCTGCTTTTATTTTTTCTTCAATTTCTTTGCTGTTTGCGACTAATTTCTCTTCAGTGTCGGTTAAATTTTGAAGGTTTTGCTTATTTATTGCCAATTCGCTGGTTATAGAGTTTACGTTTGCACCACAAGTCTTTATAAGCGACTTTAACTCGTTATACCTATTCACTTCGCCTTGCGAGCTTAAAAGAAGTTCTTTCTTCTCTTCTAAAGCCCTTCTCTCTGCTTTTATATCATCTAACCTAGAATATTCTTCCGTGCGCAATGAGTATTCAATTTCGGCATTAGAAAGCTTTGCCATTAGGCTTTTTATATCATCTTCAAACGTGCTTACTTCATTAAAAAGCTTGCCTAGCTTTTCGCCTTCTTGGCTAATCTCTACAGCCTTATCATAAAGGCAAACCTTATCTTTAAGCTCTTTAATTTCTTCTAGTTGTAGACTTAAATTTTCAAGTTTTTGTCTATCGTTATCAAGTTGTTTTGACAAATTATAAAAATATTGATTTTTGTCGATATAATCGGTAATTTTTAAAAGTTTTTCGTTCTCTATAGCAAGCAAATTCTCTGTTTCTTGAGCAGTTTTTTCGGCATTTTCTAAGGCTTCTTTAGTATCTTCTTCGTAATATTTCAACGCTTCTTCTTTCATAGAAACGTCGCGTTTTATATCATTTAATTTACTCTTTAACTTTTCATTAAAACGTTCGCCAAATCTCTCTAGAGAAAACAACTTCTCGATTATCTTAACCCTATCTGCTTTAGATGCTTTTACAAACTGAGAAAACTCCCCTTGCGGTAAAATTATACACTTGGTAAACTCATTTTGCCCAAGCCCAAGTATCTCTTCAATAAGTCTATTTACTTCGTTTGTTTGTGATGCTAAAACAACGTTTGCGCCAACCGTAGTTTCGTATAGAAATGCAATTGCGCCTGAATAACTACCATCTTTTTTGAGCTTAAACGTTCGCTCGACAAAATAGCTTCGCCTAGAATTTTTGTAACAAATCTCAAAACTTAAGCCAACGTAAGCGTGTTTACATCTTGCGCTTATAAGGTCAACCATTTTATGCCCACTAATATCGCCGTATAAAGCGATGATAACAGAATCTAAAATAGTGCTTTTACCACTACCCGTTGACCCAAATATGCCAAAAAGACCGTTTTTTGAAACGGCTTCAAAATCTATTTCTACCTTTTCGGAAAAGCTTCTTATTCCTTCTATAACAAGTTTTAAGGGTTTCAACTCTTATTCCTCCGCCATAATTTCAAGATACGCGCTCAAAAGCTCATCGTCTGGCTCGCTACCAAATTTGCATTTGTAAAACTCGACAAAAAGCTCTTTTTCAGATAAATTCTTTCTACCAACTACTGCGCCGTTTTCAAAATTGCCATTAAGTTCAAGTTTAATTTTTGTTACGTTTGAATATTTAGACTTAATTTCTGCAGTTTCTTCAAAGGTTAACGGTCTGTCAGAAATAATAGTCAAATCAACGTAATTTTCTAAATTATTATCTAAAAGCTCGCTAGCGTTTTCAATACCTAAACAACTAATTTTAGCAAGCCTTTTACCTGATTTCAACTCTATTTCATGCAGGTTTTGAACACGATTATCTGCAATCTCAAAAACAGTAACAGATTTTTCGCATCCAACTTCATCATACGAATACTGAAGTGGCGAGCCTGAATATACGACGTTTCTTTCGGCAGATATTACCTGTCTTTTATGCAAATGCCCTAGCGCAGTATAAACGCTTTCTGTAGGTATTGCTTCTGGGGATAAAACCTTAACTCCACCCAAATCTATATCTCTTTCGCCATCGCTACGGCTTCCACCGAGCACGAATAAATGAGTTAATAAAACACCTACTTCATTTTGCATCTTATTTGCGAAAATTTCGCCCAAAATTTGCTTTGCTCTATCGCCAAACGATTGCTCTTTATCAATAGCATAGCCAACAGGCGCTTCGCCAAAATATGGCACGGTTGCAATAAAAACACTTTCTTTTGCATTAGAAAACACGACGTAATTATTACCAGACCTAGTAAGACTTACCCCGTTAAATTCTCTATTTTCAAAGTTGTTTTCATTACCGCAAAGATAAATACCCCTTCTAGACGCCAATAATTTAGACGCCAATAGCCTATCTTCATCATCGTGGTTGCCACTTATGCAAACAACCGTGATGCCGTTTTGCGAAAAAAGGTCAACCATTTCGAAAAACATATTCTCAGCATCAGAAGAAGGTATAAAAGTATCGTAAACGTCACCCGCAATAAGCACGATATCAACCTTTTCTTGCAATCCAATTGATAAAATCTCATTTAAAGCGGCTTTTTGCTCGTCTAAACGCAAGATGCCATCTAATTTTTTGCCCAAATGTAAATCTGAAGTGTGTAAAAATTTCATAATGCCAATTGTTCTTATCTTTAATCCCAACCACTAAATATTGTGTTTTGAAAATTTAAAGATAAAATATCTTGATTTTTTCATAATAATATAATAATATATTTTAACAACAAAATCAAGCCAAAGAGAGAAATTATGTCGTTTTGCACGTTTTCAAAAGATTTTAATTTACAATCAAATACTACGGTTGACAATAAGTTTTTAGATATGTATTTACCTATAGCAACCGGCGATGCCGTAAAGGTTTATCTTTACGGTCTTTACGCGTGCAATTTAGATGAAGAATTAACCCTTGATAAATTTGCTCAAAACATAAATTTGCCTATTGAAGAAGTTAGAAATTGCTTTAAATTTTGGGAAGAATTTGGCGTTTTAAACGTTTTATCTGAAGAGCCTTTTGCAGTTAGATACTTACCTATCGAAACTAAAAAGCCAAAGAAATTTAACCCTGAAAAATATACAGGCTTTAATAAGGCGTTACAAGTGTTAATTCCTGACAGAATGATTACCACAAACGAATTTTCGGCTTATTTTTCTATTATGGAAGAGCACTCTATAAAACCTGAAGCTATGCTTATGATTATTAAATATTGCGTTGATTTAAAGGGCAAAGGCATAAGCTTTAGATACGTTTTAAAGGTTGCTAACGACTTTGCATCTAGGGGTATTACAACTGAGAGTAAAATAGAAAAGGAACTTTCTGACTACACTATAAAATCTGCGGATTTATATGAGATTTTCAATATTATTAGCCCAACTTCAAAGCCTGAAATTGAAGACCTTAACTTATTTAAAAAGTGGACTAGTGAAATGAAATTTTCTAAAAACGCAATACTTACTGCATGCGTAAAAAGCAAGGTTAAATCAACGGCTAAACTAGACAAAGAACTCAGTTCGCTTTACTCCGCTAAAAAGTTTGCGCCAGAAGAAATCGACAGCTACTACAAAGAGAGAAAGAAAATTACTGAAATTGCTTACAACGTAAACAAAGCGCTTTCTATCTTTACCGAAGTTATAGACCCAGTTGTAGAAAACTACGTATTCCCTTGGGTAAATAAGGGCTATGACGAAGACTCGCTTATCTTTATTGCTAACTATTGCTTTAGAAAAAACAGGCGCACGTTAGAAGGCATGAACGAAGTTGTAGATAAACTTTATAAAAATGGTCTTATAACCTTAAATTCTATCGCAGAATTTATTAAATCTACTACTCAAGACGACGAATTTATTAAAAAATTGCTTGCAATTGCAGGCATTTCTAGAAAACCAACCGATTTTGACAGACAAAACGTTCAAACTTGGAGAAATTGGAGATTTTCTGATGAAATGATTGAAGAAGCAGTTAACCTTTCTGCAGGCAAAAACAATCCGTTTGCATACGTAAACGCAATACTTTCTGAGTGGAAAAATAGCAACGTATTTACAATTAGCAGTATTCCTACTCAATCAAATACAAAAACTACTAAATCTACTGCCTTTAAGTCACAAAACTATACAAAAGAAGAACTTGACGACTTAATAGATAATATTGACGACGTAGAATTTTAAGGTGAAATATGGCACACGGTAATAGACTTACCTACGAAATTGATAAAATATATTCTATAAAGCGTAAAAACGCACAAGAAAAAAGCGAAATTTTAAGCGCAGAATTATTTAACAACAAAGATTATTTAGACACGTATAACAAATACAACTCTGCAAAATTTGAATTAAGCAAAGCAAAATATATGGGCAATACCGCTCTTATTCCACAACTTAAAGCGCAAATTAAAGTTTATTTAGACACTCTAAACGAAATAAAGAAAAATCTTGGTTTTTCAGACAAGGATTTTGCAGTCAAATACGAATGCAATATTTGCCGTGACTATGGCAGACTTGAAGATGGAACAAGATGTAAATGCTATAAAAAGCTTTTACATAAATTGACTTTAGAAGAGCTTGGTCTTGAAAAGAAGAAATTGCACTCTTTTAAGCGCGCAGGCTATAAAGATTTGAACGATTTAGATAAGATTTATAGCAAAATGCAATCTTATTGTGACAAATTTCCTAACACCGACAAAAATATAGTTATTGCAGGTAGCGTTGGCACGGGTAAGAGTTACTTGGCAAAGTGCATTGCAAACGAGCTTATTTCTAGAGATTTTAACGTTATATTGATATCTGCTTGCGAACTTAACTCAATTCTTTTAAAATATCATACTGCCCCAATTGATGATAAAGGTATTTATTTAGACCTTTTAACTGAATGTGACCTGTTAATTATTGATGATTTAGGTAGCGAACCTATTTATAAAAACGTTACTGAAGAATATCTTTTAATGATTATTACTGAACGTATGACTAAAGGCAATCCTTATATCATTACAACAAACTTAGAACAAGAACAGCTTTTAGACAGATACGGCGACAGAACTTTATCGAGATTAAACGATAAAAGCCACGGCGTATTTATTAAAATTAAAGGCGAAGACTTAAGAAGAAAAAGAAAATAATTCCACGCACGACGTTTTTCAAAAAAGAGAGCCCACTAGGTAGTAGACCAAGTGGGCTCTCTTTTTATATAAAATATTATTTACCTTGATTATATTGGTCAACGTCCAATATCTTAATAAATTCTTTAACTGCAAAACTATGAGTTGAAACGTCTTTATTTAAAACAACACCTGTTGCTCTAGTTGGAAGAGCTGGGCTAACCTTAATTTCAAAAAGCTCTTTTTTAGCAAGTTCTTCCAATACGTAACGACGTGGCACGCATGCAATACCCATTCCGTTTTTAGCCATTTCAATTACAAGTTCAACGCTTCCTGCTTCAAATTCAGGGGCAATTGTTATACCATGTTTGCCAAAGAACGTCATAATTTCTTTATGCGTTGACGTGGTGCTATCAAGCATAATAATAGGATAATCAGGCAAATCTCTTAAATCAATAATAGAATCAAAAAGTTCAGAGAATTTTTCAGTAGCAACGAAAATATCTTCGATAACACCCGTTTGACCTGTTAAAAGAACGTCGTCTGCATCATAAATTGGCAAGTTTACAAGACCTACGTCTGCCTTGCGTGACTTAATTCTATCAATAGTCTGTTTAGTGTTAGCATCTTTAAACGTTACAACAACGTTAGGATAAAGTTCGTGAAACTTTTTAATATATCTCAAAAGGAAGTGTTTAACGTATGTGTCTGCAGCAGAAATTTTTAAAACGCCAGTTGCAATATTCTTGCTTTCTTTAAACTTTAATTCAGCAGAATCAAGGAGCTTAATCGCTCTTTCAACTATTTCAAAAATTTGTCTACCACCAGTTTCAGTCAACTCCATACCACGGCTTACACGGTTAAAAAGTTTACCACCAAGCTGTGATTCTAAGTTTTTGATAGACTGAGAAACTGCAGGTTGAGAGATATATAACTCTTCAGATGCCTTTGTTAAACTACCACATTTTGCTACTGTATAAAATACTCTATATAAATCTAAGTTTATCATTAACTCTCCTATTTACCAACACAGAATTTACTAAATATCTCATCAATGATGAGTTCGCTTGCAGTTGCGCCACTAACTTCGCCCAATGCACTCCACGCATCTAAAACGTCGATTGAACACAAATCTGCAGTTGATACGCTAAACGCATTTAAAGCGTCGCCCAGCGACTTGCTAGCCCTTTGCAAAGCGTTTAAATGTCTTTCTTCTGTCAAAAAGTCTGCATTTAAGTCAATTTTACCACCAAACGCCCTATCAGCTAAAGCTTCTTTTAAAAGTTCAATATTAAGCCCTGTTTTTGCAGAAACGTAAATATCCCCTTTAATTTCCGGATTACTATTTAAATCGTTCTTATTTATTACTACAATTCTTTCTTTATCTTTTGTTTGCTCTAAAACGTTTATATCGTCGTCATCTAATGGTCTGCTACCATCAAGCACGACAACGCAAACGTCGCTTTCGTTTAAAATACTTTCTGAACGCTTTATACCAACACTCTCGATTTCATCAAGGCTCTCTCTAATTCCTGCAGTATCGTAAAGGTTAAATCTAACGCCTTTTACGTCAATTTCGCCTTCAACAACGTCTCTAGTTGTTCCTGCAATTGAAGAAACTATAGCCTTGTCATAATCTAATATGCTATTTAAAATCGAGCTTTTACCTGTGTTTGGCTTACCTAAAAGAGCAACCTTAACACCGTGTTTTATCTTTCTGCTTTTGCCATAACGAGAAATAATCACTTCAATTTCATCTTTTACCGACTGCATTGAATTTATTATCTCATCATAGTTATCTTCGGTAACGCCTTCTTCTGGGTAATCGATACCTGCATTTATATAAGCTAAAGCATAAGTGAGTTTATCTTGCATTTGGATAATTTTAGCAGTAAGCTTTTCTCTATAAAGATAATAGCCTGCCTTTACTTCACCAACGCTCTCGCTATTTATCATATCAATAAGACCTTCGCAAGAAGAAAGGCTCATTTTTCCGTTTAAAAACGCTCTTTTTGTAAACTCACCTTTGCTTGCAGGCATTGCGCCCAATTCAAAGGTTTTTCTTAAAATTCCTTGAGTTATAGCAATTCCCCCGTGGCAATGGAATTCTACCATATCTTCGCCGGTATAGCTCTTAGGGCCTTTAAAATAAACGCACATTCCAAAATCTGTAAAGCTACCACCGTCAATTTCACCAACGTATAACTTGTATGGCTCAAAATCGCGCACCAAGACCTTGCCGAGTGGCTTAAACATCTTCTCGGCTATATCAAGTGGACTATCTCCGCTTATTCTAATTATTGCTACGCCACCTACACCTGGCGCTGTTGAAATTGCTGAAACGTTTTTACTCATTATTAGTTAAAGAAATCGTCTGAATCGTTTTGATTTTTGTCGTTATTTGAAGAACTAAACTCTTCAAATGGGTCTATATCGGTTTGTCTGCCACCGTTATTCCAGTTTTGATTTTGTTGACCGCCATAATATGGGTTACCATTATTTGGATTACCATAATTAGCATTTCCGCCATAAGGATTACCGCCGTATGGATTACCACCATAAGGACCGCCGTAACGCATCTTTTCTTGCCATTGCCTTTTAGCTTCTATATAAGAATCATAGTCAATTCTAGGTTTGTTTCTAAATGCAAACACAAAAATACCTGCAAGTAAAAGCGTTCCTTGTAAATAACATACTAAAGCCGAAAAAAGAACAAACTTACCTGGTTTTACCGTGTAACTCATAAACAATCGGCTATAAACAAGCAACATAAATATAGAATAAGCAATATTTACGATGTTAAGATACCCCGTCAAAAGGGATAATAAACTAGAATCGAAACCAAACGTTGATGCCGGCACAACGATTTGAGTGTTCGTCTCAACCATTGTTTTATTCATCTTTATAAGGTCGATAATAGCAGGAACGGCATAAAGCGCGTCTATAAGACAGTTAATAAGCAAAACCATAGCGCCAAGCACTATTGCAAACACACAAATAGTAGTTTGCTTTTTAACGTATTTACTGTTTGGAGAAAGCTTATAACAAACGTATATACCACAGAATGGAATTAAAGCAAGAATTGGCTTAACAATCCCACTTCTCTTAGCCATTTTGTATAAACCAATACTTCTAAACGTGTAATAAACGGCAAAAAAACCTAAAAGTAATACTGAACCGATTATTACACCCAAAAGATATCCTGCAGGGCCAAGAGTTGTTGCAGACATCTCTGGAAAAAACTCAGGCAAATTAGGCAAAATTAACCAAGCTACCTGATAATATAAGAAATTAAAAATACTGTGTAACATTTTATTACCTTATTAATTTTATTTCTAGCGCACTAAATGCTTAAACCTTAAGCTCCGCCTTTAAATCGTTTACAATTTTTAAAATATCCTGGCTTGCTGTTTGAAGAGAAACTTCACCCTTGAACGTTTTATTTCTAAGAGAAACTTCTACAACGCCCTTGTCAAAATTCTTACGGCTAACAACTGCTCTTACAGGAACACCTAAAAGGTCAGCGTCTGCAAACATAGAGCCTGGTCTTACTTCTCTATCATCATAAAGAACTTCTACACCTAAATCGCCAAGTTCTTTATAAAGAGTGTCCGAAACAGACTTAATGCTTTCATCGTTAGCTTGAAGGCAACAAATTTCAACTTCCCATGGAGCAATTGAAATTGGCCAAATTGGGCCGTAATCATCGTGTTGCTCTTCACAAATAGTAGCAACAAGTCTACCAACGCCGATACCATAGCAACCCATGATAGGGTTCTTTCTTTCACCATCAGTATCAACGTAAGTCATATTCATAGACTCTGTATACTTTTTACCAAGTTGGAAAATATTACCTATTTCTACACCCCTTTTTAAGGTAATAGTTGGCTTACCACAAACAGGACAAATACCACCGTTATAAGCTTTTGCAACTTCTACGTATTCAACTTCGCCAACGTCACGAGCGATATTCATACCCTTAAGGTGAGCATCAACCTTATTTGCGCCACAAACAAAGCTTTCAATTCCAACGAGTGATTTATCGAAAACAACTTTTGCCTTACCACTAAAGCCAACAGGACCGATAAAGCCTGCTACGATACCAGACTCTTCACTAATGCCACTTGCAGGGTGAACTTCTGTCTTTAAGTAGTTACGGAGCTTTGTTTCGTTTACGTCAAGGTCGCCCCTAATGAATACTACAACGTAATCATCAGTTGCATTTTCTTGATAAACAACTGCCTTACACATTCTTGTAGGATCTACGCCTAAAACCCTTTTAAGACCTTCAATAGTCTTAACGTGTGGAGTTGCAACTTCAGTAAGCTCTTCGATTTGACTTTCAATTTCGTGAGTGATGCAATCTGCAACTTCAAGGTTTGCCTTGTAATCACATTCTTCATTAGAACAAATTGCAAGAGTATCTTCACCAATTTCTGTAAGTAACATAAACTCGTGAGAAACTTTACCACCCATCATACCGCTATCGCTTTTTACTGCAACGACGTTTTTTGCACCTGCGCGCTTGAAAATGCGCTCGTATGCTTTAAAACACTCTTCATAATAGCTTTCAAGGTCTTCTTGAGTTGTATGGAAAGAATACGCATCTTTCATTGTAAATTCTCTTACTCTGATAAGACCGCCCCTTGCTCTAGGTTCATCTCTAAACTTAGTTTGGATTTGATATATCATAAATGGATAATCGGTATATGATGCAGCGATATCTCTTGCTAAATGAACTGCAGCTTCTTCGTGGGTCATACCAAGAACCATTTTTGCATTGTTTCTATCAGTAAAACGAGCCATTTCGCTACCGATTGAAGTGTATCTACCAGACTCTTCCCATAAAGATGCTGGCATTACAACAGGGAACATAACTTCTTGTCCACCTACTCTATCCATTTCTTCTCTAATAATTTTTTCAACCTTATTAGTGATACGTTTAGTAGGCGCAAAAAGAGAATAGCTACCTGCGCTCATATATTTAATGTAACCGCCCTTCATCATAAGAGCGTGGCTTGCAATAACACAATCTTTAGGCGTTTCTTTATATCTTGCGCCAAGCAAATTTCTTACTAACATAAATTATCTCCAACTAGTATGTAAAATAACAGTATAACGTATAGTTATACACTTTATAATTATATATTATGTTTGATAAAATGTAAAGTGTAAATAATATATTTTTTGCTAAAAAACTTGTGAAAATTCAATTTAAAATTGGCTTGTTGATAAATTATTTAAAAACATAAAAACAATTTGAATAAATTTACATAATCTTTGAAAAATGCTTGAAAAAATAACGCTTTAATACTATAATAAATATGTATGAAGTTTTAAGGAGATTGACATGGATATCAATAATCTTGCAGTAAACACAATAAGAGTTCTCTCGGCTGAAGCAATTCAAAAAGCAAATTCTGGTCACCCAGGTCTTCCACTTGGTAGCGCCCCAATTGGCTACGCACTTTTTGCCGATCATCTTAAATTTAACCCAACACATCCAGACTTTTTTGATAGAGATAGATTTATTCTCTCAGCTGGACACGGCTCAATGCTAAACTATACCCTTTTGCATTTGTTTGGCTACGACGTTTCTATGGAAGACATCAAAAACTTCCGTCAATTAGATTCTAAAACTCCTGGTCACCCTGAGTATGGTCATACTCCTGGTATCGAAACGACAACAGGACCATTAGGACAAGGTATTGCAAACGCAGTAGGTATGGCAATTGCAGAAACCAAGCTTGCAGCTGAATTCAACCGTGACGGATATAAACTCGTTGACCACTACACTTATGCTCTTTGTGGCGATGGTTGTATGCAAGAAGGTATCGAATATGAAGCAGCTTCTCTTGCAGGCACTTTAAAGCTTGGCAAATTAATTGTTCTCTATGACAAAAACGACATTACAATTGAAGGTAATATCAATACGGCGTTTACTGAAGACGTTGGAGCTAGACATAAAGCTCAAGGCTGGCAAGTAATTCGCGTTAAAGACGGCACTAACGTAAAAGCTATTTCTAGAGCAATTGCAAAAGCTAAGAAAGAAACTTCTAAGCCTTCGCTTATTATCATTCAAACTACTATCGGCTACGGCTCGCCAAAGGCTGGCTCTGCAGACGTTCACGGCGCACCACTCGGCAAAGACGCTATTTCAGAATTGAAGAATAATCTTAAGCACGATTATCCAGAGTTTACAGTTCCAGAAGAAGTGGCTAAAGCGCTTGCTAAATATAAGACCCAAGGCGAAAAAATACATAAAAAATGGGAAAAACTGCTCGAAGATTACACTAAAGAATACCCAGAGCTTGGCAAGAAATTCCTTGACTACTTATCAGGTAAAACCCCTAACCTTTTAGATGATGAAAAGCTTTTTGATTTTGCAAAACCTGACGCAACGAGAAACACTTCTTTTAAAGTTTTAAATAGATTGGCAGAGCTTGTTCCAAATTTAGCAGGCGGTAGCGCAGACCTTGCTCCATCAAATAAGTCTAATATGACTGCAAGAAGTTACTACTCGCCTGAAAATAGAATTGGTTCTAACTTCCATTTTGGTATAAGAGAGCACGCTATGTCGGCAATTTGTAACGGTATGGCGCTCCACGGTGGTCTTAAAGTATATTGCGCAACCTTCTTTATCTTCTCTGATTATATGAAGAACGCAATGAGACTCTCTGCTCTTATGAATATTCCTGTTACCTATATTTTAACACACGACTCAATTGGAGTTGGCGAAGACGGACCTACACATCAACCTGTTGAACAGTTAGTAGGCTTACGCTCTATTCCAAACATGAAGGTTTTCCGTCCTGCAGACGGTAAAGAAACGGCTTATGCGTGGATTTCTGCAGTTACCGAATCTTCTCCAACATGTTTAGTTCTTACAAGACAAAATCTTCCACAATATGAAAACTCTTCTGCCGATGCATTAAAAGGCGCTTATATTTTAGCAGATAGCGAAAGATCTACCCCAGATGCAATCCTTTTAGCAAGTGGCTCTGAAGTTGAACTTGTTATGAAAGCTAAAGAAGAGCTTAAAAAGGAAAATATCGACGTTAGAGTTGTTTCTGTTCCTTGTATGGAACTTTTTGACAAGCAAGATGACGCTTACAAAGCATCAGTTCTTCCTTTAGACGTTAGAGCAAGAGTTGCAGTAGAAGCAGGCACTCCTGATGCTTGGTATAAATACGTTGGTTTAGACGGCGAAGTAATTGGCATGACAACGTTTGGCGCATCTGCTCCATTTAGCGACCTTTTAAAGAAGTTTGGCTTTACAGTTGAAAACGTTGTTGAAAAAGTAAAAAAAGTATTAAGTAAATAATTTAAAGCACATTAAATTAGCCTTGAAGAAGTCTTCAAGGCTTTTTTTAATTTAACCTATTATTAAAAGGCAAAGGTTTACCCTTGCCTTTTCTAATATAATAAAATATAACTTGTTTTTAGGGTGTAGTTGCAAGCAAGACAAGGCACAAAAAGCGATAACGGATGGGATAGACCTTGTTGATCATCCCAATAGCTATCGCTTTTTAGAAACAAAGTATTGCGTAGTAAATACGCCCTAAATTTAAAGGGTTAGATGCAAGCAAAAGAAGGCTCGCTTTGCGACACAAGACACAATAGACCTTTTTTGTCATTGGGGTTTGGGACACAATGCAGTAACACACTTTTGCGAAGTATATAAACCTTTAAATTATTTGTTGAAATATCTCTTTAATAACCCCTCAAAAGCTTTGCCGTGTCTTGCTTCGTCACGAGCCATTTCGTGAACTGTATCGTGAATAGCGTCTAAACCAAGTTCTTTTGCTCTCTTAGCAAGCTCAAACTTACCTGCAGTTGCGCCGTTTTCAGCATCAACTCTAAGCTCAAGGTTTTTCTTTGTAGAATCAGTTACAACTTCACCTAAAAGTTCTGCAAACTTTGCAGCGTGTTCTGCTTCTTCAAAAGCTGCTTTTTCCCAGTAAAGACCAATTTCTGGATAACCTTCTCTATGTGCAACTCTTGCCATTGCAAGATACATACCAACTTCTGTGCACTCGCCTTCAAAGTTCATTCTTAAACCCTTAATGATTTCTTCATCAACGCCTTGTGCAACACCAACGATATGCTCAGCAGCCCAAGTTTTTTCACCTTCTTGAACGTTGAACTTAGCGCCTGGGCACTTGCAAAGTGGGCAAGCATCTATAACAGTTTCACCTTCGTGAACGTAACCGCAAATAGGACAAACAAATTTCTTCATAATAATTCCTCCAAAATGCCTTTCGGCTTTCTTTTTTCTGGTTATATAATAACATATTAAAAAGCATTTGTCAAGGGATTTTTAAAAATTTTAGGAATAATTCTTAATTTTTTATTTTTTCAAGATTTTATCTAAGATTTTATAATTTTAAGCGATTTTAAACCAAGAAAAAAAGAGCAAAACCTTACTAGTTTTGCTCTTCCTTATTACAAAGTTTTTCTCTACTTCTATTCTTATTTAAACTGCTAAAAAGTTTTTTAACACCTATTTCAGAGACAATTTCTGAAACAAAAATCAAAACAAAACCGACAATCAGATATACTGTTATTTGAGCATTTCCAAATATCAATTCGAAAATAACACCAAATACTGCTTCAAAGCTAAACAATATTGCAACAGACGTTGCAGGGGTATATTTTTGAGCTATCATTTGACCAAACTGAGCAAATAACGTGCAAACTAAAGCCAAATACAAAATTTTCCAAACAAAACCTTGTGGTATGGAAAATTCTTGATAATGTAAAGGAAACTCAAGCGCGCCTGTAACACATATACAAAGCACCGCAACCGTCAATATTTCTATAATTAAAAGCTGGATCGCATCTTCATTTTCAGCGTGCTTAGCAATATATATAATTTGAAAAGCGTAAAAAATACCACTTGCAAGCGATAAAATATCACCCAAAAACTCTCTGTTTCCGTGCTCATTTTTACCAACAAGCGCAACGAACGCAATACCAATCATACATATAACTGCACCTACGTAATTTCTAAAAAATGGTTTTTTTGATAAAAATATCCAAGAAAAAAACGGAACTAAAACAACGTATACAGCTGTTAAAAACGCATTTTTTGAAGGGGCTGTAAAGCCAAGACCTACAGTTTGAACTCCGTATGCGCAAAATAAGACACAGCCTAAAATAAGGCCTTTAATTAAAGTATCCTTTTTTATTGATATTAACTTTTTATAGCAAATTGCGGAAAGAATTGCACCTGAAATTAAAAATCTTAAGGCTAGAATAAAAAAGGTGAAGTTTCCATTGCCAAGTGTTGTAAGCGTATCTTTTAAAACGACAAACGAACTACCCCATGCAACGGTAACTAGCAATAATAAAACTCTTCCGAAGGTTGCTTGTCTGTTAAAATGCACCATAAATCACCATCAGTATATGTAATAAACTACTATTTATATACGACAATAAGGCGAATAGCTATGCTATCCGCCTTTTATTAACTCTCTAAATTATTCAGCGCTTTCTTCTGCCTTGCTGTGATCAACAACGAGTTTACCGTCATAGTAACCACATTTAGCGCATACTGTATGAGGTTGAGTGTATTCGTGACATTGAGGACACTTAACTAAAGTAGGCATTTTAGCCTTAGAGTTGTTAGAAAATCTAGTGTTTGCTCTTTGCTTTGATGTTTTATGCTTTGGAACTGCCATTTGTATATACCTCTCTTACTTTATATGTTCACATTTTGTTAAATTTAAATTTGCACCGCATTCGGGACAAAGACCTTTACAGTCTTCTTTGCAATAAACTGAATACGGCATAGATAGCATAAGTTTTTCGTTTACCATTTCGGTAAGATCTACAAGACCTTTTTTGAACTTGTAAATATCTTCGCTATTTTCCGTTTCTGAATACTCTTCATCAAACTCAACTACGTTATGGAAAATAACGCCACTTAAACAACGACTACAAAGTGTAGATAAAGAATACTCTATATCACCGTCAACAAAAACAGACTTACCGTCTAAAATAAGTCGCCCGTTTACGTTTACTTTGCCGTTAAACTCAGCGTCAGGTAATGTAATAGATGAATTATCCGCATCATATTCAAAATGGAATAAACATTCGTCTTTTCCGCTATATTTCAGTTTTCTTACGTCGATAACCATATTAGCCTAATATTATAATACAAGAAGTTGAAAACTTATTTATAAGGGTTTGCAACTTCGCAGTATTTCAATCTTGAAGTGTAAAAACAAGGGTTTTTACAGCAAAACAACGTTTTGCAAATATTTTGATTTAATCAAAAGATTAACTTCTTATAGATTATATTATATTTTTGTTTTAATGTCAATTTTTTTAACATAGAAAACGCTAAAATTTAGCATTATTTTGCAAGTCTTTGAGTATCTCTTGCTATAACAAGCTCTTCGTTAGTAGGAATTACAAGAACCTTAACTCTGCTATCTGCCGCGCTAATTTCACAAATACCATCGCCAACGTTTTTGTTCTTTTCTTCATCAATAACGATGCCCATATATTCCATATCTTTAACAATATCCATTCTTACAACGCCGTCGTGCTCACCAATACCTGCAGTAAATACAACGCAGTCAACACCACCAAGAGCAGCAGTGTAAGCGCCGAGATATTTTCTACAACTATACGCAAACACGTCGAGAGCAAGCCTTGCTCTTTCGTTGCCACTATTAGCTGCATTTTGTAAATCTCTAAAGTCTGAAGAAACGCCAGAAAGACCACTAACACCCGATTTTTTATTAAGGTAGTTAATAGTTTCAGCCAAAGTCATATTGTATTTGTTTGAAAGGAATTCAACGATAGCTGGGTCCATATCGCCTGATCTAGTGCCCATTGGAACACCGCCGAGTGGAGTAAAGCTCATTGAAGTATCAACGCTCTTACCACCCTTAACAGCAGAAATTGAAGATCCGTTACCAAGGTGCAACGTAACAACCTTAAAGTCTTTATCATCTTCTCTACCAAGATATTTTGCTGCTTCGCTAGAAACAAATCTGTGGCTTGTGCCGTGGAAACCGTATCTTCTAATCTTATAATCCTTATAAGCATCATAAGGTATACCGTAAATATATGCTTTTGCAGGCATTGAAGAGTGGAAAGCTGTATCAAATACGCCTACCATTGGAACGTTAGGCATAATAGCTTGACAAGCCTTAACACCGATAATATTTGCCGGTTGATGTAAAGGAGCAAGCTCTGAAAGACTTTCAATAATAGCCATAGTGTCGTCGTTTAAAATTACAGAATCGTTAAACTCTTCACCGCTGTGAACTATTCTGTGACCTACTGCATCAATTTCTTCCATAGAAGCGATTGCACCATGCTCTTTATCAACGAGAGCGTGTAAAACAACTTGTATAGCTTCTTTATGAGAAGGCATTGCCGCTTCAATAGTAACCGATTTATCATTTGCCTTATGCTTACAGAAAGAACCATCTAAACCAATTCTTTCACAACCACCCTTTGCGATGGCAATCTCAGTTTCCATATCGATAAGTTGATACTTAAGTGATGAACTACCTGCGTTAATAACGAGAATTTTCATTTATCTATACTCCTTAAATAATTTGGGTTTGAAGTGCTGTAATTGCAACTGCAGCAACAATATCTTCCATATGACAACCCCTAGAAAGGTCGTTAATTGGCTTTGCTAAACCTTGACAAAGTGGGCCAACTGCTTGGAAGCCTCCAAGTCTTTCGGTGTTTTTGTAGTTTGTGTTACCTGCATCAAGGTCAGGGAACACTAAAACGTTTGCTCTGCCCGCAACAGGTGAGCCTGGAGCTTTGCTAGCGCCAACTTCAGGAACGATTGCAGCGTCGAATTGAAGTTCGCCGTCTGCCATCATATCTGGAGCTATTTCGTGGAACTTTGCAACTGCAGCAGTAACCTTATCTACGTCAGCATGCTTTGCTGAACCCTTTGTAGAGTGAGAAAGGAAAGCAATTCTTGGTTCTAAACCAGCGATAGCCTTTGCGCTTTGAGCTGAAGATTGTGCAATATATGCAAGCTCTTCGCTAGATGGATTTTGAATAAGACCAGAATCTGCATAAATAAAGCAACCGTCTGGACAGTATTTATTACCACATTCAGGAGCAATCATAAGGAAGAAAGCAGAAACGATTGGTGAGCCCTTTGCCGTTTTAATAACTTGAAGGCCTGGGCGAAGTGTGTTTGCCGTTGAGTGGCAAGCACCAGAAACCATACCGTCAACGTCGCCAACCTTAAGCATGAGCGCGCCATACATTGTATAGTCTTTTTTAAGTGTTTCTCTTGCAAGCTCTAAAGTCATACCCTTAGCTTTTCTAAGCTCATAAAGAAGATTTGCATATTCTTCTGTTTTATGATAGGTAAGTGGATCGATTATTGTAACACCAGAAAGGTCAACGTCTGGATTTTGAGCTTTTATTTCTTCAGGATTACCAAGAAGTGTAATTTTTGCAACACCTTCTTTTACTGAAACTGCAGCAGCTTCTACTACTCTTTTATCTTCGCCTTCAGGAAGAACAATGTTCTTGCCTAAAACGGAAGCTCTTTTCTTGATATCGTCTAAAACTTTTGACATATTGCTCCTTTTAACGGAAATAACTAAAATTTAGTTGAATAATTTTTTCCGTTAGTATAAAATATAATTATTAGTCAACCATAATTATACACCATATTTTTAGAAATATCAAGGTTTTGGCTAATAAATACAAAGTTTTAATTTAAAAGCTTAATTTCATAATACTTTATTATGAAAATTAGCGTAAAATAGGAGATAAATTTGAAAATCTGCTTTGCCATTTGCGAATACAACCCCTTTCACAACGGGCATCTATACCACCTGAATAAAATTAAAGAAGAAATTAAGCCAGATTGCCTAGCAATTATAATGAGTGGG
>JBGUUU010000006.1:0-4118 GCA_045133775.1 Christensenellaceae bacterium
ACTAAGTTTGACGGGGCTGATAAAAAAGATAAAATGCTACCTAACCTAAACGTTGGCGACAAAATAAACGTCGATTTCCACCCTGAACAAAAACAAACGCAACCACCTAAGCACTACACTATTGAAACGCTTAATAACTACCTTAAAAACCCGTTTAAAGAAGATAAGGCAAACGCCGACGAAAACGACGAAGAAGATTACAAGGCAATATTTAAGGGCTTAGAGTTAGGAACAGAAGCGACTAGAACGGGAATTATAGACAACGCTAAAAAAAGTGGTTATATATCCCTTAAAAAAGACGTTTATCGTATAGAAAACGGTGGTAGATACTTAATTGAGCAATTAGTTGATATGAATATTTCGATGGATAAATACAAAACTAGTCAACTAGGTCAAGCGCTTAAAAAGGTTTATCACGGAGAAATGACTATAAACGAAAGCGTTATGATGGCTCAAAATGAAATTGCCGAAGTATTTAAAAACGACCCAAACGACGGCACGGGCTTTTACGGAGATAAAATTGGTGAATGCCCACTCTGTGGACAAGACGTTGTAAGGGGCGTATATAATTACAACTGCTCTCAATATTCAAAGGGCTGTAAATTTAAGATTAATTTTAAAATTTTAGGCTCAAATATGCCAAAACGTCAAGCAGAAAAGTTGCTAGCAACAGGCTTTACCGAAAAGATGAAATTTATATCAAAAAACGGAAAAGAATTTGAAAGTAAACTTAAACTTGAAGTTGGTGGACAAGTAGTTTTTGATTTTGAAAAGAAGTAGGTTAAAATGTTTGATTTTCTAAAAAGCGACAACGTGCCAAATTTTGAAATAACTGGAGTTGCTATCGGTAGTTGTCAGTACACGTGCAGAATTAGGGACGATTTTAAACTTCTCTTATCACAAAACGTGAAATATGAAATAGCTATAGAACAAATAATAGATTACTATTCTAGCGAGATTAAAGCATACTTAACCGAATACGAATATGCCTATTATTTACCTTTAACATATATTGTTTTAGCGTATTATTCTGCAAAGCAAGGCTACTATGATAAGAATCTTTTTGATAAAGCCATTAGTTTTATTGAACAAGAAACAACTTTGTTTGTTTGGAAAGATGCTATTTGTTTTGAAAAAGATAATAGAAACCCATTAAAAACCTATCTTGAAGTGTCATTTAAAGAAAATGCACACAAAATTGCAGAGATTTTAGCAAACACCGAGCTATCAAAAGAAAATTTTAGCGTAAATAATACACCAAAATTAATTGCTCAAATTCTCATATTAGATGGGTCAGCATCAAAAAAATATGAAAAAAGAAAAAACGAGCTTTTTAAGGTTAAGGAATTACTATTACAACAAATTATCAAACCTAAAAAACCTAGTGCAACTTCTGTATTAGGTAAAATAAGTGATTACAAATTTAACACCCCATATAAGGAAGGCGACGTTTTAGCCTATAGAATTAGGTCTGGCAAATTTAAAGATAAATATGCAATTTTAGTCGTTGATTATATTAGAGAAAGACGTAAAATATTATGCGATTATTCAAATTTAATAGAAAAATGGGAATATTTTGCTGTTGTTGACGGCTTGTTTGATGAAATCCCTAGCGAAATACCAAACGTATACTTGTCTACTGGTGTTATAAAAGATATAAATGATAATTCGACACCAATGAATCACGTTTATTTGACAACAAACACGCCAAACCTTAAATTTGAGAAAATTTCAACAATTACCCCACCAAAACTACAAAGGACTGCACTTTTTGATAAATTCTTTAAAGCGGTTGAAGAAGATCTTGCTGATGAAATTACAGAAAAAAATATTGATGATTTTATAACTACGTTATTCAGTTAAAAAACGGAAAAGAATTTGAAAGCAAATTAAAACTTGAAGTTGGTGGACAAGTTGTTTTCGATTTTGAAAAGAAATAAAATTATTACTTAGGAGAAAATTATGGGAATTGAAGCAATTATTACCGTATTAGTTACGCTATTTTTAGGCATTATAGGTTTTATTGTAAACACTTTATTGCAGAGAAAAAATAATAGTATTAAAATTATTACTCAATACCGTATTGACAGAAAAAATTATACTCAAGAAATAACGGCTAAACTTTTATCTTATACAGATTACCATTACCACATGTCTTTAACGGAAGAAGAACAGAGAAAAAACGTTCAAAATATTGTTAAAGAAGTTGCTAATTTAAGAAGTTTATACTTTTTCTCATTCCCAAAAGATGCAGAATTTGTTGAAGCTGCTTATACTTTAAAAAATGCTTATTGCGAAGATGAAAAAGATTGGGATAAAATTAGCCTTGCTCAAGCTAATTTCGCACATATTTCCGACATATATACGTCTACAGATTGGAAAAGAATTAAACTCGAAACTGTTGGTAAGGGCAAAAACACGAAGAGCGCTCTTCCTTCTTGGACGGAAATTTACGAAAATAATGATTCTTACTTCTTAGAAAATGCCAATACTGAACTTTTTTCTAAAAAAATGAATAATAAATAAAATTTTTGATAACGTAATTATAATAAAAAGGATAGCGCAACTCGCTATCCTTTTTTATTATCCGTTTTGTTCTTTGTAGTTTTTGATTTCGTCTTTTAAATGTTCAATTTCATATGCATCCTTAAGCAAATACTCGTTGTATTCATCAAATTGATAATCAAATGAAATTTCGCCTTCAGTAGTTATAATAAGAGTTATCGTGCCCTGCAAATCAGTTCGATAAATACTTGACCCAACTGCAATTAAATTGTTTAATGCCGTTTTTCTTGGGTGCATATAATTGCCATGACAAACGCCTGTTGATATTACCGAATATTCAGGTTTAATAAGATTTAAAAACGGTGACGTCGATGACGTTGCGCTACCGTGATGAGCAACCTTTAAGATATCACAATCTAGCGCTGATTTTTCGCCAGGATTTTGAGTGTAATATTCAACAAATTTTTCTTCTGCTTCTTTTTCCATATCGCCAGTAAGCATAATTTTTCTACCAGCAAACTCTATTATTATAACAGCTGAAAAATCGTTAGAATCGCTAAAATCTTTAAATCCTTCGGTAGTTTTAGCGTAAGGCATAGCAAAATCTACCGAATATTGCATATTAGCGCCATTAGCGTTTACCGAAACAGTAAAATCGCTTGCGTCTGTAAAGTAGCTATATGGCGTGCCTTCGTTTGCTATTGACAATAAATAATTACCGTAAGCTGACGTTGTTTTTTTATTATCTTCATCACCCTCGTTGACGAAACCTTCAGGTAACGCAATCTTTCCTTCATATTTTACGTAAGGGCGATACGAATAACCTACTTCATAATTTTGATAAACGTAAGCCATAGAGCCTATATGGTCGCTATCGGTATGCGTTGCTATAACGTAGTCAAGCTTAATTTTCTCGCCGTTTACTGTTAAATACTCATCGAGCTCATCTTTTGCGCTACTTTCGCCAGCATCTATGAGCATATGTTTACCGTCAGGGAATGAAACAAGAATTGCATCACCTTGCCCAACGTCTATGAACGTAATCTTTAAGTTGCCAATTTCGTCTACGTTTACTTCAATATTTGATTGGCTTTCTTGTTCGCTTTCTGTGTTTGGGAATATTTCATCCCAATTAACAATACCAAATCTAAATTTATAATCTAATAACGCAACGGTTAATACGATTATAAGCACTATTGCAACAAACGTATAATAATATTTTTTGCTAGTCTTTTTTCTTCTTGCCATATATTCCTCAATCTATTCTAAGTATTGCAACCTTTAAATATAAGCACTCGTCGTAACTTATAGAGTTTGCGTGGTCTTTTGCTTGTATTCTAAGCTCAACAAGTCTAGCGTTTATTCCACACTCTTTAGTTGCTTCGCGTAGCATTTGCGTAAATAAATTTATAGTCATATGTTGCGAACAACTACAAGTTACTAAAAAGCCACCCTTTTTAACGAGTTTTAATGCTTTTTTATTTACGTCTTTATAGCCACGATACCCTTCTTTAACGGTATCTACAGTTTTAGTAAATGCAGGTGGGTCTAAAACGATAACGTCATAAGTTTCACCGTTTTCTCTTTTCTCGCTCAAAAATTTAAAAACGTCG
>JBGUUU010000007.1:0-3352 GCA_045133775.1 Christensenellaceae bacterium
AAAAGAGCATACTTAACTTACGGCATTTGGTACATACTTTCAAGGAGGTGCAAATGCGTAAAGTAGAAATATGTGGTATAGATACGTCTAAGCTAGTAAAGCTTACTAATAAAGAAAGCGAGAGATTGCTTATAAAAATTAAAGAAGGGGATAAAGAAGCTAGAAACGTTTTTACAATTGCAAATATGCGACTAGTGCTTTCAATAATCAAGCGATTTCCACAATCAAAAATACCTACTGAAGATATGTTTCAAGCAGGTATGATAGGACTTATAAAAGCAGTTGAAAATTTTGACCTTAGCGTGGGCGTTAGGTTTTCAACCTACGCCGTGCCAATGATAATCGGCGAAATAAAAAGAATTATGCGAACTAATAACTCCCTAAGGGTTTCGCGCAGTATTAGAGATACGGCTTATAGGGTGCTCCAAGCGCGTAGCGAAATTGAAGCTGAAAAAGACGACGTTGCTACGATGAGTGAGATTGCAAATAGGCTTTGCATTGCAGAAAAAGAAGTTGTATATGCCTTAGATGCAATAGCAGACCCCGTTTCTCTTTACGACCCTGTTTACAGTAAAAACGGCGATGAACTTCTTTTAATGGACCAAATAGGCGATGAGAAGAACACCGATGAAAAATGGACGGAAAACGTCGCCTTAGACGTTGCCCTTTCAAAGCTGGAAGAAAGAGAAAGAAAAATTGTGTATATGAGATATTACGAAGGTAAAACCCAAACGGAAATTTCGGTTGAAATAGGTCTTTCGCAAGCTCAGGTGTCTAGGCTTGAAAAAACGGCTTTAGGTAGAATAAAAAACTCTATAAGTTAATTGGCATATAAATATCTTATTCGTCATAAGATTTAAAGAGGTTTTTAAATGGATTGCAATTTTTCAGATTTAAAAAAGAAAAAGGTTATCAACGTTACCGACGGAAAGGACTTGGGTAAGATTATCGATTTTATTTTTTCTTACCCCGACGGTAAAATAAAAAGTATTATAGTTCCAGGAAAGAAGAATGCGTTTTTTACTGGTTGCGAACTTATAATAAATTTTTCTTGTATAGAGCGAATTGGCGACGATACTATTTTGGTTAGTCTTTGTAGGGATAGAGCCGTTTGTAACCAATGCGAAGATTTTGAAGAATAAAAACAAATTAATGCTCACTCCTATCGGGGTGGGTGTTATTTTTTTTATAGATAACTATAAACTTTGCTAAAAAGGCATAAAATCATTGAAAAAAAATCAAAAATATGTTATAATTTAAAATAGATGATTATCGTGGGATAAAATGTGCTTTATCGCTTTAAACGGAGGCTTTAATTGTTTAAAATAAACGAAGTTTTTACAAAAGAAAAGGCAATGGGCTTAAGTAGTATCGTTTTAGCCTTTGTGGGCGATGCTGTATATTCCCTTTTCGTAAGGGAAAGGTTGGCGTTTGAAAACGACTCTAAAACGGGCGAACTCAACAAACTTTCTTCACAAATCGTTTGTGCAAAATCTCAAGCAAGGCGCATAGATGAACTTATGCCAATACTTACCGAAGAAGAAATTGCAATTTTCAAACGAGCGAGAAACACCAAAAAAGGCGCAAAAGCTAAAAATGCTAGCGTTGTAGAATATAATAAGTCAACTGGCTTTGAAGCGGTAATCGGTTTTTTATATATAACAGGCGAATACGAAAGACTTAATTATTTATTAAATTACGAGGTTGAAGATGAAAATAGAGGGTAGAAATTCTGTTAGAGAACTTTTAAAAACGGGTAAAACTATTGATAAAATCTTAATTGCAAACGGCATGCGTGGAACGGAATCTGAAGCTCTTTTAAAAGATATCAAAAAATCTGGCGCTAAATTCCAATTTGCAGATAAGGCTGTTTTAGATAAAGAGAGCGATACAGGTAGACACCAAGGCTATATCGCATTTGTATCAGACTATAAATACTGTGAGTTAGAAGATATAATCAACGTTACAAAGTCAAAAGACGAGTGCTTAATCGTTGTTTTAGACGGGGTTGAAGACCCACATAATCTCGGCAGTATTATAAGAGTTTGCGAGTGCGCAGGCGCAGATGGTTTGGTTATTGGCAAGCACAGAAGCGCAAGTGTAACTGATACCGTTATGAGAATTTCAGAAGGTAGCGCAAACCACGTAAGAATTGCAAAGGTAACAAATATTAATCAGGCTATCGACGCTTTAAAAGAAAACGGAATTTGGACTTACGCTTTAGAGCTTGGCGGTGGAGATATTTATAAATCAGACTTAAAGGGCAAGACTGCTTTGGTCGTTGGTGGCGAAGATAGTGGCGTAAATAAGCTTACTCTTAAAAAGTGCGATGGCGTTGTAACTATTCCACTTTGCGGAAAAGTAAACTCTTTAAACGCGTCTGTTGCAACGGGTATCGGCGTGTTTGAAGTTGTTCGCCAAAGAAGAGTATAATTACGAATAATCAACTTATAGCACCACTTTTTAAAGTGTTTTGCAACAAATAAAACCTATTTCAAGGATAAATTATGGCATATTTAGCATTGTATAGAAGGTTTCGTCCTACGGGCTTTAAGGGGCTTATTGGTCAGGAACATATAGTAAGAACGCTTTCAAATCAAATCGCTAGTGGAAGAATTGGTCACGCATATCTATTTTGTGGCACAAGGGGAACTGGTAAAACGTCTGCAGCAAAGATTTTTGCTAGAGCGATAAATTGTTTGCACCCTGTAGACGGCTCGCCTTGTGGAGAATGTGAAGTTTGTAAGGCGTTAGCCGATGCGTCTAATCTCGATATTTTAGAAATGGATGCTGCGTCTAACAACAAGGTAGAAAACGTAAGAGAAATAAGAGAAAAAATACAATATCCACCAGTTAGTGGAAGGTATAAAGTTTACATTATCGACGAAGTTCACATGCTTACAACCGAAGCGTTTAACGCTCTTTTAAAGACGTTGGAAGAGCCACCTAAGCACGCAGTTTTTATTTTAGCAACAACCGAGTCGCACAAGCTTCCGTCAACCATACTTTCACGTTGTATGAGATTTGATTTTAAGATAATTCCTGCAAAAGAAATAGCAGGGCTTATTGCTAAAATTTACGATGAAGTTGGCAAGGCTTACGATAAAGATGCGGTAATGGCAATAGCAAGGGCTGGCGCGGGAAGTGTGAGAGATGCTTTGTCTATCGCAGATATTTGTGTTTCTTATCGTGACGGAAAGCTTACTTATAGCGACGTTTTAGAAGTTTTAGGTGCAACAGATTCATCTAAAATTACGGCTATGATAAAGAAAATTGTTTTAGCAGATACAAGTGGCACGCTCGAAGACGTGGAAGAGCTTTGCGAAACTGGTAAGAGTATAGGCGTGCTTTG
>JBGUUU010000008.1:0-7131 GCA_045133775.1 Christensenellaceae bacterium
GCCTTGTCGAATAACTCAACCTTGAAGTCTTCACGAATTACTTGTTGGAAGGTAAGTTCGCCGAGAACGTCGTTAATGATCTTTCTATAGTCTTTATCTTCAATCCAGCTAATTACAGTCTTAACGTCAATATTAAACAATTGTTGTAATACGTTTAATGCAGGCCCGCCCTTTAACATCCACTTGCCGTCTTCAACCTTAAGGTCTACGTTTGCAAGTTGAACAAGTTCACCAACGTTAATATCTCCAAAGATTTCCTTAAGCTTTGCAGTATTCTTGTCAATTATGTAGCCTACAAAGTCTGCAAGTTTTTCGTTTCTTAAACCGTCGAATGCGGCTTTATCAAACAACTCAACCTTAAAGTCTTCACGAATTACTTGTTGGAAGGTAACGTCACCAAGAATTTGTGTAACGATTTCTCTAACCGTAGTTTTTTGATCTACCCAACCTACTACGTCAGATACGGTTACGCTAAATACACCCTGCAAGATTGAAAGGTGTTTTTTACCATCTTTATCAAACCATTCGCCGTTAGAGTTAGTTGCCTTTAAAACAAGGTCTACTATATCACCTACTGCGATAGTTCCTAAATGTTTATCTACAACGTTTAAGAGTTTTTCACCTTCTAAAAGGTCAAGAAGAAGGGTATCAATTCTCACGTCGAAAATCTTCTTAAGAAGAGCCTTATCAGTTTCTACAATAGATGGAACGAGTGAAAGAACGTCACCTATAGTAAGGTCTTCAAACGTGTTTATTACGTAATCTCTCTTTTCTTTAGTTGTCTTTGTTTCGTCGAGAAGTAATACGTTTAACGCTTCGAGAACGTTTACGTTAAGAAGGTTTATAATTGGTTCGTAAGTAATTTTTTCGCCTTTTAAAAGCCAATTGTCACCGTCACGAATTACGTCGAATAAAGTGAAGAAATCGCCTACTTGATTGTCTAAGTTAATTATCTTTTCATTGAATAATTTGTCAAGCTTGTCAATCGTAGAGCCTTCGCCTTTTACGAACACTTCAACAGTATCAACAACACAACTATCTAAGATATCAGAAATACCTTTGCCTAATGATTTTCCGTCTTCAAATACGTAAATACCATTTTCATTTTTGCTTACCTTCAAGATAGGAGCAAAGAGATCGCCAAGAGTTGCATCGCCGTAAATTGTTTTAAGAACTTCAACGAGTTCAAGGTTTTTACCTGCAACTACGTCGAAAATTAAATCTATGTAGAACTTGTATTCTGTGTTAAATACTGGGTCTAAAATACCGCTAAGTTCTTTAAGAACACGCATTGTAAGCGTTCCGTCTTCAGCAAATTCAGTAAAGACGTTTCTAAAGGTTTCGCCAAACGCAACGTGACCTAAAAGATTGTTAAGCTCTGCGCGTATAAACTCTAAATCAACAGAAGTTTCGCCCTTTACTATTTTAAGAACGTCACCCACAGAGAACTTCCATTCGCATAATGCGATAAGAAGACCGTTTGGCTTTTCGCCTTCTTTTGTAAACTCAAAAGAGCCTTCTTCTTTATCGTAACCAAGAGCAAGTGAAATCAATTCACCCATAGTTACTTGCTCTAAGATATCCATAACTAAATCTTTGGTTGTGCCTTCTTCGTTAGAAATAAGTTGACCCAAAGTTAAATCAAGCATTTGCGCTAAAGCACCGTAAACCGTGTTCTTTTCAGTAATCTTCCAGCTACCGTCTGCTTGTCTTTCTCTATTGAACGCTTCGCCTAAAGGAATGTTTTCTATTACTTCTTCAAGGTCGTAAGGGTGATTCTTGTCAAATCCGGCAGCAATTTGCCATAATTTAAGGTTAAGAATAACGTTAAATCCGTCTTGAACTTGTTCGCCCTTGCTAAAATATTGAACTTGCTCGCCTGTTTCTTCGCTTGTCAAATCTTTAACGAAGAGAGATGCGATTTCGCCTACCGTAAGCTCTGGGAATAAACCTTCAATTACAGCAGCGAAAGAGAATTCGTAAGAACCAATTTGCTTAACTACGGCAAAGATACCGCTAAAGCTTAATTCGTATAAAAGAGTTACAGGCCCAGTTACTTCTTCGCCGTTTTTATACCACTTGTCGCCTTGCTTTTCTGCGCCGAGAAGGTCGCCAACAGTAGCGCCTGCGAGCGCCTTTTCTAAAACAGTTAATAAATCAACTTGCGCTCCGCCGCCAAGGCTTTCAATAACGTCTTCTAATTTAATTTCAAGAACAGCTTGTAAGAAAGTATTTACTTCTTCGCCAGCCTTTTCGCCTTTTGTATGAACGAACTTGCCGTCTTCTGCAAGCTCAACGCCAAATAACTTACCAAGACCTTCGCCTACTGTAAGATCTTCGCAACTTTCTGATAATGTTGCTACTAAATTTTCACGAATGCTATCGAGTGAAAGTTCACCGCTTTCACCTACTATATCTTCAATGGAGATGCTGAAGAGAGCGTTTAAGAATTTTGATACAGGCTCGCCGGACTTATCTTGCCACTCGCCGTCTTTTTCTTCGTAGCCAAGTAGAGCAAAAATATCGCCGACAGAAACGTCACCGACTACTAAGAGAGCGTCACGAATCTTGTCCGCCACAGGAGCGTCACTCGTGATAATATGGAATATTGTTGTAAGGTCTAACGATGCAACCGTTTCCATTAAGCCTTCAACAGGAACTAATTCGCCGTTTTCGTCCTTTTTAAGCCATACGCCGTCTTCGCCTTTCTCATAACCGAGAATTGCACCGATCTTAACGTTATCTAAAAGCTTATCTACAACGAATTTATAAGAGCCTGTAGCAAGGTCTTTTTCGAATAAATCTTTAAGTTGAACGCCGTTGAAAAGACCGTTTATCTTGCCTGCAAGTTCGTTTTCTTCACCAATAACTGCGCCCAAAAGGTCGCCCATCGTCATTTCGCCGATAGACGCTAAACCGCCTTCTACAAACTCGTCGCCAACGGTTGACTTACCAGAAACGATATCTATAAGCGCGCCGAATTCAACGTTTGCTATTAAGTTAAGAACGCCACCTTCGCCACTTTTAGCACGGTATTCGCCACCGCCTACGTCTTCGAACATAGAAGGTAAAACGCCACCAACCTTAATTTCGCTAATCGCAGAAATAATACCAATTTGACCGGTAATCTCGTCCTTTGCTATAAGTTGACCTACGCTATAGTTGCGGAGCTTGTCTCTTTCTGCTGGAGAGAGAAGTGTCTCTTCTGGTATAAAACCGAGAATTACGCCCGCAGGTAAATCTGCTAAGAATCTCATTAAACCTTCTTCAGAGAAGAGAGTAAAAATTGAAACTGATTCGAGATCTGCGATAAATTGTTTGTCGTTCTCGTCAATAAGTGGCTTGCCACCGCCAATACCATTGATAAGACCAATAAGGTCAAAGCCATACTTTTCCTTAAGGTCTGCTATCGTATAGTTTTCTGGCGCGGATGAGCCTTGTTGAAGAAGATCTAAAATATCTTCTACAGAGAAATCGCCAAGATCGCCAAGGTCTTCTTCGTTACCGACAATACTGCCGATAGGAAGCTCGCTGTACATGTAGTAGCCTGCCGTTACAACGGTTGCTAAAATCGACGTAATACCAAGTATTGCGCCGAGCAATAAGCTAACTACCTTCTTAAAAATTTTGCCCATAATGCATCTCCTGTTGCTTATGTTTTTTGCGCGCGTGATTAACGCGTGTTTAATTCGCGCACAAGCGTATATTTATTATATTTATAATAATAAATTTTGTCAATTTGTTATTTAACTTTTTTATATTTT
Organism: Christensenellaceae bacterium; assembly: GCA_045133775.1. Taxonomy (GTDB): domain Bacteria; phylum Bacillota; class Clostridia; order Christensenellales; family Borkfalkiaceae; genus UBA10281. Next base: position 3,765 of record JBGUUU010000008.1, read on the forward strand.
TTTGATAAAATTCCAAATAATTTTAAGAATAATTTACTTTCGATTTACTTTTGTGGAAAAGTGACTAATTTCACTAATTTTGCATTATTTTTTAAATGGCTTGATTTTTTAATAAAAATAGTTTATAATCGAGTTAACTTTTTGGAATTTGTCTTGTTTTAAAAGAAAAAATTTACTAAAGAAAAGGCGAAAAAAATGATTCATTTTATAATCAATCCCAAAGCAAAAAGGGGTAAGATCGGCAAAAGAGTAGCCGTTTTAGAAAAACTTTTACACGAAAAAAATATTGAATACGCTCTGCATTACACAACGGCTAGGGGGGTAGCAACCGACCTTGCTCGTGAATTTTCAAAAGAGCCCGATAGCACGGTTGTTGCAGTTGGTGGCGACGGAACGATAAACGAAGTTTTAAACGGAATAGATACAAATAACGCCAAATTTGGCATAATTCCTAGTGGGACAGGCAACGACTTTGTGGCTTGCGCAAAAATTCCTTCCGACGTAGAAAAGGCATTAGACCTTATTTTAAACGGTGAAGCAAAGCCTACCGACTATATGGTTTGCGACGGAATACGAGGTTTAAACGTAATTGGCACAGGCATTGACGTAGATATTTTAAAGCGTTGTAGAAAATCAAAGATTTTAAAAGGTAAACTCCAATACGTAGCATCGCTTATAATAAGCCTTATAAAATTCAAATTCTATAAGTTTTTCTTTAGGAAAGATGGCGAAAAAATAGAAAAAGAAGGCTTAATAGTTGCAGTTGGTAACGGCTCGCAATTTGGCGGCGGAATAAAAATTTGTCCTAAGGCATCTATCGACGACGGCGAGCTTGACTTTATCGTTGTCGGCAATCTCAAAAAAAGAAAAATTCCAGGTGCGTTCATAAAACTTATGAAAGGCAAGATTTTAGAGCTTGACTTTGCGTCTTTTGAAAGAAAAGAAGAAATTCAAATTGACTTTGACAAGCCAGTTACTATTCAAATCGACGGCGAACTTTACGACGGCTTAAAATTTGACGTGAGCGTAGTAAAACACGGAATAAATATTTTTAGACCATAATTTAACATAAAAAAAGCCCCGATTTTTTAGGGGCTTTTTATTGTTTTTGTGGTGTTTTTGCCAAATTTTGCCAATAATCGACTTATTGGCTTATTTTTTTATTTTAATGGAGCTCTCTAAACCGATAATTGAGCAACCCCTTCCACTATATAAACTACACGGTTATTGATTTTAAAAATTCTGCGTGATATACTTATAACAACAACGAAAAAGGAGACTATTATGGATTTAAAAAACATTGGACTACAAATAGCAAACCTAAGAAAATTAAAAGGGTTGACTCAGGCGGAATTAGGAGAAAGACTAAGTATCTCTTATCAAGCCATTTCGAAATGGGAAAGAGGAGAAACTTTGCCAGACGTAACAATTCTACCAGACCTAGCTTGCATTTTAGAAACAACTGTAGATTTTATTTTGACAGGATATGAAAAACTCGTAGAATACAAAGGAAAAGTTTCAGTTTACGACTTGGCAGAAGGGCTGAAATGTTTAGCAAAAATGAGAACTCTTTTGGGAAAAGATCATCCTATTTACGTTTTAGCTATAGACGGTATCAACAAAGGCATGAATACGGATATTGAAGAAATTTTTACAAGCGATTTCGCTTTTGATGCTTTTTTAGCTGAAGCAATTATACAAAGTGTAATGAACGGCAAATACGTTGACCCCACCGAAGTTAAGAACGCTTTTAAAACAGAAAAGTTTAAAAAAATAGCGCTTGAATACTGTTCAAAATATGGGATAAAATAACAAAAAAGTTAAATAATCGACTTATAAAGGCACTTTTACACTTGATTTAAGCTTTTAAACAATAATAAAAGGTGTAGCAAACCGCTACACCTTATTTTAATAATCAACTCTTCCTAAAAGAAAATCTACACTTACTGCAAAAAACTCGGCTATTTTTATAAGCATATCAAAACCACACTCACGCTCGCCATTTTCCCAATAAGAAACAAGCCTAGTAGATACGTTTAGCTTTAATGCAAGCTCAGACCTTGCCATATTCTTTTCTGTGCGAAGTTCGCACAATCTCTCTGCAAATTTATTGTTCATACTAATATTGTAGAACAAAATGTTCCAAATTACTTGACATGGAACAAAATGTTCCATATAATAATTATGTACCTCTAATAAGGTAAGTATTCAAACAAAGGAGAAAGAAAAATGGATTACCAAGATCAAGGCTCTTACGGTGCAGGTTTTGCGCTTGGCTTCTTTTTAGGTTTAGTAGGGTTAATTATAGCAATTGCTATTGACAAGCCAGAAACTAGAAGAGGCGCCGCTACAGGCTTTATCGTTTCACTCATCATAAGTGCCGTTGCTGCAGGCTGTATAATTTGTGGCGCTTTAAACGGAATAAGTAACCTCGCCTTCACAGCGATTGCTTAAGCTATAACTTAGCGAATATATAAATTAGGGTTTCTCTTATGAACGAAAGAAAAGACGGGTCTTTTATAGCTGGTTTTTTGCTTACTATTTGTTTAGGTTTAATAGGGGTTTTGATAGCTATCGCTATTGATAAAGAAGAAACCAAAAGTGGTGCATTTACTGCATTTTTTATAGATTGCATAATAATTGCAATACTAATAACTTGCATTGTTTGCAGACATATGCAGTAAAACAAAATCAGCAATAAAAATTTAGGTCTATTATTTTGATACAATTTTTGAAAAGATGTTTTGCCATACTTGGCAAAATGCCCCTTTGTAATTTAAAAGCTGAAAGGGGTTTTTACATAGGTTCTTTCTGCTTTCCTCTTTGCGTTAGGTGCACGGCAATAATTATAGGAATACTTGTACCTGTGATTATAAATATTTTTACTCGCAAAAAACAAAAAGCAAGAATTTTATATTTATGGTTTATCTTTATAATGCCCTGCTTAATAGACGGTTTATTGCAATATCTTTTCTTTATAGAAAGCACTAACATTAGGCGATTGATTTTTGGTTTTTTGAGTGGTATAGGAATTGGCAAGATACTTTTATTCTTCAAAGACTATTTATATAAACTTCTAAAATTATAGGCTAATTTTGGTAAAATATGCCAATAATCGACTTATAAAGGCACTTTTTATTATTTTAAAGGGTATTTTAATAACAAATTTAACATTAAAAAGGCGGTTGCAAGATTTTGCAACCGCCTTTTATTTTTTATAAATTATGTCTTCTTCAGCTCATTTAGAGTGACATTTAAAGTTTTAGATGCTAGCAACGTGACGTTGCATCCTTTTTATATTGTCATTCTGGAGTTTTCGCTAGAAAACGATAGAATCTATTTTTATTTTACAAGACTCTATCGCTTC
>JBGUUU010000009.1:0-6767 GCA_045133775.1 Christensenellaceae bacterium
TTACAATTATCGAAACTAATGGATAAATATAATTTTGAAGTAATAGAATTCAATTATTATAATAAGATATTTGGAAATATAGTTTTGAGAATAAAAAAAGAAGAGAAAGAATTGAATTTTGTTACAGATAGAGGTGAAATCTATTGTAATAGTGAATTATTATGTAATTATGAGTATTTAAGAAAAGAAAATAAAACAACTCCTCAAAAATTACTAGAAGTAATAGAATTAAAATTAAACACAATTTAAAAACAATAAAAAACATAAATTTGCAAATTACTTTCACAAGCAAAACAAGGCTAGGTTGCAACGGCGACCTAGCCTTTTCTTTTTCTCACTTGACACTAATTTTTCGTTGTGATAAAATAATGGTATATCTTAGCAAATAAATGTATGCTAAGTTCCAAAGACAAATTATCAAAAGGGTTTATATGAGAAAATTTATAGTATTAATTTTAATAGTTGTGTTATTGGGAATTACAGGTTGTCAACATCCAGATAAAAAAGAAATGTTAGAGATATACGCAAACGATGAAACGTATATTACTTTAGAAGGAGAAATCGTAGAACTTCATTGCACAAACAGCACTAACTTTATATTAATAAAGTGTGAAGAATTGAAACAATACATATCAAACGAAGAAGATATTTGTATGTATCAAATTTTTTCAGAGCAAGATATGGAATTGAGCGTGGGGGATATTATCTTTTTTACAACTTCAAAAGTCCGATTTGATAACACAAACTGGTTGCCCATTGTTGCAATAACTAAAAATGATGTGATTATTTTAGAATTTGAAGATGGTAAAAAAAACCTAATAGACTGGGTTAAACAGTTGTAAAAGAAATAATAAAGGTTTTCAATAAGAAACTAATCAAAAGGGATTTGGCAAAGCCAAATCCCTTTCAAAAACTTACAAGGCGACGTAATAGCCCTACTTGACATTGACGGTTACGTTGTGGTAAAATAAACACTTTTTTAAGACAATTTAAAATACTCTTATGATGCAAGGGGTAATATTTGCCAAATAAACGAAAACGGCAAGCTTTTAGCAAAATACACCTACGATGGCTTAAATAGGCTTATACATGAAGACACTCCCCTTTTCTTTATAATATATAAACAAAAATTTGACTGCTATAAAAAAAGGTCACGGAAATTTTCCGTGACCTTTATAACGTTTTAAATATTAAATTATTTGCTAAAAGTAATGCTTACAATTTTAATAACAACGCCCTCGTAAGGAATTGTGTTAAGGTAAACGCTGTTTTCTGCAAGCTCGTTAATTAAAATTTCAGCTGCGTCGCCGTATACTTCTGCATCGTCTTCTAAAGCTTCGTCTTGGAAATCAACCTTTCCGTCGCCATTAGAATCCCAACGGTAGCAAACTTCTTCAGCATCAAGCATAAAGTAGTGACCATAATTGATGATTTCTGGGTCAACTTCGATTTCGCCGTTAGCAAACTTTTCTGCATATTCTGTATCAAGCTCTGCATAGTAATCTTCAGTTCCGAGTGTGTAATAGTAATATACGTTACCTTCTGAAGTTTCTGCATAATCGTTCATAATGTCTTTAAGGCGAGCGTAGCTAGAAGTTGTAGCGTCACCGTCTTCTTTGCTAATCATACCAATAATAGCAAATTCGCTTGGAGCGTTAAAATAATAGTCGCCATTGCCAAAAGTAACAGCCATTGCGCCCTTACCTGTGTTGTATGCGTTTGCTGAAACTTCAGTATCGATATCTCTCTTTAAAACGAGAGCGCCATCAAAACCAAGATTGTTACCAGTATAGCCGTTGTATGCAAATTCACCAACGATGCTACCACCCTTATATCTTGGGTAATTTACCATTTCTTTCTTGTCATCTCCATAATAAAGGTATTTACCTGACATATAAGATGAAGAAATAATCTTTGAATAATCGCTCAACTTAGAAACGTATTTACCATTTTCATCAAGCTTATAAGCGCCAAATTCTACGTGACCACTTACGTTAGAAATTACTGAACCGTTGTAGTAACCCTTGCTAGCAAGCTCTTTAAAATGCTCGATAGTGCCTGGAGCGTAGTTGAGATAAATATCAAAATTAAAGGTATGATTTACGCCGTTTACGCTAATAGTTACAACAGCTTTTTCAACCTTACTTTGACCCTTAATTTTAGCGCATGAGATTACACCCATTGAAACGCAAAGCGCAGCGCAAAGAGCAACGATTGCTTTAAATACTTTTTTCATTATGACCTCCGTCATAGTAATTTTAAAAATTACTTTTTATATCATATCTATTATATTTACATAAGGCAAATATGTCAACTTATTTTAACCTTTTACTATGTAAAATTTGTAAATTTGGGTTGATTTTGTATTTTTTATACCCTTTCTGCAGGCTATATGCCTACGCTAGTGCGATAAGCGCTAAAACCAAAGCGGCAGCGCCGAGAATACTTGCAATGGCAATTCTAAGTGGCGACTTTGGCGTTTTGCCCTTAATTTTACCCGTGCTACCGTTAATTTTTACTCTATAATCTTTACGCTTGTATCTAAAAAACATTGAATATACTGGCAAGAGCAAATATTTAAACGTAACCTTTTCATGCGCTGTTGTAACCTTTAAAAAGTCTACTACGTCGCAATGCAATTTACTTATAATCATATTTCTTATTTGCGACTCTATGTCAACTCTAGCGTCTTCCCAACTATCGCCAAGATTTTTTCTATAGCCGTCTGCCATAAAGCCTGACAAATACTTGTTTTCGTAAACGCACGCCATATCCGTTCTAAAAGGAGCAAGACTTCTAAGTTCTGCTTGATTAAAATTATCGTTAGTTGCAACTAAAACGTCGTTAAAAAATTTCTCAAACTCGCCACCTACGTTACGATAAACGATATATACTTCCGTTCTTCGATTTTTTCCAGAGCCAACCGTTCTTGTTCGTCTATTGCCCACTCTGCCGTAATATGTAGAAAAAGTGCTACTATCAAAGGTAAAACAAGGCTCGTATACGCCTTTTACTTGGTCTACGCTAATTTCCTTTTTAAATTTACGTGGAACAAAAATCTTCTTTTTTGCCCACTTTTTAAAATAATCAGTTGCAGTTTGGCTACTGAATTGAAATGGAATTACCATATGCGGGCGAATACTGTTAAAAGACCCGTCTTTTACAATGTGCGTAGTTTGACAAAACGGACAGATTGACGTTTCTTCTTCTACAGACGTGATAACTATCGCGCCACAATTGTCGCACCTATAAGTTGCTTGCTCATCAGGATTCCACTTTTCAGCTTCTTCAAAACCCTTTCTTATATCGTTTTCTATAACGGTATAATCCTTTTCAAAATTGTCACTATTGCCACAATGTGGGCATTTGAGCGACTGTGTTTCTGGGTCAAAGACCATAACTGCCCCACAGCCTTGACATTTAGCGCTATATGTTTCAACGTCTTTTAATTCGTTTGCCGTGTTGATAGCTTCTTCAGACATACTATTCCCCTTTATAAAATTTTACCCTTCGGCATGCCGAAGGGCTAATTTTAAAACAAATGAACGTTTTTGTATAAATTTGTTTAATTAGTAGGCGCTTTGCCTACCCCTAAACAATTAAAAATTAGAAATTGTTAAGTTCGTCAAGCATTTTTTCAAGGTCTGCACCGTGAACAGCTGCTGCTTCACCAACAGTTTCGCCATGCGCAATTGCGCAACCTAAGCAATGCATACCGTAGCTCATTAAAATCGCTGCTGCATTTGGGTTAAGCTCAAGAGCTTCAGTAATAATTGTGTTTTCAGTAATTTTTCTTTCCATGATAATATTCTCCAATATATAAATTCTTTATTTTGTCGCTTTTAGCGATTATACCAATTTAATTTAGTCACTTTTTGTTTAATTTATGCGCTTTTAGTTTTGTTTAGGCGATTTTAAGGTTACGCCAATTTATTGCCACATTCAGAGCAGAATTTTGCGCCTGCGTTTACTTTTGCGCCACATTCAGAGCAAAAAGCAACGGTTGGTTGCTTTGTTCCGCACTCTGGGCAGAATTTAGCGCCTGCAGTTAAACCTGCGCCACAAGATACACACTTATTGCCTTGCTCTGGTTGCCTTTGAACAGGTTGTTCTTGCTTTGGTTGAGCAGCTGGTTGACTAAACGCGCTTGCCATAATTCCACCAATACCAAGACCTGCGCCCATACCAACGCCTGCGCCGACAAACGCGCCTGCGCCACCTGGGTTATTTGCCGCGTCTTTTAAAGCTTCTGCAGCGTTAATTTTCATAAGAGCATCTGCATCATTTTTCAATATACCAACTTTTGACCTTTGGTCAAGAGCCTTTTCAACTTCTTCTGGAACAGACATATTCTCGATGAAAAGACTTGTCATTTCAAGACCGATATCTCTAAAGCTTGCTTGAATTTTAGCCTTTACAATCTCGTTAAACTCTAAGGTGTTAGCTGCTAAATCTATTGCAGAAATTCTACTCTCACCTAAAGCGTCTGAAAGAGAAGATACGAGCATTGTCTTTAAAAAGCCCGTAATATCTTCAGTTCTAAAAGAACTGTTTGTGCCAAAAAGCTCTTTTAAGAATATTGAAGGGTCGTAAACTCTAAAGGCAAACGCTCCAAAGCCCCTAACGCGAATTACACCAAACTCTGGGTCACGCATCATAATAGGGTTCATAGTGCCCCACTTGATATTTGTAAATTGCTTTGTGTTTATAAAGTAAACGTCAACGGTAATAGGCGTTTCAAAGCCATACTTCCAAGCTGCTAATTTGCTTAAAATAGGGAAAATATCCGTGCCAAGATTATAAAGACCTGGGCCGAAAACGTCTGCTATTTGTCCTTTGTGAACGAAAACTGCTACTTGAGATTCTCTAACGGTAAGAGTTGATTTGTTGTTAACTTCTCTTCCATCCTTTTTAAAAGGATATTTATAAACGAGAGTGTTTTTACCTGGGTCTTCCCAAGCGATATTTAATCTAAAAAGAGCCATATTTTATCTCCTTTGCATTCGTATAAGAAAATTATAGCACAGTTTATTGTATTTTTCAATGATTTAAAATATATTTTGATATATTTTTTAGTTTTTTAAGTCGTTTTACTTTTTTAAGTCTTTTACGCTAAGCGTTCTCATTGAATTTAATATTGCAAGCACCGAAACGCCTACGTCTGCAAATACTGCATACCACATACCACTAAGCCCTAGCGCGCTTAAAATTAAGGCAGAAAATTTTACGGCTAAAGCAAAAACTATATTTTGTCTTACTATGCGCATAGTCTTTTTGCAAATTTTTCTTGCTTTTACAATACCACTCAAGTTATCGTGCATAAGCACAGCGTCTGATGCTTCTATCGCGCTATCGCTACCGATACCACCCATAGAAACGCCAACGTCTGCTCTCATCAAAACTGGAGCATCGTTAATGCCGTCGCCTACAAAACACACTACGTCGCTAGGCTTTTTGTTTGCAATGACGTTTTCTAGCTCTGCCATTTTATCTTGCGGCAAAAGCCCGTATTTATAATTTGTTATATCAAGCTCGCTTGCAACGCCCCTTGCAATTTCGCCGTTATCGCCGGTTAGCATATAAACTTTTGCGCCCTGCTTTTTTAAAGCGCATACAACTTCTTTAGACTCTTCTCTCAAGGTGTCTGCAAGCACTATAACTCCTAAAAACTTGCCGTTAATCGCTATATAGACCAACGTTTGCCAATTTTTCACTTGATTTTCGATTATCCTAGTATCAACGCAAAAGCTTTCTAAAAGAGCTTTGCTACCACACAAAATCTCTTCATTATCACCCCTAGCAACAACGCCCCTACCTGCAATTTCTTCTATCTGGTAACGCGTGTTATTTTCAAAGCTACACTCTGCGCAAATACTCTTTGCTATTGGGTGGCTTGAGTGCTTTTCGCAAGCGTAAGCGTATTTTAAAATTTCTTCACGACTAGTTTCAGGATAAACGCCGACAACAGAAAATTCTCCCTTTGTAAGCGTTCCCGTTTTATCAAAAACAAATACGTTTGATTTGGAAATTTGTTCAACGTAATTTGCCCCTTTTATAAGCACGCCCTTATTGCTTGCACCGCCTATTCCACCAAAGAAACCAAGCGGAACACTTATTACCAAAGCGCAAGGACAGCTAACTACTAAAAAGGTAAGCGCTCTTATTGTCCATGTGTGCCATTGCCAAGTAATTAAAGACGGCACGACTGCAAGTAGCATTGCAGATATCACCACGAAAGGCGTGTAATATTTTGCAAAGACCGAAATAAAGCTTTCTACCTTGGCTTTTTTAGTTGACGCGTTTTCAACCATATCTAAAATCTTGCTAACCGTGCTATCGTAAAACTCTTTTTTAACTTTAACGGTAAGCACACCATTTTTGCAAAGGCAACCACTCATAACGTCATCGCCAATTTTAACTTCTAAAGGCTTGCTCTCGCCGGTTAATGCAGACGTGTTCAACGTGCACGCCCCGTCTATTACAACGCCGTCGAGTGGAATTTTATCCCCTGCCCTAACGATTATAGTATCGCCAATCATAACTTCGTCTGGGTCGACGATTTGCTCTTCGCCGTTTACTAAAAGCCTAGCAACGTCTGGGCGAATATCCATAAGCTCTGAAATCGACTTTCTTGACTTACCTACTGCATAGCTTTGGAAACACTCGCCAATTTGATAAAAAAGCATAACTGCGCAAGCTTCGGTATACTCGCCAAGAATAAACGCGCCAAGCGATGCGATTGCCATAAGGAAGTTTTCATCAAAGAC
>JBGUUU010000010.1:0-3054 GCA_045133775.1 Christensenellaceae bacterium
ACTTTTACCTTGCTGTATCGTTATTGCGCATGCGTTTGGTAGAATTGGTTGTTTCTTTGCAGGTTGTTGCTACGGTAAGCCAACTGACAGTTTTTTAGGCGTTGAGTTCCCTGGCGTTCCAGGTAAGGTTCATCCAACACAGCTTTATGAGGCGGCTTTTCTCTTTGCGCTTTTTGCAGTAATGCTTATCCTTTATTTAAAGAAGGGTTTTAAGCATAATCTTTCATTATATCTTCTCGCATACGGTATCTTTAGATTTTTAATCGAGTTTGTAAGGGGAGATGAAAGGGGTTCGTTCGTAGCCGGCGTTTCTCCATCGCAATTCTGGTCTATTTTAATGATAGTAGCAAGCGTTGGCGTATATTTCTTACTTGAGTTTGCTTATAAGCTTAGAGCAAAAGAACTTGCAACTGCAGACGTAAAAGCTAAAGAATAAAATGAAGAAAATCAACTTTAAAAACATATTAGATTTAGCCCTATCCTATTTTAAGGTGGGGCTATTCACTTTCGGTGGTGGGCTTGCTATGATAGCAATAATCCAACACGAATACGTAGAAAAACGAAAGTGGATAGACAATAACGAGTTTGAAAGTCTGGTTGCAATAGCAGAGTCTACGCCAGGTCCTATTGCAATAAATTGCGCTACTTACATAGGTTATAAGGTGGGCAAAATTTTAGGCGCGATAGTTGCAACTATTGCCGTTTGTTTGCCATCGTTTTTTATAATTTATTTAATATCGCTTGTGTTTAACGCCTTTATGTCAATAACGCTCGTTCAATATGCGTTTAAAGGTATACAAGTGGCAATAATATTTTTAATATTATCTGCAGGCGTAAAGTTTTTCAAAAATATGAAAAAATCGCCGTTTAACGTAACGGTTTTTTCTTGCACGCTTTTGTGTATGTTAGCGTTTTCTTTGTTTGGAGTAAATTTCTCATCAATCTTCTTCGTTCTTATTGGTGGGGTAAGTGGTTTAGCAGTATATTTGATAGGTTTACTCTTTAAAAAGGAAAAGGGGGGAAGGCAATGAATATCTTTCTTCTACTTTTTCTTACTTTTTTAGAAATAGGTGCAGTATCCTTCGGTGGTGGCTATGGTATGATAGCCTTAATGAGAGAAAAAACCTTGAGCCACGGTTGGCTTACAGAAGAGCAATTTTTAAATATAATTGCCGTGTCAGAGTCCACGCCTGGACCTATCGCAGTAAATATCGCAACGTTTATAGGGGCAACGCAAGGTGGCTTGTTGGGTGCTTTTTGCGCAACTATAGGCGTAGTTTTACCTTCTTTTATTATTATATTGGTTATAGCATCGCTCATAAGCAATTTGCTTAAATATGCAGGGGTTAATTCAGTTGTAAAAGGGATGAAACCTGCAGTGACAGGTATAATATTTGCAACGGCTATAACAATGTTTTTAAAGGCAGTCTTCGCACTTGAAAGGTTAGGTGAAACAATAGAGTTTTCGTATTCTAGAGCAATAATTTTCGTGGTTGTTGCAGGTTGTTGTATTGGCTATAAAAAGCTCTTTAAAAAGAAAATAAATCCTATAATTTTAATACTTATATCTGCTATTTTAGGTGTAACGATTTGCCCGTTTATACCATAGTAAAAGGAGTAAAAATGTTTAAAACAGAACTTCATTGTCATAGTAAAGAAGCGAGCCCTTGTAGCACGGAAAGTGCAGAGTCTTTAGTGGAAATATATACTAAAGCTGGGTATGATACAATAGTGCTTACAAACCATTATTGTCCCGATGTCTATAATCTTAAAAAATTTGAAAATATCGGTCAATATGTCGATTATTTGATGTCTGCAGGTGAAAAGCTTAAAAAGGTTGCCGAAGGTAAACTGAACGTTATAATAGGCGCAGAGATTCGTTTTAAGTGTAATTGTAACGATTATCTTTTGTTTGGTAATTTTGAAGAGTATATGCGTAAAACCCCTGATATTTTTGATTACACGCCCGACCGTTTTCACGAGGTGTGTAAGCAAAATGGATGGCTTTTTATTCAGGCGCACCCATTTCGTAACGGAATAACCGTCACAAGACCTGATTTTTTAGATGGTGTAGAGGTTTACAACGGTCATATAGGTCATCCAGAGCGTAATTTTATATCAGAGATGTGGGCTAACGAGTATAGCCATCTTATAAAAACGTCTGGCACGGATTTGCATTATGAATACGTACCTGCAACTGGTGGAATTTTAACAGAAGAAAAGATAACTACAATCGAGCAATTAGTAGAAGTTTTAAAAAGTGGCAATTACGAGCTTTTAAAGAGTGATAAAGTAAGATGAAAAATAGTTTTTATTAAAACAAGGATAATGCATTTTAAATTGCAGTTTGTTTTGTTAAAAAATTTTTAAAAACATACTCAAATTTCTTGCAAAAATAAAATAATTATGTTATTATATGTAGGCAATTTGAGATATGCCCTCATGGTCAAGCGGTTAAGACGCTGCCCTCTCACGGCAGAAACAGGAGTTCGATTCTCCTTGGGGGTACCATAAAAAACACACAACCATTCGGTTGTGTGTTTTTTATTTACTCCCCAAGAGAGAAAGCAAACACGCGTAGCGAGTTCGCTTAGCCGAGCAAGCAACGCTTGCGAACGCCACGAGCGTTAGCGAGTATTCTCCTTGGGGATACCACTTTTAATCTCTATCTTTTAATAGAGATTTTTTCATGTTTACAAAAAGTTGACAATTTTATAAAATTTTAATACAAAATTATAAGCTGTGTGATATAATTTTTATGTGGGAGAGCTTTATAAATGAAAAATTTAAAATTAATTTTAATTATATTTGTTATGTTGTTTATTCCAATTTGTTTAACTGCTTGCAAAAATAATAATACTACTAATAGTCCACCGTTTTCCTATACAGCATCAACTCTTATGTATGATGGTTGCGAAATTCTTGATTTTTATTCTACTGATTATTCTATAATAAGCAACGAAGATAATTCAATAATACAAGCTTCAGATTGTTTATATAATACAGGAAATGAAGATTGTTACTCGTTGATTTCAAAATGTTATGAGTTTTGGA
>JBGUUU010000011.1:0-11020 GCA_045133775.1 Christensenellaceae bacterium
TCGCCAAAATATATTACGCTTTTAGGAATAGTAAGTTCTTTTATCGTGCAGTTAGAAAAAGCGTAATCGCCAATGTATTTACAACTATCAGCTATAGTAAAATCATCTAGGCTACCAAGGGAAAATCTATATAGGAATAGATAAGGATTATCTAAACTTCCCAAATAAAAACCATAGTCTTTTACATTAAACTCGAGTTTTTCAGTGCCAGAAAAGGCGTATAAATCAAAAATTACAAAGCTGTTTGGAAGATAAATATTTGTTAGGTTTTCCATTTTGTTAAAGGAACGACCAATTTCTTTAACGGTGTCACTAAGCATCAATTTTTTTAAGAATTTATTGTGATTAAATGCATAATCATCAATTTTCTCAACGCCTAAAGGGACGGTGAACTCGCTTAACGGCATGCTTTGTGGGAAGCATTTGAGTGTCGTGCCGTCTTTATCGTATAAAACGCCGTCTTTAGTAGAAAAGTATTGGTTTTCGCTGTCAACTACTATTTTAGCGAGCGAAGAAAAGTTAAGCGTATCAGTAAAGACAGTTTGAACGGTTGAAGGAAGATAAATTTCCGTAATGCAATCATAGCCGTTTTGGAGCGATCTATCTAGTATTTTACAACGCTCTTTAATATTTATAACCGAAACGCTTTCAACGCATTTGTTTGCGACAAGGTAAGGATTGTTTATACTTCCAAGATATTTTACGCCATCTACCGTCACCATATTACTTGTTTTCATAGGAAGACAGTTCTGCCCTAGTGATACTAACGTGTCTGGCAAATAAAAGGCGTAAGATGTGCTAACAGATTTGAACGCTTCATAACCAATTGCCGTTACAGGAACGTCGTCTACGTAGTCGGGAATTCTAAGGTCCCTTTGATAGTAGCTCATATTGTATTTTAAACCAATTACTGTGTAGCTATTGCCGTCGCGATTGAGCTCTAATTCAAAATCTTTTGATGCTTCTTCGTAACTTAAAAATAAAGGCTCTACTAAATTTTCACAGTCGCTACTAGGCGTAGTAATAGAACAGCCGATAAGTGCAGAGCCTAAACAAATTAAAAGAGTTAAAAACAATAACTTTATAAAGTTTGTCTTCATAGCGCCCCCTTTGCTTATTTTATATTGCTATTATAGCAACTAAAACAGGCGATGTCAAGGGGGGGGTAAAATTTAAAATAAATTTTTAAAAAAGACTACAACCTAGCGTTGTAGCCTTTAAAACGGGAATTTAACCCTAAAAATTTGTTAAATTTTAACTATTTTGCTTTTCTCTTTGCTTTTTTGAGTAGTATTTTTAGGTCTTCTCTATCTATTAGTTCCACCTTGTTTGCTTTTGCAAGCTCTATTGCAGATTTTGTGAAAGACGTGTTGGTTAGCACGCATACCCTGTCTAATTTGTAGAATTTTTTGCCTGCAACTGCTTCTTGCACGGCAGAGTTTCCAACGGGCCTAGAATATCTTTTTAGTTGAACGCCAATTCTTTTAAAATGCTTTTTTATAATAAGGTCTATGCCTTGGTCGCCACTTTTTTTGGTTGGCTCAACCTTGTATCCAAGCGTTTGATAAACTGTTGTCATAAACTCTTCAAAGGCGTGACCTTTCATTTTGTCAACTCGATAAAGCGACCATCTATACCGCCTAATTAAAGCGACTGCCAAAAATGCCACAACTAATAAAAAGGTTATTACGTAAAGCCAAAAATAAGGAGTGTCTATTAAGTTGTTTTTAGCGCAAATATTAAGCATAAGTCCCCTTATATGTTGATTATTGGCTTATTTTCTTATAAAATGATAAAATTCTTCGTCTTCTTTGCAAAGGGTAAAGCCGTTTGCTAAAATAATTTTTTTAGATGCTACGTTTTGCTTAAAGCACTTGGCGTGTGGCTTAAGGTTCAAGCTTTCGGCATATTTAGCTGCAAGGGCAAGCGCCTTTTTGCCAAGCCCCTTTCCGTGGTGTGCCTTTGCTATTCTACAGCCTAATTCTACGTCGCCGTTATACGTTGAATTGTAAATTATAATTTCGCCTAAAAGCTCGCCTAAAAGCTTTTCTCTTATTGCAAGGTTTATCGAAAAACCTACCGAATTATCATAAGCTTGCATATCGAAGAAGGTATTCTCATCAATATCTGAAGTGATAGACTCGTCTTGCTTATAGTCGTATCCCCAAAGCTTGTTTAATTCTTCATCTGTGCAAAGAGCAAGGTAATTTTGCTTATCACTATCTTCAATTTTATTCAAAACTATTCCGTCGCCAATCAAAGTTGGGTAGTCGTTTACCTGCCAGTATGGTTTAACCTTTACCAAATATTTGTTAACCATGTGTGTTGGCTTATATTGTAGCTTTGATTTTCTAAGCCCTGCGTCGCCAGAATCGTCTTCTCTGTTTACGTAGTTTAGATTTGGGTTTATTTCTCCCACGTATTTTACAAAGCTGTTAAAAAGCGTAGGGTAAACGCCCTGATACTCGGTAAGCGCTTTTTCAACGTGAATTATAAGCGTGTCGCCTACTATCTCGCCAATCGAAAAACCTACCACCTTGTCGCCCACCGTAAGTTTGCCTGCAGGAAGGTCAAATTCTAAACAAGCATCTAAAAGGGTTTTCGTTGCCTTTAACTCTTCTTCTTCCTTTATTCTTCTTGCAGGATGCTCTAAAGCGTATTTGTGGAGCATCTCTTTAACCGAAGAAAGGTCGCTCTCTTCAATTTTAGAAAAACAAGGCGGGCCGTAGCTTTTAATAAATTTGTTTATATGATTTCTTTGTCCCGAAAACTTACCGCCTGCAAAAGTCTTCATTTCTTCAAAAGAGTATACGTAGTCGCTCCAACGTCTATCGTAGTTTGCAATTGCGCTATTAAAACGCTTGTCCTTTTTGATTTGTGCAAGCATTTCATCGTTTATGCCGTAGAGCACAAAAGGCAGATTATTTTGTTCTACATGCTCAAAAAGTCGGTCTATAGCGCTATTATCGGTATTTCCACAAGGAAAACTAAACACCGGGTCGCCTACGATATCTTGTTTAGTAAAAAAAGAGCCTTCCATTTCGGCAAGCTCTAAATTGGCGCTTTCGCCAAACATTATAAAAGCACCAAGCGAAAGGTCACAGCACTTAAAGGGGCTGTTTTTTATGAACTCTAAATATTTTTTTAGAGTGTTTTTTGAATATTTTTCAAAGTTTATCATAAGTTATTTTTGCCTTAAAGACAATAATATAAATATTAGTTTGTAGCACAAAAGCGTTATCTTTTGATTTTTTCTACTTGAACTAAAAGCTCGTAAATTCTTTCTAAATCATCACGAGTGTAGTAATCGACGTAAATTCTGCCTTTATTGTCGTTGCCAATAGCCGTAACCTTTGTGCCAAAGCTTCTTTGCATACGGTCAACCATATCTCTAAGCTCTTTAGAAATACTAGCCTTTGGCTTATGCTTTTCTTCTGGTGGAGTAAGATAATTTCTCACCAATTTTTCAACGGCTCTAACGCTCATATCTTCTGCGATAATCTTATCTGCAAAGGCGCGTTGTTTGTTTTTAGGAATAGTGATAAGCGCTCTAGCGTGACCTGCAGAAAGCTTACCGTCAGCAACCAAAACAGAAACTTCGGGCGCTAAATTTAAAAGTCTTAAGGTGTTAGCAACTGCAGAACGGCTTTTGCCAAGTCTTTCAGAAAGCTCTTCTTGAGTTAAGTCAAACTCATCCATAAGCTCTTTCATTGCCTCGGCAGTTTCTATTGGGTTAAGGTCTTCTCTTTGAAGATTTTCGATAAGCGAAACTTCTTTTATCTGCTTTTCAGTATAGATTTTAACTATTGCAGGAATTGTCGTAAGCCCAGCAAGTTTTGATGCTCTAAAACGTCTTTCACCGGCAATAATCATATATTTGTTTGCAGTTTTACAAACGACTATTGGTTGAATTATGCCGTGTTGCTTTATTGATTCTGCAAGTTCGTGTAGGGCTGCGTTATCAAAAAACTTTCTTGGTTGGTGGGGGTTGCCATAAACGTCTTCTATGTCTAAAGAAACGATACTTTCGCCATTATAAACGCCTTCGCTTTTTATAGCTTCTTTTAAAAATGAGCTATCTTCCGTAAGCTCGCTTTCGGTTATAAGACCTTCGTCGTTGAATGTTAATTGCTTAGCCATATTCTACCCCCTTTAAAGTTTTATTTACGTCGCAAAAGTGCGTTACTGCTTAGTGCCCCAAATCACAATGACCAACAAGGTCTATTGTGTCTTGTGTCACGTCGCGAGCCTTCTTTTGCTCGCAACTAAACCTTTAAACTCACGTTATAAAGGTCTAGTAACGATACGGATGCAACGTCACGTTGCCTCGCAACTAAACCTTTAATTTTTAAAGTTTTATTTGCTTTACGCGCTTGTGTTACTGCAATGTGTTCTGCTTAAAACCATATAGCCGACGGGTATTCCGTCGGCTTATAAGTCGATTATTGGTTGTTTTCGGTGTTTTCGCCGTCTGGTTTAGCAGGCGCTTCAACCTTTTCTGCAGGCTTTTCTTCTGCCGTTGGCTCTTCAACCTTTTGAGCTTCAGGAGCGTTTACAGGAGTAGCCTTCATTTCTGCTCTTTTAAATGGATTGGCATCTTTTTCTGCTTGGCGCTTATCCATAAATTCTATAATGGTGTTAGCGTCTTTGCCTTCCATAATAAGGTCTATTTCTTCTTGATAAATAGTTTCCTTTTCAATCAAAAGTCTTGCCATTGTGTCGAGAAGATTCTTATTTTTAGATAAAAGTTCGGTTGCTCTTTGGTGAGCGTTTCTAATTATAGATTGAACTTCGCTATCAATAAGTGTAGCCGTTGTTTCACTATAGCTTGCCCTAGTTTGCATATCTCTTCCAAGGAAGATTTGGTCGCCGTCACCGTAGTTTACAGGTCCTAATTTTTCAGACATACCCCACTCGGTAACCATCTTTCTTGCTCTGCTTGTAACAACGCTAATATCGTTAGATGCGCCTGCAGAAATATCTTTAATGATAAGTTCTTCGGCAACTCTACCACCAAGCGTCATAACGATATCGTCTAAAAGCTTATTCTTTTCTATATGGTTGTCGTCGTTGTCAGGTCTTGTCATAGTGTAGCCTGCAGCCATACCCCTAGGAATAATAGAAACTTCGTGAACAGGGTCGCAGTTAGGAAGAAGTCTTGCAAGTAATGCGTGGCCTGCTTCGTGGTAAGCAGTAATTCTCTTGTCTGTTTCGGTAACGAGTCTAGATTTCTTTTGTGGACCTATAATAACCTTGTTTATTGCTTCGTAAAGGTCTACGTTTGTAATAGCCTTTTGATTTTTTCTTGCGGCGAGAATTGCTGCTTCGTTCATAAGGTTAGCAATGTCTGCGCCAGAAAAACCTGCAGTCATTCTTGCAAGAGTTTTAAAGTTAACGTCTTGTGCAAGTGGTTTATTTCTTGAGTGAACCTTAAGAATTGCTTCTCTACCCCTAACGTCAGGCATATTTACGTAAATTTGACGGTCAAATCTACCAGGACGCATAAGAGCAGGGTCTAATATATCGGCTCTATTTGTTGCAGCGATAATGATAATTCCTTCATTTGCTTCAAATCCGTCCATTTGAACGAGAAGTTGGTTAAGAGTTTGTTCTCTTTCGTCGTTTCCGCCACCGATACCAGAGCCTCTATGTCTACCAACTGCGTCGATTTCGTCAATGAAAACGATACAAGGCATGCTCTTTTTAGCCATATTAAAAAGGTCTCTTACTCTGCTTGCGCCAACGCCGACGAACATTTCTACGAAGTCTGAACCGCTTATTGAGAAGAAAGGAACGTTTGCTTCACCTGCAACAGCCTTAGCAAAAAGAGTTTTACCTGTTCCCGGAGGGCCTACGAGAAGAACACCTTTAGGAATTTTTGCGCCGAGTGCAGAGAATTTTCTTGGGCTTCTTAAGAACTCAACAACTTCTTGAAGTTCTTCTTTTTCTTCTTCTGCGCCTGCAACGTCAGAAAATCTTACCTTAACGTTTTGGTTAACCCTTGCTTTTGTCTTGCCGAAGTCCATAGCGTTTTTTCCACCGCCGTTAACTTGACGTGTTAAAATAATAAAAGCAACAAGGCCAAGACCAAGTAAAAGTATAGGCAATATAATACTTGAGAAGAAAGAGCCCTTATTTGGGTCTTCGCAATCGATTACAAAACCTTCTTGTTTCTTTAAAAGATTTAATTCTTCTTCATATAAAGAACTTGGATAAAGGTTGGCTTCGTATACTTGAACGAGCTTTTTCTCGCCAGTAATTTTGCTCTCTTCGTATTTATAGCCCTTTAAAGTATAGGTGTCAATGGTAATTTTAACGATAGCGTCGTTACCTTGTGGCTCTTTATAAACAGCTTTGCCATCAACGTATTCTATACCGGCTTTCTCAAAAAACTTAGCCGTAGATACTTCTTTAACGGTAAAGTTAGAAGAAAGCATTATAAATAAAAATGCCAATAAAGCAACCACCACAAGTGTGATAATAATGGTGGATTTAGGTGATTTTTTCATTATACCTCCTGTTTAACCGTCTATTTACTTCGTGATACTTCGTTTCTGCAAGATGCTCTTGACTGGTATGACCAACAAGGTCTATCCCATCCAATATCATCTTGCGAGCCTTGTCTCACTCGTAACTAGGCGCTTAAACTCAATTTTTCTAAAGTAGTTTTATTTTTGCAAAAGTGCGTTTGCTGTATCGTTTTCAAAACCTTGGTGACCAATAAGGTCTACCAAGTCTTTTCAAACTCACGAGCCTTGGCTAGCTTTTGGCTAAGCCTTTAAACTCAATTTTTCATAGTGTAATATTCCCGTTTGGGTGGAGCGTCACGCTCCCAACGCCACGTTGCCTCGCACGCGTATTGTTATTGTATCACAAAGATATATAAAAGACAAATAAAATCTTTAATTATCTATTTTTTTACACAGTTTTCACTTAAATAAAGTGAGAGCTTGCCAAAATCTTACAAAAAACTGTTGCTTTGCAGTTAAAATTCTAGTTGCTCTCTATAAAATTTTATTCATTTTAGCAAAAAAAATTCTCGTTTATTTCGCTATTTAAAATAAGCGTTAAAGGTTTCACGTGGAACAAGTCGGCTATTTTAAAAAACCACTCGTCAAAAGGATAAAACAATAAAATCAAAACTGTTGTTTGTTTAGTCTTTGTGTGGTTTTACTAGGTTTTGCACGATAGGTATAAAATGCCAAATTTCTTAAAATCCCTTGTTTTATATGCGATTTTTAGAATTTTGACAAAAAAAGCAAAAAAATGCCGACAAAAAAATTTATAAATAAAACAACAAAAAACAAAAAATCTATTGACAAAGATAATTTTATTATATATAATGTTACTAGCATAATGGAAAATTATCTTGCGAAAGTGTCGCTTGTGGTAAATTTTAGCAAGCGAAAAATAGCAAGAAAAGGATATATTTATGGCAGAATTCTATTCGGAAAAAATTGCAAAATCACCAAGAATTGACCGCATTAAAGAAAAGATGCTCAGCGAAATGCCTCAAATCGAAGCAGATAGAGCCGTTTTACTTACCGAGTCTTATAAAATGACCGAAGGCGAGCCTATCTACACTAGAAGAGCAAAGGCTTTTGCGCACATTCTTGATAATATTCCTGTAACCATCCGTGACGACGAGCTTATCGTTGGCGCGGCTACCGTGCATTCAAGGGGTTGTCAGGTTTTCCCTGAATATTCTTACGAGTGGGTAGAAGCTGAATTCGATACTTTAGCAACGAGATCGGCAGACCCGTTCTATATTTCTGAAGAAACTAAAAAGACTCTTCACGAAGTTTATAAATACTGGAAAGGCAAGACCACAAGTGAGATTGCTACTTCTTACATGGCTCCAGAAACTCTCACTGCTATGGAAGCCAATATGTTTACTCCTGGTAACTATTTCTACAACGGTATCGGGCACGTAACCGTTAAGTATGATAGGATTTTAGAAGTTGGTTATGCAGGAATTATTAAAGAAATAGAAGAAGAAATTGCTAAAATTAAGGTTGGCGACGGTAATTACTGCAAAAAGCGCACTTTATTAGACGCGATGATTTTATCTTGTAAGGCAGTTATTCGCTACGCTAACAGATACGCAAAAAAGGCGCGTGAAATGGCAGAAAAAGAGACGGATTCTACAAGAAGAGCCGAGCTTTTAAAGGTTGCCGCAACTTGTGAAAGAGTTCCTGAATTTGGCGCGAGAAACTTCCACGAAGCTTGCCAAAGCTTTTGGTTTGTTCAACTTTTAATTCAAACGGAATCTAGTGGGCACTCAATTTCTCCAGGTAGATTCGACCAATATATGTATCCTTACTACTTAAAGAGTAGACAAGAAGGTATGTCGAGAGAAGAAGCGCAAGAGCTTATGGATTTAGTATGGCTTAAGCTTAACGATTTCCTTAAGGTTAGAGATGAAGCGTCTGCAGAAGGCTTTGCCGGCTACAGTCTTTTCCAAAACCTTATCGCAGGTGGACAAGACGAGCACGGACACGATGCAACTAACGACCTGTCGTTTATGTCTATCACGGCAACCGAGCACGTTTTCCTTCCACAGCCTTCATTCTCAGTAAGAGTTTGGAACGGTTCTCCAAAGGCGTTCCTTCTTCGCGCTGCAGAACTTACTAGAACGGGAATTGGTTTCCCTGCTTATTATAACGACGAAGTTATTATTCCATCGCTTATGTCAAGGGGTCTTACTCTTGAAGATGCGAGAAAATACAATATTATAGGTTGCGTAGAGCCACAAGTTGCAGGCAAAACTGACGGTTGGCACGACGCTGCATTCTTCAATATGTGCCGTCCACTCGAAATGGTATTCAAAAATGGTTTTGAAAACGGCAAGCAAGTTGGTATTAAAACTGGCAACGTTGAAGATATGCAATCTTTTGGCGAATTCTACGAAGCATACAAGGCGCAATCAGATTATTTTGTATCGTTACTTGTAAATGCAGATAATGCTATCGACGTTGCTCACGCTGAAAGATGTCCACTTCCATACCTTTCTTGTATGGTAGACGATTGTATCAAGGCTGGTAAGAGCGTTCAAGAAGGTGGCGCAATCTACAACTTTACAGGTCCACAAGGCTTTGGTATTGCAAATATGGCAGACGCTATGTGGGCGATAAAGACGCTTGTATTTGACGAGCAAAAATATACCCTTAAAGATTTTAAAGAAGCTCTTGAAAATAACTACGGCAAAGATATGGATTCTCATAAGGGCGAAAAGCTTACCGTAACCGTTGTAAAGGAGCTTGCTAAAAAGGGCAAAACAGTTAGCGATGAAGACGTAAAGTCTATCTATAAGGCGATTATCACTAATAATTGCCCACAAGATAAAAAAGATTTCTATGCAAAAATGCTTGCAGATATAGAAGCTCTTCCAAAATTCGGTAACGACAATAGAGATGTAGATGCTTTAGCGAGAGAAGTTGCATACGTATATACTAAAGAAGTTGAAAAGTATGAAAACCCAAGGGGTGGTAGATATCAAGCAGGCTTATATCCGGTATCTGCAAACGTTCCACTCGGCGCGCAAACAGGCGCAACTCCAGACGGAAGACTTGCCTTTACACCTGTTGCAGACGGTGTTTCTCCATCTGCAGGTAGAGACGTAAAAGGACCTACTGCATCTTGTAACTCTGTTTCAACACTCGACCACTTTATTGCAAGTAACGGAACGCTTTTCAATATGAAATTCCACCCAACTGCCCTTGCCGGTAGACACGGATTAGAGAATTTCGTAGCGCTCGTTCAAGGCTATTTTGATAGAAAGGGTAGCCACATGCAGTTTAACGTTGTAAGCCGTGAAACCTTGCGTGATGCTCAAAAGAATCCTGAAAAGTATAAATCACTCGTTGTAAGAGTTGCAGGCTATTCGGCACTCTTCACTTCACTTTCTAAGTCTTTACAAGAAGATATTATCAACAGAACCGAACAAGGGGGCTTCTAATTGATGGATTATTCTGCTGTAAAGGGTAGAATTTTCGATATTCAAAGATTTTCCGTGCACGACGGACCGGGAATTAGAACGATAGTCTTTTTAAAAGGTTGTCGTCTTCGTTGCCGTTGGTGCTGTAACCCAGAATCGCAATCTTACGAGATTGAGAAAATGGAATTAAACGGCAAGGTAAAAACCGTTGGCCGTGACGTTACGGCAGGCGAGGTTATCAGCGAAGTCGAAAGAGATACCATATATTATAAGCGTTCGGGTGGCGGACTTACCTTATCGGGTGGAGAATCGCTTACACAACCCGATTTTGCCGAAGCTTTATTGGCGCTTGCTCATTCTCATAGCATAAATACGGCTATGGAATCGACTGGCTTTGCCGATTTTTCGGTAATATCACGCATTTTACCACATCTTGATTTATATCTTATGGATATAAAGCATATGGATAGCGAAAAACACAAGGCGTTTACAGGTCAGTATAACGATAAAATTTTAGAGAATGCTCAAAGAATTGCACGTTCTCCTGTAAAACTTATTATAAGAACTCCAGTAATTCCAACCTTTAACGATACCGAAGAAGAAATTAGAGCAATTGCAAAATTTGCAGCTAGTCTTCCGGGTGTTGAAGAAATGCATTTGCTCCCTTATCATCGTATAGGAACGGATAAGTATAAAGGGCTCGGTAGAGAATATACTCTCTCCCACATAGAGCCACCATCTCAAGAGCATATGAACAGGCTTTTAGAAGTTGTTAATAGTTGTGGGTTGCGTGGTCAAATCGGCGGTTAATTTAAGGCTTATATACGTCGCAATACTGCGTTTCTATTTTATTGCCAAGACTTCGGTGACCAAAGAGGTCTACCAAACCCTTGTCAACAAAATGAGCCTTGTCTTGCTCGTATCTAAACCTTAAATGGGCTTTAAAGTCTAAACTTTTAAAAACTCACTTTAAAAGGTAAACGGTCACTCTGGAGCGAAGCGATAGAGTCTTGTAAAATAAAAATAGATTCTATCGTTTTCTAGCGAAAACTCCAGAATGACAATATAAAAAGGATGCAACGT
>JBGUUU010000012.1:0-19722 GCA_045133775.1 Christensenellaceae bacterium
GGAGCTAACGACGACCAACTCGATTTTAAGGTTGTTTACGCAAGCGCAAAACAAGGCTGGGCATCTTTAACACCTACCCAAGGCGAAAATTTAAACCCACTTCTCGACACTATTTTAACAGAAATTCCTGCCCCACAAGGCGAGATTGACGAGCCACTTCAAGCTATAATTTGTAACGTTGACTACGACGAATACGTTGGTAGAATTGGTATTGGTAGAATTGTTAGAGGCAAGATTAAAGACGGTCAACCCGTAACGCTTATTCACACCGACAAAACTACAACAAACGCTAGAGTTGGCAAGCTCTATCAATTTGAAGGTCTTAAAAGAATTGAAGTTGAAGATGCTGAAATGGGTGATATTATTGCTCTTTCGGGTATTGAAAAGATAAACATTGGCGAAACGGTTTGTTCGCCTGACTGCATAGAGCAACTTCCTTTCGTTGCAATCGACGAGCCAACAGTTTCTATGTTCTTTATGGTAAACAATAGCCCGTTTGCAGGCAAAGAAGGTAAATTCGTTACGTCACGTCATTTAAGAGCAAGGCTTTTTAAAGAAATAGAAACCAACGTTTCTATGAGAGTTGAAGAAACTGACAGCGCAGATACGTTTAAGGTTTTCGGTAGAGGCGAATTACACCTTTCTATTCTCATTGAAAATATGAGAAGAGAAGGCTACGAATTCCAAGTTTCTCGCCCAAAGGTTATTTTTAAAGAGATAAACGGTAAAACTCACGAGCCTATGGAAGACCTTGTTGTTGAAGTTCCTAACGACTACGTTGGCGCAATTATGAATAAGCTCGGCGCAAGAAAGGGCGAGCTTATTGAAATGACTGCAGACGACAGGGGCACTACTAAACTTCAGTTTAAAATTCCTGCAAGATGCCTTTTCGGTTATCGTAGCGAAATGCTTACCGATACAAAAGGCTTTGGTATTATGAGCCACGTATTTGCAGGCTACGAAGAATACAAGGGCGATATCCCTGCAAGAACAAGGGGAAGTTTGGTTGTATTTGAAACGGGCGTTACCACTCAATACGGTCTTTTCAATGCTCAAGAAAGATGTACACTCTTCCTTGGCGCAGGCGAAAAGGTTTATGAAGGACAAGTTGTTGGCGAAAACAGCCGTGACGAAGATTTAACAGTAAACGTATGTAAAGTAAAACACTTAACTAACAACCGTGCATCTGGTAGCGACGACGCGTTAAAACTCGTTACCCCTACACTACTTTCTTTAGAGCAATGTCTTGAATTTATTGCCGACGACGAACTCGTTGAAGTTACCCCTGTTTCGATAAGACTTAGAAAGAAAATCTTATCAAGAGATTTACGTATGAAAGAGTGGGCTAAAAACCGTAAAGAAGCGTGACGCTTCACCCCATTATTTTAGCATAAGGTTTCATATTTATAAAATAGTTTAAAAGCCGTTGCAAACGTTTGCAGCGGCGTTTTTATTACAAATATTCCTCTATAAGTCGATTATTCAATAATTTCTTGTTTTTTCTCTTCTTCCATTATTTGTTTAATCATTGATACGTCTTCACTAATTCTTTCTAAAACTTTGAGTCTTATACCATCTCGTATTCTCTTCGTTTTATATATCTTAACCCACATCTCACAACTATCCGTATTTTTTACTATTGTGTTTTTACGATTACATTTCCCACAAAAAGTATTGTCATAATTACAAATACCCCTAGTATAATAAGCCCTATAATTACCACAATTCCAACATGCTTTATTTTTTCTTTCCATATTACACCTCCTAATTAAATTATATTATATCTAATGGATATATGTCAAGTATTTTATGTCTAATAGGTATAAAATAGTTGTAGAGGTGTAAAAAATGATAACTATAAAACAAATTCAAGACAATTTAATTGATGCGTTAAAACACAGCTATATAACCCAAACTGAACTTGCAGAGAAAGTTGGCGTTAAGCAATCCCAAATTTCTTGCTATCTTCACGGGAAAAAACTACCATCTTTAGATACGTTTGCAAATATTTGCGCAGTTTTAGATCTTGACCCAACAGAAATTCTTGCCATAGATAAATATGGCAAAAACACATAAACTCAGCATATAAGTCGATTATTCAATAAATTTGCATTAAAAAAGCCAAGCGATACTGCTTGGCTTTTTGTTTTACGTGAAACTTTATGCTGTTTCTTGCTTTACTAAAATAGGTACTTTTTTACCTAAAACTACGTCTTTATCTATTATAACCTTTTGTATGTCTTTTTCGCTAGGAATATGATACATACTATCTAGCATAAGGTTTTCAAAAATAGTTCTAAGACCCCTTGCGCCCGTTTTAAGCTCTATCGCTCTTTTAGCAACTTCTAATACTGCATCGTCGGTTACTTCTAACTCTACGTCGTCAAAACCAACGAGCTTTTTGTATTGTTTTACGATAGCGTTTTTAGGCTCGGTCATAATCTTAACAAGCGCAGTTTCGTCAAGCGCATGCAAGCTAACAGTTATTGGCATTCTGCCTACAAATTCTGGAATAAGCCCAAATTTAGTTAAATCTTGTGGTTGAACGTCTTCTAAATAAAGCGAACTATTCTCCCCTTCCTTATTTATCTCACCACCAAAACCGAAAGAAGAATTGTCCTTACGCCTTGCAACGATTTTATCAAGCCCAACGAACGCTCCACCGCAAATAAATAAAATGTTAGTAGTGTCAAGCCTAATGCAATCTTGTTGCGGGTGCTTTCTTCCACCTTGTGGTGGAACAGATGCAATAGTGGACTCTATAATTTTAAGAAGAGCTTGTTGCACGCCCTCGCCCGATACGTCACGAGTTATAGAAACGTTTTCACTCTTTCTTGCAATTTTATCTATCTCGTCGATATAAATAATACCCCTTTGAGCCTTTTCCACGTTAAAATCTGCATTTTGAATAAGCTTTAAAAGTATATTTTCAACGTCTTCGCCAACGTAGCCTGCTTCGGTTAAGGTTGTAGCGTCTGCTACGGCAAAAGGCACGTTCAAGATCTTAGCAAGCGTTCTTGCAAGCAAGGTTTTGCCCGAACCTGTTGGCCCTAAAAGCAAGATATTGCTCTTTTCTATCTCTGTATCGTCTGCAAGATTTCCCCTATAATTTACCCTTTTGTAGTGGTTATAAACGGCAACAGACAAAACCTTTTTAGCCTTGTCTTGACCAACTATATACTTGTCGAGTTCGGCTTTAATTTCTTGTGGCTTTAAAAGTTTAATACTTTCATATTCAGCCTTTTCGCTATCAAGCCTTAAAATCTCTTGGCAAATTTCTACGCACTCTTCACAAATATACGTGCCGTTTGGACCACTTACGAGCTTTCTCGCTTTTTCTCTTGGTTTATTACAAAAAGAGCAAACTTCTTCGTGCTCTTTATCTAAAAAACTAGCCATTTAAACTCCTTTTCTATTATAATAAATCTTATCGATAAGTCCGTAAACGAGAGCTTCGTCCGCACTTAAATAATTATCTCTATCTGTTGCTCTTTCTATTTCTTCAAAACTTCTACCAGTGTTTGAAGCTAAAATAGTATTGAGCTTTTTCTTTGTCTTTAAAATGTGCTCAGCCTGAATTTTAATGTCGCTTGCTTGACCTTGCGCGCCACCTAAAGGCTGATGAATCATAATTTCGCTAGATGGAAGAGAGAATCTCTTACCCTTTGTTCCACTAGAAAGCAAAAATGCGCCCATACTTGCAGCCATGCCAATACAAATTGTAACTACGTCACAAGAAATATAATTCATTGTATCGTAAATAGCAAGACCGGCAGAAACACTACCACCAGGGCTATTTATATATATTGTTATATCTTTTTGTGGCGCTTTTGCTTCTAAATATAAAAGCTGCGCAACAACCGTGTTTGCTAATGCGTCGTTAATTTCGCCTGTGATAAATACTATTCTCTCTTCTAAAAGCTTAGAATATATATCGTAAGAACGTTCTCCTCTATCAGTTTGGTCTATGACCATTGGAATAAGTGCCATGTTATTTCCCCTTTTGTTTTATTTTTTATAGCTATGTCACAACGTATGACTGATTAAATTTAAAGGGTTAGATACGAGCAAGACGGGATTTTTGCGAGATTTTTGCAAGGGAATTACCTTGTTGGTAATCGGAATTGCAAAAAGCCGTAAAAAGACTAGTATTGCGACGTAGATAAGCCTTTAAATATCAGTCACGAGTTGTGATAGAGCCTTATCTTAATGCATTTTTTAATACTTCTTCAACTGTTTCTACTGGAATGAATTTTATTTCCTTCCTTATGTTGCTAGGAATTTCTTCTAAGTCTTTAACGTTCTTTTTAGGTATAATTATAGTTTTTATTCCTAATCTATAAGCTGCAAGCGATTTTTCTTTAAGTCCACCTATAGGTAAAACCTTGCCCCTTAAGGTAACTTCGCCAGTCATAGCAACGTCGCCCCTAACCTTTTTGTCGGTAAACGCAGATGCAATTGCTGTAACCATAGTAATACCAGCGCTAGGTCCATCTTTAGGCGTTGCGCCTTCTGGAATATGAATATGAACGTCGTAACTTGTAAACTTATCTAAGTCGATACCTAATTTTTCAGCGTTGAGTTTTACGTAAGAATGAGCAATTTTTGCGCTCTCTTTCATAACGTCGCCAAGCTTACCCGTAAGGTAAACTTCACCCTTGCCTTTAAATAAAGCAACTTCTATCGTAAGCGTTGTTCCGCCAACAGAAGTCCAAGCAAGACCTGTGCATGCGCCAACTTCATCTTCTCTAAGCTCGTCTGTGTAAGAATATCTCTCACCGCCTAAAAGATCGGCAATCTCGTTTTCACCAACAACGTATTTACGTTTTCTCTTACCTTCGGCATAGAGAGTTGCAACCTTTCTACATACGCTACCAATCTCTCTTTCAAGCGTTCTAACGCCTGCTTCACGCGTATATCCGTCTATAAGTCGATAAATAGCGTTTTCTTTAAAGTCGATTTTGTCTGCGGTTAAGCCGTTTTTGCTTGTTGACTTATCAATTAAATACCTTTTTGCAATCTCGTATTTCTCATTTCTCGTGTAGCCGTTAAGCTCAATAATTTCCATTCTGTCAAGAAGTGGACCTGGGATTGTAGAAAGAGAGTTTGCCGTAGTTATAAATAAAACCTTAGATAGATCGTATGGAATTTCTAAGTATCTATCACGGAAGGTAACGTTTTGCTCTGGGTCTAAAACTTCTAAAAGCGCGCTTGCAGGATCGCCCCTTAAGTCGCTAGAAAGCTTATCTATTTCATCTAATAAAATTACTGGATTAACCGTGCCAGCTTCTTTCATTGCATAGATAATTCTACCAGGAATTGCGCCGACGTAGGTTTTTCTATGACCCCTAATTTCTGCTTCGTCCTTTACACCGCCAAGGCTCATTCTAACGAATTTTCTACCAAGCGCTCTTGCAACAGACTTTGCAATCGACGTTTTACCAACGCCCGGTGGGCCGTATAAGCACAAAATAGAACCACCAACCTTGCCCGTAAGCTTTAAAACTGCAAGATACTCTACAATTCTTTGCTTAACCTTTTCAAGACCGTAGTGGTCGGCATCTAAAATACGAATAGCTTCGTTTAAATCTGCCCTATCTTCGCTTGTTTCAGAGAAAGGTAAGTCTAAAATCCAATCCAAATAAGTGTTTAAAACCATATAATCTGGAGAAGACGGATTCATTTTACCCATTCTAAAAAGCTCTTTTAATGCCTTTTGCTCGATTTCTTCAGGCATTTTCTTATCTTTAATACGTTTTTCAAGCTCTTCTTTTTCGTTTTCGTTATCGCCAAGCTCTGTATGAATAGCCTTTAATTGCTCACGAAGATAAAATTCTCTTTGATTTTTCTCAACGCTTGCTTTTACTCTATCAGAAATGTCCTTCTGAGCCTTAGCAATTTCAAGTTCTTTAACAAGCAATTGATAGAACCTATAAAGTTTGTCTTTAACGCTTGTAAGCTCTAAAATAGCCTGCTTTTCAGACTCTTTAAAATGCATATTGTAGGTTGCAGCGTTGATAAATTCGTGTGCCTTTTCAACGGCTAAAATATTATTAAATACGTCTTTATTTACCTTAACGTTTTCTTGAGAAACATATGCTCTAAGCTCGTTTTTAACAAATCTAAAATATGCTTCAGTTTCGGTTTCTTCGCCGTAATCTGGGTAAACTTCTCTAATTCCAACCATAAAATAGCTATCTTCATCATTTGCTTCAACAACTATTTCTGCTACAAAAAGAGCGTCTATATTAACCCTTAAGTTATCGCCTGGCATACGTGTAATATGCTTAATACGACAAACCGTGCCTATATTGCAAACGTCTTTTGCGCTAGGGTTTTCTTTTCTTGCATCTTTTTGCGCAGAAACGAAAATAAGCGACTCTTTGCTATCGATTGCAGCGTTTACAGCGTTTAATGATTTAATTCTGCCCACGTCAAAAGAAGTAAAGACGTTTGGCATAACGACCTTACCACGAAGAGCAACCATAGGCATCTTTTTAATTTTTTCAAGCTCGGAAAAATCTATATCCGTAATGCTAGTTTTTTCAATTCCGTCCATAATCTTCTACCTAATGTTTAGTTATATTATTATAGCCTAATTTTAATTTTTTTTCAAGTGTTTTGGCGCTTTTCTAATCAAAACTCGCCCTAAAAGGTCTTTTATTTTGCAGTTGAAATTAAAACGCCGTTGCTTATGCAACGGCGCTAATTTTAAAGTTTATTAAACAAAATCATAAATACAATACCAACCACAAGACACACAAGGCCAGTAATAAACATACAAGAATAGCCTTTCATCTTAGGTTTGCTATGTTTTCTCTCTTTATAAGATCTATAAGTTTCAGCATCTTTAGTGCCAACAAACGGTATAATTACCCTTATTGCACTTTTCATAGCCCAACCTATACCGTCGAAAGACCCTTCGTCACTCAAGAAGAAGAGCGCTCCAAACGACATAAACATAATACCTGTGATAGAAAACGCATCGCTTAAGTATCTAATCTTTTGCGCCACTTGTGTTTGCGCCCAAAATTCTCTAAGGGCTAAAACGGCAAAAACAAGCGCTGTAGCAACACCTAAACAAATAGCATATCGTATTAAAATTTCTTTAAATCTATTATTCTCCAACTTCGAGACCTAATTCCTTTTTATATTTGATTTCTTCCTCATCATTACAATATACGAAGTGACCAGGAGCAACTTCTCTAAGAGAAGGCTTATTAACTGAATAGTCGTGCTCTGCAATTGGGTTGTAAGTTTGTCTTACTCTTCCCTTCTCATAGTGTGGGTCAGGAAGTGGAATAGCAGATAAAAGTGACTTTGTATATGGATGAAGTGGATGAGCGAACAATTCTTCAGAAGTTGTTAACTCAACGAGCTTACCGAAATACATAACGCCGATACGGTCTGAGAAGTATTTAACTACAGAAAGGTCGTGCGCGATGAATAAAATAGTAAGACCGAGTTTTCTACGAAGATCATTCAAAAGGTTGATAACTTGAGCTTGAATAGAAACGTCCAAAGCAGAAACAGGTTCGTCTGCAATGATCATTTCTGGCTCCATAACAACTGCTCTTGCTATACCGATACGTTGACGTTGACCACCAGAGAATTCGTGTGGGTAACGGTCTGCGTGCTCTCTAACAAGACCAACGGTCTCTAAGATTTCGTAAACTTTATTATCAATATATTCTTTGTCCTTAATACCATTGATTACAAGACCTTCAGAAATGATTTCACGAACTGTCATACGTGGGTCAAGTGATGCAATTGGATCTTGGAAAATCATTTGAATACGAGTGATAAATCTGCTGTGCTTTGCAACTCTTCTATCGTGACGATATTTTTTGTTTGCAACTGCGTAAGCTTCAGGATCTTTAGCTTTAAGCTCTTCAAGAACAGGAAGAGTTTTATTCTCAAGTTCTGTTACAAGCTCTTTAGCATAGATATTGTCGCCGTGCTTATGGTCGTGAATTGCTTCTGCCATCATTTGGCGTTGCTCTGCTATATCAGCCACTTTTTTAGCCTGAAGTTCAGCAATTTTAGCATTGATTTCTTCGGCTTTTTCAGGATGAGCTTCAAGTTCTTTCTTTAACTCTTCAAAGTTAGAAGCATATTCCTTTTTAATTTTTGCAATTTCTTCTTTATATTGAAGAGTTCCTGCGCAAATTCTTCTACCTTTGAAATATACGTTACCACCGGTGATGTTGTAAAGCTTAATGATTGAACGACCTGTAGTTGTTTTACCACATCCAGATTCACCTACAAGACCGAAAACTTCGCCTTTTTTAATATCAAAGCTTACGTGGTCAACGGCTTTAAGCTGTTGTCTACCCATTTTGAAATATTGACAGAGATTTTCAATTTTTAATAAAACTTCTTCGTTATTATTAATCATTTCTTAGCACCTCCGAAATTTTTCATAGCTTCGATACGGTCAGTAATAATCTTAGGTGTATCAACCTTTGGAGCATCTGGGTGTAAAAGCCAAGTTGCAGCTTGGTGAGTTTCACTAATTTCAAAGAAAGGTGGTTGCATTTCGAAGTCTATTTCTAATGCATACTTATTTCTTTCTGCAAACGCATCACCAACAGGTGGATAAATCATATTAGGTGGTGTTCCTGGAATAGATTCAAGCTTATCGTTAGTATTAAGGTCTGGCATTGAAGAAAGAAGAGCCCAAGTATATGGATGACGTGGGTCATAGAAGATGTCGTCTGCCGTGCCGTATTCAACGATTTTACCTGCATACATAACGGCAATTCTATCTGCCATATTAGCAACTACGCCAAGGTCGTGAGTAATGAAAATTACTGAAAGACCCCTTTCCTTTTTAATTTTGTTAATAAGCTCAAGGATTTGCGCTTGAATAGTAACGTCAAGAGCTGTTGTTGGCTCGTCACAAATAAGAATATCTGGGTCGGCTGCAAGCGCAATAGCAATAACGATACGTTGTCTCATACCACCTGAGAATTCAAATGGATATTGTCTATAACGTATTCTTGCGTTTGGAATACCTACTTCTTCCATAAGCTTAACTGCTTTTTCACGAGCAAGTTTCTTAGTAATTACGTTTACAACGCCTGATGCTTTTTCTTTAAAGTAGTCGATAAGGTCAACGCTCTTTGCAGTATAATCTACGTCTACGTTTTGTAAATCGCTTTCGAATTTAGCCTTAAGGTCTTCAATAATCGTAATGATATTTTGAACTTGTTGATCTAAATCGATTAATACCTTTGGAACAACCTTCCAGTCAACTGTTTTACCCCTAGCAATTAAAGCTTCTCTCTTTGCAGTTTGCTTTGCAAATCTTGCTTCTTCCTTAGGATTGTTCTTAACTGCAAAATAATATCTTTCAACTTCTGCGTTAAGGCTTGATTTGAAAGTGTAAATTGCGCTATCTTTAACAGTAGCTAATTCGTTTCTACAAGCTTTAACCTTTTCATAAATTGCTGAACAACGCTCTAAAAGAGCCTTTTGGTCTGCTAAATCTGCAGTTTTTACGTATTCTTTTAACTCATTTAAAGCTTCAATAGCTTGCGTTTTAGCAACCCTAGCCTTAGCAAAAGCATTTTCTACTGCTTTAGCTTCGATTTCGATGAAATCCTTCATAAAGTTTTCATCAAGGTAAGTAAGCGCTTGGGCGTTAAGCTCTGCTACGTCTGCACCAACAAACGTTTCTTCTGGGTTCTTATATTTGTAGTAACCAATACGGAAGAAGTTTGGCTTTTCTACAACGAGAACTTGCTCGAAAAGTGCCTTTAATGCAGTAAAAGCATCTATAACGCTTTGTTGCATTCCGTTTTCTACGTCTACGTTATCTTTTTCAGCAACTAAGTTTGCAACTGCATTTGCAATTTCGTTTTCAAACTTAGAAGTTAAGAAAACGTTTGTCGTCTTTTTAACCTTTTTAACGGTTTTAGCAATTGCAACTTTTACGTCAATCTTTTGCTTTCTTTCGTTTCTAAACAAAATTTCGCTAATATCTGCAACAAGTTCTTGAGATTGAGTGTGCGCTACGTTATAAGCGTTTTCAAGCTCTAATGCAGAGATATTGAAAGAGTCAAAAGTTTTGATATAATCTTCGATTTTTGCGATTGATTCTTCACTTTGGTCGCAAGACTCAATCATATTTACTCTAAGATGTTCAAGCATCTTGTTGAAGTCTTTTTTACTGTTTCTTCTAGATGCCTTATTCTTAAGGAGCATAGCTTCGGTGATTTGCTTACCAATACGCATGATTGGGTTTAAGCTTGAAAGTGGGTCTTGGAAAATCATAGCGATTTTATCGCCACGAAGTTTAACCATTTCTTCTTCTGGAATACGAACTAAATCTTTACCATCGTAAATAATTTTACCACTTTCAATCATACCGTTACCAGCGAGAATACCCATAACTGCTCTGTTAGTTACTGATTTACCAGAACCAGATTCACCAACGATTGCTAAGGTTTCGCCCTTGTAAAGGTCGAAGCTAATATTTCTAACTGCTTGAACCTTACCATTGTTTGTTCGGAAGGATATTTTAAGATTTTGCACTTCAAGTTTCTTTTCCATATCTTATTCCTCCGTTCCACGAAGTGATGGGTTGAACGCATCACGAAGTCCGTTACCGAACAAGTTAAATGATATCATCAATAAACCAATGAATACTGCAGGGAATAATACAAGGTGTGGATATTTTGTAAACATACCCTGTCCTGCTGAAAGCATTGCACCAACAGATGATCTAGTTGGAGAGTCAAGGTTGATAATACCAAGGTAAGTAAGTGACGTTTCGCTGTAAATAACGCCTGGAATTACAAGAACTGAGCCTGTAATGAGTGTTCCCAACGAGTTAGGGAAAATATGCTTAAACATAATTCTTCTATCTCTTGCGCCGAGCGTTCTAGCAGCTAAAACATATTCTTGGTTTTTAAATCTATAGAACTGCATACGAGTTCTTGATGCCATACCAATCCATCCCGTCATAATAAACGCGTATAAAAGGGCTGGAACCGTTCCGACTTTTGCCGACAGGTGAAGGTTGAAAAGAACGGTTACGACCATCGATGGAATTGCTGCTAAGATATCAGAAATACGTTCCATGATAAGGTCGGTCTTGCCACCATAGTAACCTTCGATAGCACCGTAGATAGCGCCGATGAAAAGGTTGATAGCAGATACTAAAAGTGCGAAAAGGAGTGAGAATCTAGCACCAGAAGCAAGTCTTGTGAAGATATCCCAACCGTTTGCGTTAGTACCAAACATAAAGCTAGGCTCAAATCCGTATTTATAAACGAAATACTCGTATGGATTGATTCTTACCGTATAGCTCCAGTTAATAGGATTTTTAGCATATTCTATTCTTTCTGCATCACTTAAATGGTCTAAACCTGAAGTAGAAACGAATGCATTTGCATATTGATATCTATTTGCAACCGAATCAACTTCACTTCTACCGATATTATCATTTCTGCCCTTTGCTTTAACTCCGTGAGCTGGGTCGCTTTCTAAACGCGTGCTATAATAACTATCGTATTGTGAAATAAAAATGTTTGCGCCATCTACTTTTTTAGGTAATTTTCCATATCCAGCAACAAGATTTCCATCTTTATCTTTAGTTGGCTTACCTGTTTTGTTACAGTTAAACCAAATGTTCATATTATTGAAGAAAACCTTTGAACTATGAGTAGTCGTCTTGTTTTTATCGTAATAAATTACCCAAGGTAAAATAATTTGTCTACCTGTTTTTAATTGATAATCTTGCAAATCACAATACTGTTCGTAGGTAAATGTCTTGGTAAATACGTCAATTGTTGCATAAGTGTCGATACGGCACTTATACATTTTAACTTGCTTGCCATTTTGACCTGGCTTATAGTATTCATCAAGAACTTTAGCTATAGGGTCATAGCCTGTTTCTTCTGCTCTTGCCTTGTAGATTTCGTATTGTGTTTCACTAATTTCTTTTACAACTGTTCCATCCCAAAAACCTGAGCCAACCTTTGTAAACGATGCCTTTGGTGTAAGATATTGATATCTTCTAAGGTCAACGTCTGTTTCGTATGCTTTAATGTAATCTTGATTAAAGCAATATGGACCAATGATTGCAAAAAGAACGATAAAAATAACTATCCAAGCGCCGATGATTGAGCTCTTGTTCTTTTTGAAACGAAGCCAAGCATCTTTTAAATAACCTATAGGCTTAGTTTCAAGCTTTTTATCGTGCATACGACCTTCGCCGGAAGCGAATTTAAATTTCTCTTTAGGAATATTATTCATTTCAAATTTATCTGCCATAATTATCTCGCTCCCACTCTTATTCTTGGGTCAATAATACTATAACTAATATCGATAACAATACCCGCTAAAAGACCAATTAACGTATAAAATGCCGACAAAAGCATAAAGAAGTTATAGTCTGGTGGTGATGCTTGAATTGAGTTTACGTATAACTTACCAACACCTGGTATAGAGAACATTTGCTCAATGATAAGCGAACCACTCATAACTGAAATAAATTCACCTAAAATTGCAGGGAAAATTGGAACCATTGCGTTACGAAGAGCGTGACGAACGGTTGCCTGATTTCTTGTAAGACCTTTTGTTCTTGCAAGTAATAAATAATCGCTTGTTAAAATTTCTGAAAGCTCTGCACGAAGTGTTCTTGCATAACCTGCAATTGAGCCGAAAGAAAGACACAAAATTGCAGGAACGTAGGTTTTAAATGCAGGCCAACTAAACGCGCCCTTAGACGCATCGAATATTGGGCTAAACCAACGAAGCTTAAAGCAAAGGAAATATTGAACAAGGAAACCGTAAATAAATGACGGCACTGATACGATTATCATAACGCCCGTTGAAATAAGGTGGTCTTGCCATTTGTTCTTTTTAACGGCGGCAATAATACCTAAAAACAAACCGAGCGGAATACTCAAAACTGTAGAATAAATGTTAAGGGCAACTGTGTAAGGCACTTTTTGTGTGAAAACGCCCCATACGTCACTACCCTGAAATAATACTTCACTGGCACCAAATTGACCTTGTAAAGCATATTTCCAAAAACGCCAATATTGCTGAATGATAGGCAAATCGTAGCCTAACATGTCTCTTCTCTTTTGAATAAGTTCACCATTTTTACCAAACGGAACGTCTGCTCTGTTTGGAAGGAGTTTAACGAGAACGAAACACATTGTAATAATTATGAAAAACGTTAAGATAGCAAGACCTAAACGCTTCAATATGTATTTAAAAAGGTACATATCTTCTCCTTTATGTCAAAAAAACTAGCAAAATTCAACTAGCCCCAAATATCAAACATACGTAGTGAGGGCTAACCCTCACTACGCTGTTTAAATTTAACTATTTAGTTAATATTTTTACAAAATTTAACCCTTAATTGATAAGAATTAAGCCTTGTAGTTAAGTTGTCCGTCAACTGCATTAGACTTAACATATGCAGCCCACTCTTCATCGTTGTAGTTATAAGTCATGTACTTAATACCACCACGGCCAACGCCGTATACGTATTCTTCAGTACCATACTTAATCTTCATACCTTTTAATGCTGCAGAAGAATCAAGAAGGATAGGAATCATATCGTATTGGTTAAGAACTGCGCCTTCTACAGCTGCTAAGATCTTAAGTCTCATTGTAGGATCAGCAGTTGCACCAGCACTGATTAAACGAGTATCATCTGTTACTTCACCATCAACAACAACGTATGCTTCGATTTCTTTACCTGCGAGAGCTTCAGCACCCCAAGCAAATACGCTTGCACGAAGAGTTACAGTTTCAGTTTGTGGTTCTGCGCCTTCTTCAACTTCTACTGGAAGAGTAAGAGTTACGTCAAGAGCTGTAGCTGAAGTATCCCAACCTGGATCGTATTGGTAAGAAGGAGCAACATATGCTTCCATCAAACCGTATGGGTCAAGAGCTGAACCAGTCCAACCTACACCGAAGAGAACGTCTACTTTGTTATCCTTAAGGAATTGAGAGAAGTTAGATGAACCGAGTGGTTGAGATTGCTTGAAAGTAAGGTGACCTTCGAGAGCTGTTCCAACAACAGCGTCTGTCCAAACTTGCTTAAGAAGTTCGTAACCGTTGTTGTAGTATGTAGATTGACCAGAACCTGGTTGACCGATCATGATTTGAATTTCGAAGTTTTCAGTATCTGTAATAAGACCTTGTTCAACAGCTTTTTCGTAAGCAACGTCGAAAAGTCTCTTTGCACCAGCTAAATCGTAACCAGTGATAGAATCGATAGCTTCGTCTTTAGTAGCGTATACTGAACCAACTAAGTCAGTTAAGCCCCAGAACTCAAGGATAGCGTCTTTAGCTTCTTCAGTAGTTCTGTATGCAACACCGTTTTCTGGGTCAGAAATAATCATGTTACCGAAAAGAGCCTTTGCAGTTCCACCTACTGGGTCAAGTGCAAGAGCGTATGCAGCACGGTCAATTGAGAATGAAAGTGCTTGACGGAACTCTTTAACAGTGATGATTGTCTTGTTAACTTCTGTTGAGTTAGGGTTGATTGGAGTAGCTGCTGCTTGAGCTGCTTCAAGGCCTTTCATATCTGGGTTAAGAGCTACGAACCAAGTAGAGTCACCATCTGTATAGTAAGTGTATGGGCTTGATTGATAGTCGTCCATATCTGCTGCGTCTAAGCCGTAAGCATCAAGATCACCAGCAAGGAACATGTTAAGTCTTGTTTGAGCATCAGAAACTTGCTTAACAGAAATGTTTGTTGTTTGATATAAACCAGCCATGTCAGGGTTGCTGTAACCGTGCCAATGTGGGTTTCTTGCAAATGCGATAGAGTTATCTGCAACGTATTCAGTAAGCTTGTAAGGACCGAAACCTACGTATGTATTTACAGATGTACCGTAAGAGTTAGTGTAAACACCAGCTTCAGTAGAGATACAAGCTTTGTATGTTTCTGGGTGAACAAGGAAGAAATCTGTTGAAAGTGAGTAAAGAAGATAGAAACCTTCAAGCTCATTAACGTTTACAACGTAGAAAGTATATGGATCTTCTTCATCAGCGAAGAAACCAACGTCTTCCCAAGCATATTCTGGCATTGGAACGTCAAAACCGAAGAAGTCAAGCTCTTCGTTAGGCTTACTTTTCCATACGCCAATAACGATATCCCAAATAGCCTTTAATTCTTCATCAGCTTCGATTTCAGCCCAAGTTTTGCCTTGAAGTTTCATAACGTCTTCAGTAGTAGTTTCACCACCAAAGCCTACGATCATCCAAGCCCAACCAGTACCTGCACCACCATTTTCAAAATAGTCTGGGTATTTAGAAGCACAGTATGCACCGAAACCAGTGTTGTTTGTTAAAATATCGAAGTAAAGGTCAGCATCAGCTTTAGCATCTTCCCAAGCTTCATATTTATCTCTTGCGCTATTAAGAACTAAAGAACCTTGTAAAGCATAAGCTTCAGCACCGTAGATTGTAAGGTTACCTTTGAAGTAAGAGTCTGCTCTGTAGTTAGCAGCTTCTGGGTTAAGAAGAAGTTGCATAGATTCTACGAAAGTTGCTGCAGTGATTGGATCACCGTTATCAAACTTAAGGTTGTTCTTAAGAGTGATTTTGTAAACCTTGCTTACGTCATCAGCTGTGATGCCGAATCTACCAACAAATTCTGCAGTAACGTTTTCTGGATAATCTACTGCCATAGATGGAACGATCTTATAACCGTCTTTATCTTCGTTGTAATCGAATTCATAAAGACCATCAGTTGTGTAACCGGTTACGGTTGTAGCATCGTTCGATTGGTAAGTGTGGCTGTTCCAAGAAGTTGGAAGAGAGTTCGCAGCAGAACGATAAGTGTATTTTGCATTATCAACTGCAGGAGTCTCATCTTTCTTGTTACATGCAGGGAGCACAAGTGCACATGCTGCAAGAACTGAAGCCACGAGAGACAAAAGTCTAAGTTTTTTCATGTTAAACCTCCTAAAAATTTCACGCACGTTTTTTCGTGAGTTTTCCTAATTAATTTATCCATCAGCTTTCGCTGTTTGAACCTTTGTTTGCCCCTTTACTTGTGTAAAGGTTTTTGTGAAAATCTGATAAAAACTTAATAAATATGTGCATTATTTTACCATATTTTCACCACTCGGTCAACCTTACAACTACCCTTTTGCCATAACAAATTCTTATAATGACTTTTCTAAAGGGTTAAAAAACGCAAAATCGCAGATAAAATCTAGGATTTTAAAAATTATAAAAATTTTATATTTTTTTAAATTTCTTATTTTT
Source organism: Christensenellaceae bacterium (assembly GCA_045133775.1). Classification (GTDB taxonomy): domain Bacteria; phylum Bacillota; class Clostridia; order Christensenellales; family Borkfalkiaceae; genus UBA10281. The sequence continues at coordinate 16,249 of JBGUUU010000012.1, forward strand.
TCCCTATTTTTGACTTTTTTGAGCCTTTTTTTGCTAAATTTTATTGATTTTTCAACGATAATATAAGTTTTGCTTATTACTCAAATTAGAACTTGGAAAAATATACCTATAACATATTATAATAATGAAATATATTTTATACTCTCTCATATACAATATACATATAAATAGTTAATTTATACAAAATTTATGCATAAAAGTATATTTTTATAAATAAAAAGGCATAAAACCTGCTTTTTATAAACAAGCCTTATGCCTTTATCGATTTTTAACTAAATATTACTTTTGAAAAACAACCTTTCCGCCAACAACTGTAAGCATTACGTCAAAGTTTTCGTCTAAAACTGCAAAGTCTGCTCTTTTACCAACTTCAATAGTTCCCCTTTCGTTTAATACACCGATATTTTCTGCAGGGTTGCGAGTTGCAAAGTCGATAGCATCGGTAAATGGAACACCAAGTTTGGTTACAACGTTTTTAATTGCGTCGTTCATTTTTAACACGCTACCAGCAAGCGCGCCGTTTTCAAGCCTTGCTTCACCGTTTTTAACGATTACCACTTGACCGCCAAGCTCAGAAAGACCGTCTGGCATACCTTTTGCTCTCATAGCGTCAGTAATAAGAGTAAACTTGTTGTGTGGCTTATTCTTTATTATAAGCTTGATTGCAGGCACGCTTACGTGTATAGTATCGCAAATTACTTCGCAGTTAAGCTCATCAAAAAGCATTGCAGAGCCAACTACGCCTACTTCTCTATGATGAAGACCTGTTTGAGCGTTATAAGTGTGGGTTACGTTTTTAGCGCCAGCCTTAACTGCTCTTTCTACGTCTTGATAAGTTGAGCCTGTATGACCGATTGACGCTACCTTGCCAAGCTTTGAAAGATGCTCAACAAGTTCGATGCCACCTTCTTGCTCTGGAGCAAGTGAAACGATTTTAATATTTCCACCAGATAAACGGTCATATTCATCAAAAATTTCAACAGATGGCTTTGCTACGTATTCAAGTGGTTGCGCGCCAATATGCTTTGGAGAGATGAACGGACCTTCTAAATGAACACCGAGCACTTCTGCACCGTCAAACTCGCCCTTTTCCATTATTTCTTTAACGGCAACGAGCGCTTTAGAAATATTTTCTGGGCTTTGCGTCATTGTAGTTGCTAAAAAGCCTGTAGTTCCTTCTTTAGCGATAGTTGCAGAAATGGTTTGAAGGTCTTTTTCAGTTCCATCCATACCGTCGCTACCACCTGCGCCGTGAATGTGTTGGTCGATAAAGCCCGGAACAACAACGCCGTTTACGTTAGCAATGCTCTCGATTTGGCTTGCATCGTCGCCAATATATGCGATTTTACCATTTTCAAAACCAATGTTAGTTGTTACAACACCAACTTCTGGCAAATATGCCTTTACGTTTTTAAAACCTTTCATTTTAACCCCTTATAAAAGCGATGCGGCAGACTCATCTGCAATAACTACTACGTCTGGGTGGAGCTGAAGAACGCTTGCAGGGAGATTTTCTGTAACTTCACCCTTAACTAAGCCGTATACAGCCTTTGCCTTGTTTGCACCGTTTGCTAAAATTAAAACCTTTTTAGCGTTCATAATATTTTTAAGACCCATTGTAAATGCTTGACGTGGCACTTCATCAATGCTTGCAAACATTCTTGAATTGTCTTTTATTGTGCTTTCTGCAAGGTCAACGATATGAGTTACACTACCAAAAGGAGTGCCCGGCTCGTTGAACGCAATATGACCGTTAGAGCCAATACCGAGAACTTGAATATCCTGTTGCATTTCTTCAAGCAATTTATTATATCTATCGCACTCTGCTTGTCTGTCTGTTGCCTTACCGTTTTCAATATTAGTATTGTTAAGGTCGATATCAATATGGTCGAAAAGGTTACTTCTCATAAAGTAAACGTAGCTTTGGTCGCTAGAATAATCTAAGCCTGCATACTCGTCAAGGTTTACAGTTTTGATACTTTTGTAGCTTGTGCCGTTTTCTTTATGGTCTTTTATCATATTTTTATAAAGACCGATTGGGGTTGAGCCAGTTGCTAAGCCTAAAACTGCGTTTGGCTTATTTCTAACAACTTCTGCCATTACTTCAAATGCCTTTAAGCTCATTTCTTCGTAATCTTTAACAACTATAACTTTCATATTATCACCTATTATTATTTTCTGCTTGCTGCAAGAGATGCCGCTGCGATTGATTGACCAACACGTCTGTTAGTTTCATCTGGCATTTCAACTCTGAAAGAATACTCTGGGAATTCTTCTGCTAAAACTTGGTTTGCTCTATCCATTACGATATTGCCACCTTCGCCACTTGTTACTCTACCTAAAAGAAGAATATGCTTAATATCGTAGAACATTGCATAGAAAGGAAGAGTGTAGCCAAGATACGTGCCGATATCTTCATAGATTTGGCGCGCTAATGGACTACCTTCTTTCATAAGACCTTGAATAACCTTTAACTTTTCAGCAGGGCTAAGTTTTTCATCAAAAGTGAATCCACCGTATTCTGCAAGTTTAATAACGCTATCTTGTGAGAAATATTTAACGCCACAGCCATAGTCGCCACTCCACTCGTCTACCATAGAGTCTACGTTGTAGTCAACTGGAACGAAAGCAAGTTCAGAAAGCCATCCGTTAAGACCACCCTTGTCGTTAATATAACCAACTGCTTCACTTGTGCCCATAGCAATACCTAAAACACAGTTATCGTTTAAGTCGATTGCGCCAGCAAGTGCCGTAACGTCACCGTCGTTTGCAACTTCAAGTGGAATATTTTCGCCCATTTCTTTTGCAACGTCGATATACATATTTTTAACTTTCTTTTCAAAGTCGTCGTCGTTTACCTTAAGGAAGAGTGACGCAACCATAATTTTATTGTTTACGTAAACACCTGCAGAAGAAACGCCGATAGCATCTACTCTAGGCATTTTTGACGCTGCAGTTTTCATAGCAGTTAAAATTTCGTTATAGTGATAGTTTGGGTCTTCAGTAATTTTTGGGAACCACACAACTTCTTCGCTATATACAACTTCGCCATCAATAACTGCGCTAACCTTTCTATCGCTACCACCTGCGTCAAAGCCGATTCTGCAACCGTCTAAATGACCACCAACAGAGAGTGAGCATTTCTTCTCTTCTGGGAAGGTAGTTTCATCACATTTAACAACTTCAAATGCGTTTTCATATACTCTTTCCATAAAGTTTTTATCAAAAGAACGAATACCTTCGTTTGTGTATGCGTTTTTAAGATATTCATAAACGCCGTCGTCACCTAAAACGTAGATTTTGTAACCACCAACAAGCCATAAAATTGTTTTTGCAAGTCTTTCTGCCATGCGGTTATTCTCGTTTGCTTTGCTTGCGTCTGCAAAGATTTTATACTCGAAAATATAGTTGTATCCGTCGTTTCTTTCAACGCAAAGTTTTAAAGTTTTGTTTTGAGTAGACTCTACTTCTTTT
>JBGUUU010000013.1:0-14908 GCA_045133775.1 Christensenellaceae bacterium
TTTTTTCACGAGCCTTGTCTAACTTGTTTCTAGCCCTTTAAAAACTACTTTATAAGGGTAAAAGTTAAGCCTTTGTCACTCTGGAGCGTAGCGATAGAGTCTTGTTTGATAAAAGTAGATTCTATCGTTTTCTAGCGAAAACTCCAGAATGACAATAATATAAGGATTTGTCAAGCATCTAAACCTTTAATTTAAAGGCTTATATACTTCGGTATGCGTCGTTTCTACAAAGCATTTGCGACTGGGATGACCAACAAGGTCTATCCCACCCCCAAATTCTTTGTGAGCCTAGCCTACCTTGTATCTAAACCTTTAAATATCACTTTGTATGAGTGGGCAAAAACAAGAGTGGAGCGTCACGCTCCCAACGTCACGTTGTCGTCACGCTCTAAGGTTAATCATTATATAATATATATAAACAAAAAGTAATAAACAAAATTCCTTTCCCATATAATATATTGATTTATATGCGGGAGGAGTTTTTTATTTATGCAAAAATTCGATATATACGGCGACCTTGCTAAAAGGACGGGTGGGGATATCTACCTAGGCGTTGTAGGGCCTGTTAGGGTTGGCAAGTCTACTTTTGTAAAAAGATTTGCCGAAACGCTTATTATGCCTAATATTTCTGGCAAAAACAAAAAGCAGATAGCTTTAGATGAACTTCCACAATCGGGCGGCGGAAAGACCGTTACCACCACCGAGCCTAAGTTTATTCCTAGCGAAGCAGTAAAGGTTAGCTTTGGCAAAACTCATGCAAAAATGCGCCTTATCGACTGCGTTGGTTATATGGTTGACGGCGCTATTGGCGCAGAAGAAGATGGCAAGCCACGCCTTGTGCAAACCCCTTGGCAGGATACGCCAATCCCTTTTGACCAGGCGGGCGAAATCGGCACGGAAAAGGTTATAAGCGAGCATTCTACGATAGGCGTTGTAGTAACTACCGACGGTAGCTTTACTGAGATTGATAGAAAAGCATACGCCCAAGCAGAAGAAAAGGCTATTGCTCGCCTTAAAGAACTTGGCAAGCCTTTTGCAATCGTGCTTAACTCGTCTAATCCAAGTAGTGATTCTTGCAAGGTGCTAGCCGAAGAATTAAGGCAAAAGCACGGGGTATGCGTAGTGGCTGCGGACCTTTTAAATTGTGATGAAAGTGCGTTTAATCGTATTATAGAAGGGGTTTTAGGCGAGTTTCCTATAAATTCACTTGAAATTTGTTTGCCAGATTGGCTTAGGGCATTGCCACCTGAAAATAGGGTTATAAGTGAGATTATGGCATGCGCAAAAGCATCGTCGCAAAAAATCGAGAAGATGAAAGATTGCTACCTTTTAGAAGAAAGCCTTGCCTATATAGAGAAGATTATTCCTGAAAAAACCGAAGTGTTTGCAGGTGAAGGTAGGGTAAAAATTAGCCTTGCATGCGACAAGGGGCTTTTCTATGACGTTTTAAGCGAAACGTGTGGGGAATCGATAGACGGCGAGTATAAACTTATGAGTTTTGTTCGTGACCTTTCTAAAGCCAAGTGGGAATACGATAAAATTCGCCTAGCCTTATACGATGCAGAAGCAAAAGGATACGGCATAGTGTTGCCTACCGAAAAAGACGTTGCAGTAGGAGAGCCCACCCTTACAAAAAGTGGCAATCGCTATGGTGTTGCAGTTACGGCAGAAACGGAGAGTTTGCACGTTGTAAAGGTCGGTGTAAAAACTACGGTTAGCCCAATTTCTGGCACAAAAAAGCAATGTGAAGATTTTGTTGAGTTTATTCAAAACGAAAGCCAAAACGGTAGCATTGCAGAAGTAAACGTTTTTGGTAGACCGCTTGGCAAAGTTGTTTTAGATGAAGTTAGCCAAAAAACAGGCGCAATGCCAGAAGAAACGAGAGAAAAAATGCAACGCGTCGTATCTAAAATGGTAAACGATAATAAATACCGAATGATTTATTTAGTATATTAAAAAAATAGTAACTCTAAAAAACACCACCGAAAAACTGCAATAGATATAGGGATTTTAGAAACAATTAAAATTTAAGCATATTGCAGTTTTCAAGCGGTCAAAAAAAAGAAAATAAGAACTTGGACATAAAAATCCAAGTTCTTTTCCTATGCTCTAAAATAGATATGGGTTTCCCGTATGCCTTAATCAAAATTGCAATTTGTGGCAATTTTCTTTACCTGCTTCGATTTTACCCCGTTTTGTGGCACTTTTCAAATAATAGAAAATAGAAACAAGGTTAAAAAATTTAACCTAAAAGTGGTTAAAATACTTGACAATGTATTTTTTATTGTGTATAATTATCACAACAATAGGAGGTGTAAGTTATGGCATACACGAAATTTGCTGAATTTTTGAGGGTTCTCCGTGTTAAGAATCACGAAAATATGGGGGATACAGCAAAACTTCTTGGTGTTAAGGTTGCATTTGTATCAGCTGTTGAGACGGGAAAGAAGAATGTTCCTGAAGATTGGGTTGATAAACTCGTTGAACACTATAACTTAAACGCACAGGAAAAAGCAGAACTTATTCAAGCGATAGAAGATTCAAAGACTACTTCTAAAATAAATTTAGTATCTGCCCCAAGCTTCAAAAGACAAGTTGCATTGCAGTTCCAACGTTCTTTTGATGAAATTGATGAAGAAACTGCAAGAAAAATATTGGAACTTTTAGGAGAAAAATAATATTGGATTATGCAACTAGACCTACAAGTAGAGCGGAAGTTCGATTATACGCTACGGCATTTAGGAAGGCTTTTGGACTACCGTTCACAGGTCCTGTTGACCCGTTAAGTCTTTTGGATAAAGTTTCAAAAGTTTATGGTAATGTTGATTATGAGATAGTAGAAGAATCAGAATTACCAAGAAATGTTCCTGCACGTTGTGTTCCATTGGAACAAGGTGGTTTTATGATACAAATATCAGAAATTGTGTTTGAAGGAGCATACGAAAGAAATACAGGTGGATATCGAGCACATATATTGCACGAAATTATCCACCCGTTTGCAGATAAGATGGGGTTTAAGCCCATTATGAATAGGGTATTTAAAAATGGAAAAATCCCGCCATATATGAGCCTTGAATGGGTAGTAAAGGCAATGACGGGGGAAGTTATGATGCCCTATGAAGAAACGAAAGGGTTAAACGAAAGAGAGATAATGGAAAGATATGGGGTTTCGTGGGAAGCCGCACATCATAGATTAACATATTAAAATTGAATGATAATAAAAGAAAAGCACTTAAAAGTTGCTACCAACAACGATTAAGTGCCTTTTGGGAAATGTAATTACTACATCTCTGTGTCCAATATATAGTATAGCACTTCCTGTCTTTTATGTCAAATAAAATATAGGAGGTATTCGGAAGTGAATACTATTTTAACAATGCCAAAATTGGCGGAAAAAGACGTTTTCAACTCGTTTTTAGTTAGAAACGCAACGTATGACGGGAAAGAAGAAATACCCCGAATTACGACTAGTAACATGATACCCGAAAAGGTTATAACCTTTTCAAAAGCCAGAAACAAACAAGAATTTGACTCGTGGATACACTTTTATGAACACGATAGTGTTTTTGAATGTTTTTGGAATAACCCACAAAAATATTTGCCTATTATAAAGCAATATAAGGGAATTATATCTCCCGATTATAGTTTATACTATAATATGCCTTTATGTATGCAAATATGGAATACATATCGTGGAAAAGCTCTTGCGCATTGGCTACAAGAAAATGGTGTAGAAGTAATACCCAACGTCCGTTGGGGAGATGAACGCACTTTTCAACTTGCGTGTTATGGGGTGGAGAGTGGTAAGACCATAGCGGTTGGAACACACGGGTGTATTAAATCTGTTGAAGGTAGAAACATGTTTATTACAGGGTTTGACTATGTAATAAACAAATTAAAGCCTAAAACAGTAATTGTCTATGGGCGTATGCCAGATAGAATTTTTAATTTGGCAAAAATGCAGGGCGTAAAACTAATATCGTTTGAAAGTGAATTTAGTTTATCTCACCCAAAGGAGATAAACTAATATGGGCGCAGGATATCACGGTGGCTTCGGTCATACTGATGGTGAAAAAACCCATCAAAAGAATTTAGAAACAACAAAAAAATCTTCCATTAGTTTAGTTGATAAGAATATTGTTTCTGAAATGGAAAGAAACAATATTAAATTCGCTAAAGAAGATTTGATTTTTACGACAAAAGATAAAACAGGACAACTTATCTTTTTAGAAAAAGGGAACAGTAGTGCAGGCTTACAACATATTTTAGATGGAAACGGGGATAAGGCAGGACATGCGGAGGATTTTAAAAGGGCAGTAGGTATCAGCAGAGAAGAAATTCCTAATTATCTTCATAAAGTTATAACACACGGGACAATTATTAAAGAAGAAGTTAAAACATTTGGTGGTAAAACCGGATATGAAAGGGATTACTACTATAATGGAAAATACTTTGTGGTTACAGGAATAGGCACGAATGGTTTTCTTGTTTCGGCGTATCCAAAAAAGTATAAAGGAGAATAATATATGAATAATAAATATAAAATAAAGTTGATGACAGAATTTCTACATGGGCCTATTTGGGTGTATGATAAAGAAGGGTTTATTGATTCTTTGAGTCTAGTAGAAGAAGATTTTATTATAAAAGAATTAGATAAAGAAATGGCTGATATGTATTCGTCATATTATGAATTTGATTCACATGATGAGGCTTGTTGGTTTAATAAAGAAAAGCAGATAGAGGATAAACCCAAAATGCTTGAATTATTGTCAAAACTTAAAGCACGTCTTAATGAAATCAATGATGGTTCTTTTGAAATTGAAGATTTAATTACTCCAGAATATGAAAATCTATAAGGTGTATATGAATAAAGAATGGTAGTTCAAACAATAATAAAGAGGTTGCGTAAACATTTTTAACGCAACCTCTTTTTTGCTTTATTAATTTTTAACTAAATCCTTATGACTATTATGGTAATTCGGTGGTGTTTTTTGCTAAAGTTTATTGTTTAAAATAATATTATATACGTATAGGCTTAATATAAACCGCCCCTTCTTTGGCTTTGGTATCTTTCTTCTTTGATTGCGCGTTTAATATTTCTTCTTTGGCTTGCGTAGTAAAAACCAAAAACAAATAAAACAAATCCACAGGCAAAAGAGAATATCGAAGATGATGCAAAAGAAAGTTTTATACTACCATCGCCCAAAAGCGATGATAACGTTTCTAAAAAGCCATAGCTTAATAATCCTTCTATAAAACTAGGTGGGTTAGATAAAACGTAAACTGCAATAGTTGGCAAAATAAAGAAAACTAAAAAAGGAAGACCGCCAAAAATAATAGGTGCTTTAAGTTTTACGAGTGGATTTCGCATGCCAAGCTTGATTAAAATCTTAAGTAAGAGAAGAATCCACCATAAAGAAGAGAAAAGAATAAAAGCAAATACAATGGTGGTTACTAGGCTAACACCTTCTATAACTTTATCGCTTACTTTTGCTTTCAATGCGTCTGCAAGTTTTTCCTTTATAGGTTTTTCGCTTTGAGTAGAGTCTTCTGCAGGAGCTAAGTATTTTCTAACCATGAAAGCCAAGTTCTGCTCAGGAGCTACGCTTTCTTCTCCGCCGTTAGTTTCTTCTTCCTTTTCTGCAGAAAGAAGTTGGTTTATAAGAGTAGAAATAATGCCACCACCGTCAAAATTGCCTTCGCTATCGGCGAACTGACCTATAACGTCTGCTATTTCTGCCCTAAGCTCTGCTTCTGCTTCGGGGCTTAAGTCTTCAAAACTTTCATCGGCAAGCGAACTCTCGCCATATTTTGTATAAACGTCTTTAACAACGTCTATAATTTCATCAGTTACAGAATCGACGTCTGCATTTTCTGCGCTAATTGCATCTAATATCGCAGTTGCGCTTTTGTCAAGATATTCTTCGTCAACACCTATTTCTTCCATAACGTCGTCAACGCTCATATCGTTATTTTTCGACAACTCGTTAAGTTCAACCTTAATTGCTGCAGTTACGCTTGCCTTTGCGATAGAATCTTCTAATTCGTTTAACGTTTCTTCATCAATAGACGCAACAAAATTATCAATTATAGAGTATATAAAGTTTTTGGTTTGTGTCTTGCTTGCCGAAAGGGCTGTTGTTGCAATAAACGTAGTATCAACAGCTACCGAAAAATCTAAAGAAATTCTTTCTTCTACTAATTCTTCAATGAGAAGAGTTAAAATATCGTCTTCTGGGTTTTCTAAGTTTTCATCGACGGCTTCTTTTTGTTTAAAGATAAGTTTTGCTAAATCTTCGTTAAATTTAATAGTGGATTTTATTTCCCATAACGGAAAAACAAAAAATCCTACTAGCGCAACGAGAGCGAGAAGAGAAACTATTATATTAAGAATTGCACATTTAATTTTTTGCAAAATAAAACCCCCTATTAAGAAAAATAAAAAGCCGTGCTTTTGGCACGGCTTTATTAGGCTAAATTAAGCGACTACTGAAGAAATACCGTTTTTAATTAAAGTCCAAACGTCAGCAAAGAAAGTTTCAATCTTGCCTAAGTAGTCAACGATAAAGCGTTCAGAGAAATATGATCCGTCTTTAATCATGTCAATAAAGTCGTTAATTGTTGTAGTTAAGCCGAGTTTCTCCCAACCTGCAACGAGTGTAGCAAGATATAAAAGAGCAACAACAAAGATAATTCCCCAAGCAAAACCAAGTAAAATACCAAAGACTTTGTCGAAAAATCTAATGCCCCTAATGTCGCAAATAGGGTAAACTATTAACTTTAAGAGCTTCCAAGCAATGCCTACTACAAATGCTAACGCTAAGTAAAGAACGAACATAGAAACGTATTCAGCAAGTAACGTTCCAGTAGTTTTACCTAAAGGAGTAGCAACGCTATCAAGGAACGTTAAAGAACCGAGTGAACCACCAACAGATTCAATAACAGAACCAAGGAATAAATCATACACAAGTTCATACGCAGGCATTAAAAGGAAATAAGCGCCTACGAGTGCTACTAAACCACTTGCTAAGCCAAATACTTGTCTAGCAAAACCGCGGAAATAGCCGATTAAGCCGAATATAACAACAACAGCGGCACAAATAATATCTAAGATCATAGTGGATAAACCCCCAACCTAACTTATTACTTTAATTTTAACACATTATTTTTCTTTTTGCAAGTGGTTTATAAAGAATAATTATGCTAATAATTATATTTATGAATAATTTTTGCGAAGAAAGTTTAAAACTACCCCTTTATAGCGAACTTTTTACGTCCCTTCATCACGTTTTAGGTGGCGTCACCCCAGTTATAGTATGTATTGGCACGGATGCGGTAGTCGGCGATAGCCTAGGTCCACTAGTAGGCAGTATGCTAAAAGAAAAGTTGGCAGGCAAAACCTATGTTTTTGGCACGGTAGAAAATCCGATAACCGCTAAAGAAGTATCAAGCGTGGCAGATTTTGTAAAAAATGCATATCCTGACGTGCCGATACTTGCAATAGACGCTGCTCTTGGTAGCAGAGAAGAAATAGGAACGGTAAAGGTTATAAAAAAATCGATAAAACCGGGGCTTGGCGTAGATAAAGATTTGGCAGAAGTAGGTAGCGCTAGCATAATCGGCATCGTTGAAGAGAGAGAACGTGGCAAGCGCTGTCTGTCTACGGTAAGGCTATCTCTCGTGTATGGTCAAGCGAAATTTATCGCATCAGAAATTGAAAGATATATAAAGTCTTGCATTGTAGCGCAAAGCAAGATGCTCAATCAAGTTTATTAAAAACGTCAAAAATCGACTTATAGGCTAGTTTTAATAGAAGTTAGTCTAAAGTCGGTTTTTTTATTTGCATTTATATGTGGTTTTATATTAATTATATAATGATGTAGCATACAAAAAAATACCAAAAACTTATTAAAACTTTTTTAAAACACTTGACAAGCAATACGCCGTGTTGTATAATACTATGCGTAACAAGGTATTGTAAAGATGCAAAGGAGAATCAAATGGATAGCCAATTAAAAAGAGGTCTTTTAGACACTTGCGTGCTTGCGGCTTTGTCAAAAGGGGAATCATACGGATATAAAATTATTTCTGATTTAGCAGAGCATATAGAAATATCTGAATCCACTTTATACCCTATTTTAAAAAAGCTTGAGCAAAGTAAGTGCGTAACTACGAGAACTGCAGAGCATAACGGCAGACTGAGAAAATACTATATGATAACAAAGCTTGGAAAAGATAGAATAGTAGAATTCTTGGTAGATATGAGAGAATTTTTGAGAGTGTATGAATTTATAAAAGGTGGTTGCTTATCATGACAAAAGAACTTTGGTTAAAAATTTTAGAAGATGCATTAAAAAAGATGCCTAAAAACGAAAGAAGTAAAGTTGTTGAATTTTATACCGAAATGATAGAAGATAAAATCGAAGGTGGCGAAAGCGAAGGCGCAGTAGTTGATTCGCTTGGTAACCCACATGACGTCGCAGAAAAGATTTTAGCAGAAAACGGAATTAAAATAGAAGAAAGTGAAAAAGAGCAACCTGTGGAAATCAAACAAGCCGAGCCTAAGAAGAGAAAAATTCCACTTTGGCTTGCATGTGTTTCGGGCATTGTCGTTGTTCCAGTTGGCATAGCGCTTATAGCTAGCTGGTTTTCTGTATACGTTTCATTTATTGCAACATTTTTTGCTCTCGCAGTTAGCGTGGTTGCGTGTGTGGTTGCAATATTTGCAAGTTTAATAATGGCGTTTACGGGATTCGTTCCTTCGGGCGTTGCTTTAGTTGGTGCAGCCATTGCGGGAACGGGCGTCGTAATGCTTTTGACCGTAGGTTTTTGGTTTGTATGCAAATATATGAATAAAGCAACAAAATGGATTTTTTCAAAAAAGGCAAGAAGGGGTGAACAAAAATGAAAATAGGTTTTATTAAGACCCTTTTAGTTGTGGGTTTAGTTTTTACTATCATAGGTGGAATAGTTTTTTCTGTTGCAATGACGGTAAATCATTGGGATTTTAGCGTTTTATCATCACACGTTGCGCAAAGAAGAGTGGTAGAAATTGCAGACCAAGAAGAGATAAACTCAATTACTTCCGTTAAAGTTGAATTTTCAACTGCAGACGTAGCCATTGTGTATCATGATGATGAGAAAATAACGGTAGATGGTTTTGACCTAGCAAAAAGAAACGGCAAGGTGGTAGAAGAACTTTCCGTTAAGGTTGCAGAAGGTCAACTTGTTTTATCATTTGAAAAGAAAAACCATTCAATGTTTCAAATAGGGTCTTGGGGTAAAAGAACGGTAACAGTAAAATTGCCAAAAGATATGGTGGTAGACCTTTCTGTTAAGGTAAGCACGGGTGACGTCGCTATCGGTGAAAAAGGGCAAGCCATTGCATTTAATAACGTAAGCGTTAAAACAAGCACGGGCGACGTTATAATAAATGGCAACGTGCAATGTAGTGATTTGAGTATCACTAATTCTACGGGAGAAACTTACGTAAACGGCACGTTGACGGCTAATAAAATTATAAGAAACGCTGATACTGGCGACATGATTATAAATGCAAAGATTACGGCTCAATCTATAAAGGTTACTAATTCTACTGGCGACGTTATTTGTAGCGCATATATAACTGCAAACTTAATTGACGTAGAAACGTCAACGGGCGATATAACTTTAAAACTTTTAGGAAATAAAAACGACTATTCATATACTTACGATATAAGCACGGGAGATAGTAATATTTCTGCCTTTATAAGTGGAGCAAAGCAAATTAAAGTAGTAGCTTCAACGGGCGATGCAAACATTTATTTTGAAATATAATAGCCTATAAGTTGATTAATTTATAAAAACAAACAAAAAAAGATAGCGAGATTTCGCTATCTTTTTATATTGCCATAAAATATTTTTGTTTTAAAGCTCAAGTATTGCAGGCATTTCTCCGCCCACTTTATAAGCATCAGGCACTTCTTTAAAGCCAAACGATTTATATAAATTTCTTGCAACGTCGTTTTCTATCTCGTAAGAAAGCCAGCAATATTTTGCCTTTCCACAAGGGAAAGTTCTAACAAAATCTAGTGCAAGTTTCATAGCCTCTTTTGCATAGCCTTTGCCTTGATGTTTCTTGTCTATCATAAGTCGCCAAATTATATAATTGTTGCAGATAAACCAATTGCATTTAGGGTTGTCTTTAACCTTTTCAGACAAAATGTCGAAACCTATCATTATAAAGCCAATCGGCTTATCGCCCAACAAAATTGCAAAGGGGTAAGCCTTTTGACCATTTATCATTGCCAAATATGCGTGAATAATGCTATAACTGTTTGATGCCACAAAGTGCTTTTGTTCTTTTGCAAGTTTTAGCTTTGTTACTGCGTAAAAGTTGTCGTCATTTATTGGTTCTAAACGTATTTTGCTCATATATTCCTTTGTTTTATGCACTCTTGCCTTTATTTTTGTCAATTTCATCAGTTTCGCCGTAGCAAACTTCTTTATTCTCTTTTATTATCATTGCCGAAAAATCATCAAAATTGCTTTTATCTATAATTACCTTAAGTGAACTTTCATCTTTAAAATTTATAACTAAAACGTCTGTTCTAACGTTTTTAATTATATTATCTATTTCTTTTATAGAGTAACTGTCTGCCATAAACCCAAACTTTACTACAAGCTTGCCGTTTTTAACCGAGTAGTTTGAAGAAATTAAAATTGCAGTTACAAAAACTGAAATTACTATTGGTAAAAGCAGGCAAAGAAAAGCCGATAAATAGTTATATGTAGTAAGGGCGATTTCAGAAGAAAGTGATTTAAAAAGCCTAATAATATTCCACGTGAAACAAGCCACAGCCAAAAGGTAAATGCATGCAAAAAGTATTTTTAGTGAATTAGAAAACTTATATTTAAACTTCATAATAGCTCCACCTTTATTTTATATACATATTATATATTAAAATTTAACGTTTTGCAATAGAAAGTTTAATAAAAACAAATTAAGGCAATAGAAGACTTACGTTAAAGATTGCAAAATTGTCGATTTTATGGTAGAATATATAAGATATCATATAATTAAAGGTAGTAAAATGAGTATTTTAGAAATCAAGGGTTTAACCCACCGCTACGACGACAGAGACCTTTTTGTAAAATCTGACCTTGTTGTAAACAACGGCGAGCATATCGGCGTTGTAGGTCTTAACGGCGCAGGCAAATCTACTTTCATAAATATTGTTGCGGGCAAGCTTGTTCAAGACGACGGCGAAATAAAGCGTCAACCAAATTTAAGAATAGGCTATCTTGACCAACACGCAACTTTAGACAAGTCTTTAACTGTTATGGAGTATTTAAGGGGGGCGTTTTCTCACCTTGACGAAATTAACGAAAGGCTTGAAAAAATGTATGAAGCTATGGGCTCGGCAGACGGCGACGAACTTGACCATTTAATAGAAAAATCTTCACGTCTTCAAGAGCAGTTAGACGATGCAGGCTTTTACGATTTAGAGTCGCAAATAAAGAGAGTTGCAAACGGCTTAGGCGTTAATAAGTTTGGCTATGACTCGCTTATTGGCAACTTATCTGGTGGCGAAAGGGCAAAGCTCATGCTTTCTAAACTCCTTTTAGAAGGGCAGGACTTAACCCTTTTAGACGAGCCTACAAACTTTTTAGACGTAGAGCATGTAGAGTGGCTTATTAAGTATCTTAACGGTTATAAAAAGACCTTCCTTGTAATTTCACACGATACTATTTTCTTAAACGAAATTGCCAAGATGATAGTAAGTATTGAAAACGGCACTATAAGAAAATTCTCTGGTAACTACGACCAATATCTTGTTCAAAGAGAGATTTTAAACAAGCAATACGAAGACGAGTATAACCGTCAACAAGCAGAAATCAAAAAGCTTCAAGATTATATTGATAGAAATAAAGCTCGCGCGTCAACTGCAGGCATGGCAAATTCGAGAAAGAAGATGCTTGACCGTATTGAAGTTATGGCAAAGCCACTTGTTGAAAAGGACTGTGAATTTAATTTCCCTTATATCGAGCTTAACTCAAAAGATATGCTTATCACAACCGATTTAAAGGTGGGTTATACGTCGCAACTTATTCCAGACGTAAATCTTCATATCGGCTCGCAAACGAAGGTGTGGATTAGGGGAACTAACGGCGTTGGTAAAACTACGCTTATTAAAACTTTACTTAGAAAAATCCCTATGCTTGGTGGAAGATTTGCTTTTCATCCTGCTGCCAAAATAGGCTACATTGAGCAAGACCTTAATTTTGAAAACGGTAACCTTCCAGCTTATGCAGTTTATCAAAATGCCTTCCCTAGAGCAAGCCAAAAAGAAATTCGTTCTGCCTTAGCAAAGGTTGGTATTATTGGCGAACTTGCAACAAAGCCAGTTAGCAACTTGTCCGGTGGCGAAATGATGAGATTAAAGCTCGCTATTATGACGCAAACTTCTTCAAACATTTTAATACTCGACGAGCCTACGAACCACTTGGATATCAAAGCGAAAAGAGCGTTAAAAGAAGCTATACAAAACTATGGTGGCGCACTTATATTAGTAACTCACGAGCCAGATTTTGCAGAAGGCATTTGCAACGTAGTAGTAGATATTAAAGCTAAATAATCGACTTATAGGTAGGTTTTAGGGGTAAAATATGTATATTTGTCCAATCTGCAAGCAAAAACTTAATACGTCGGGCAACAAATACGTTTGCGATAAAAACCACTCCTTTGACGTTGCTAGGCAAGGCTACGTAAACCTTTTGCCCGTAACCTCTAAAAAGAGCTTAAACCCAGGTGATAACGAGCTTATGACTAACGCTCGCCGTGAGTTTTTGGCAGGTGGATACTACGATAAATTGCTAGAGAGAATTTGCCAAATTTTAAGAGAAAACAAAATTGACGTTTTGGTTGATTCGGGTTGCTCCGAAGGGTATTACACAAGAAAAATGGCAGAAGTCTGTCAAACGGTTTATGCCTACGATATATCAAAATCGGCAGTAAAACTTGCATCTGCGACAGATAAAAAATCTCACCATTTTGTAGCAAGCGCCTTTCATATTCCACTTGAAGATGGCTCAGCAGATGCTATAACAAAGATTTTCGCCCCCGATTCGCCAAAGGAATTTTCTAGGGTGTTAAACGATAACGGCATTTTAATAGAAGTAGTTCCTGCCGAAGAGCATTTGCTTGAAATTAAGCAAAAATTATACGAAAACGTTTATTTAAATAAAGTTGAAAAGGCGCAAAAAGAAGGGTTTAAACTAGTAAAAGAAGAGAGATTAAAATATACTTTTACACCGACGAAAGATGCTTTAGACAATCTTTTTAAAATGACGCCTTACTATTATAAAACTGCAAAAAGTGGAGAAAATACACTACTAGCAAGCGAAAATTTTAATATAACTGCAGATTTTGTGATTAGAATACATAAAAAACAAGGCTAAAACGCCTTATAATTTTACTAAAGTAAAATATTGTAAAAAAATAATTGACAACTTGTTAGACAAAGTTTATAATATAATAGGTTAGGGTAAAATTACCCAAAATAAAAATCAATTAGTAAATAATATTTTTTCGGAGGTCATATAATTATGGCAAATGTAAAAGTTGCAATCAACGGTTTCGGTAGAATCGGTCGTCTTGCATTCAGACAAATGTTCGGCGCAGAAGGTTATGAAGTAGTTGCTATCAACGACTTAACTAGCCCTTCAATGCTTGCTCACCTTCTTAAGTACGACTCTGCTCAAGGCAGATATGCACTTGCTAGCACAGTTTCTGCAAACGACGAAGAAGGCACAATCACCGTTAACGGAAAGACTATCAAAATCTACGCTGAAAAGGACGCTGTAAACTGTCCTTGGGGCGCTCTTGACGTAGACGTAGTATTAGAATGTACTGGTTTCTACTGCTCAAAGGCTAAATCAGAAGCACACATCACTGCTGGCGCAAAGAAAGTTGTTATTTCTGCTCCTGCTGGTAACGACCTTAAGACTATCGTATATAGCGTAAACGAAGGTACTCTTACTGCTGATGATAAGATTATCTCTGCAGCATCTTGTACAACTAACTGTCTTGCTCCTATGGCTGCAACTCTTAACAAGCTTGCAGAAGTTAAGAGCGGTATCATGACAACTGTTCACGCTTACACTGGTGACCAAATGGTTCTTGACGGCCCACACAGAAAGGGTGACCTTAGAAGAGCTAGAGCAGCTGCTGCAAACATCGTTCCAAACTCTACTGGTGCTGCAAAGGCTATCGGTCTTGTTATTCCAGAACTTAACGGCAAACTTATCGGTTCTGCACAAAGAGTTCCAGTTCCAACTGGTTCAACTACTATCTTAGTTGCAGTTGTTAAGGGTAAAGTTTCTAAAGAAGATATCAACGCTGCTATGAAGGCTGCTGCTAACGATTCATTCGGTTACAACGAAGAAGAAATCGTATCTTCTGATATCGTAGGTATTACTTACGGCTCACTTTTCGATGCTACTCAAACAATGTGTACTTACATCGCTGAAACTGATGAAACTCAAGTACAAGTTGTTTCTTGGTATGACAACGAAAACTCTTACACTAGCCAAATGGTAAGAACTATTAAGTACTTCGCTCAAATCTAACTTTTGAGACTCAAAGCCGACGGCAATAGCTGTCGGCTTTTTTACTTTATAGCCATCGCAATACCACGTTTACTGTTTCGCCCTAAAAACCTTGGTGACCAACAAGGTCTACCAAGTCTTTTCGTGCTCACGAGCCTTGTCTTGCTCGGCTCTAAAGTCTCAAAACTGCTTGGCAAGAGTAACGTTATACAAGGATGCAACGTCACGTTGCCTGACTTGTTAAACGAGTCTAATTTTTGAGAATCAAAGCCGACGGCAATAGCCGTCGGCTTTTTTACTTTATAGCCATCGCAATACT
>JBGUUU010000014.1:0-6738 GCA_045133775.1 Christensenellaceae bacterium
CAAGTAACAAGTGCATGACTGGCAGGTCAATAAAAGAGCACATTTGTGCTACGCCAGTGAACAAGGGCTATGCCCGAAAAATAAAAACCACCCGATATTCGGGTGGATGATTATTGTTTTTATTTTGCCAAACGGCAACTTAAAAACGAGAGAAGGAGAAATACTTTCTTCTGCGGAGATAACAATAAGAAAATAAAACTTTAATAAGGCACGGTCGAATTGCTTATTGATACGGCTATGCCTTTTTTGTTGCCCCAAAATTTTATGTATTGACAAAAAAAAATAGTATGTTATAATATTAATGCTAAAATATATAAAAGTGGGGTGCTTATATGAGAATAAGATTTTTTATCACTTCTATTTTTACCTTAATAGTTTTTCTTTTTGTAACTGCTTGTGCTCCATCTAGCGCAGTAAGTAACGAAAGCTATGATGGTAGTGAAATTCATAGCGAAGAAATTGAAGAAAGTCAAGAAAGTGAGCTTGTTGAAAATCCAACGCCATATAGTGGAAGTATCCTTTGCTCGCCAAAGAAGGTGAATAGGCTTTCATATAACGAATACGTTAGTAGTGAGCTTGCAATGATAATAGAAAATGCAAACGCTTTTGCAACAAAGTTTACTCCTTTTGCATATCATAATTATGATAAAGACAATTTTGTTATTTCGCCAATATCAATATATATGGCGTTAGGTATGCTTGCAGAGTGTTCTAACGGTCAAACGAAGGAGCAAATTTTATCTGCGCTAGACCTTTCTTCTGCAACGATGCACTCCACGTATTCTCTTTTATATAGGCTTTTGAACGTTGAATATAAAGGGGAAACGTACGAAGGCGAAATGCTAACTACCGGTATGCTTGAGATTAATAACTCAATATGGCTTGACGACGATTTATCAACTAAAAAAGATTGTTTGGATTCTCTTGGTCAAAATTATTACTGTAACGGAATAGGCGTTGATTTTGACGGCAGAAATCAAGAAACTAATAATGCTATAAGATATTTTATAAAAAAGCAATCGCGCGGGATTATTGATAAAGAATACGTCTTTAGTGAAGAAACTTTATTAACAATTATTAATACCTTATACTTAAAAGATATATGGAACGACATATGTGAACCACTACAAAAAACTACCCCTATTTCTTTTACAAATGCAGACGGCACACAAGAAGATATAGAAATGTTAAAGGGAAGATACGTTGAAGGGCAAGCATATCGAACCCAAGCTTATTCGGGATTTTACACAAAAACCAATAATGGATATAAATTAAAATTTATTCTTCCAAACGACGGCTATACCATAGACCAAGTATTTACACAAGAGAATTTACAAGAGTTCAACTCTGTAGAGGGATTCAATACTATAGACCAAGAACAGCGTATAAAATATTATACCCGTTGTTTCTTCCCAGAATATAGCACGTCGTACGACGAGGATATTAAAGGTCTTTTAAGCGAATATTTTGGAATAACTAATCTTTTTGTCCTTGGCGAATGCGATTTTGGAAGCTTGATGGAAGAGCAAACGTATTGTAAATCACTACAACATACAGTAGAGTTTAAAGTCAACGAGTTTGGTATTGAAGGCGCGGCGGTAACGTTAGCAGAAATGGTGGGCGCAGCTGAACCTGACGATTATACGGAAATTTTCCTTGATTTTGTAATAAACAAAGCATTTGGTTTTATATTGACTGACCCGTCAGGTGTTATAGTATTTTCTGGTGTTGTTAACTCATTATAAGCAAAAAACCTACATATAAGTAGATTATTAGATATTTTGATAAATTATAAGCCCCGTTGCGAAACGCAACGGGGCTTAGTTCATATTTTTATAACCTATTATTTAATAACAAATTATTCTACAAAAGGAACAACGAATACGCCTTCGCCTGCTTCAAGATATAACGACAATACACCGTTTGTAAGCTCTGCCACGTATTGCTTACCGTTTTTATAAACGAGTGCGTGGGTTGAATTATCAAACGTAAGAACGACGTTCTTAGTTTCGCCTTTATTACTATAATAAGGGTCGGAATAGTTCATTACGATAAATCCGTCAGTTGCGCTATTTTTGCCGTCTAGGTCTTCAAACACGCCCACTAAAACGTCAGAATTAGATTTAATATCAATAAGTCTATCATGGGAAGAAAGAGCCGTTTCAAGTAAAGAAAATTGTTGGTTTTGCACGCCCGCATCAAAACACATAGAGCCAACCCAATCAAAGCTTAAATAAGCGTCTTCAAAGGCGTGGACTTTGTTATTTATTTCTTTTGCCCAATAGTATGCGTCGGTGCGCTCTCCCGTTTGGCAGTCAATTAAGCTATTACAACCGTTTTCGCCCGGCGCATAGTAATTAAAATAGGTATAATAAGGAATTTCCTTTGCGCCAAAAGCAAGGTTTGCATAAACTTGGAAGCTTAAATCGTTTGAATTTATAATTGCACGGTGTCCTGCTTGAGTAGTTTTTGCCCAAACGAACGAGCGAAGTTCTAAATCGTATTCCTTGCAGTAATTTGCAACTATTTCTAAATTTAGAAGATGTGTTGAGCTTACGTATGGATAAGGATTTGCGTTCAATGGATAATGGTCGTAGCTTATATAGCCAAGGAGTGGGCCAAGCTTCTCGCAATAATACTTAAGCATTGCATCGTAGCGCGCACGCGCATCGTAATTTACAGATCCGTAAGGCAAAAGGTTTACGTATGCTTCGCCACCGTTTGCACCGTATAAAGAAATATATTTATTATAGATAGAAATTTGATAATAAAGTTGCTCTAATTCGCCGTAATACCATTCGCCGTCGATAAGTTCAGGTAGTGGTGGCTCGTCTGATGCAAAGTTGCCACCGTAGGCTATGCTATCGATATATTTTGTATCGCTACCGAACATTTCGGCAAGCTTTGCCCTATAAAGCTCCTTCCAGTTAGATTTTAAATATCTGTAAGAGTTAAACGAACTAACTTCAACACCATAAACGTTATAAAACTTGCCGTCTGCCCCCCTAGTTAAATCAAAAAACTCTATATTTATATCAGGGCGAACAAAGTTATAGAAATTTTCGTTGAGAGCATAATACTCTATGCCATATTTTTCGGCAAACTGTAAAACTGCAAGGGCGTCTTTTTCTGCTTTTTCGTTTGACGTGTAGCCAGAATCGCCCGATCTACCTTCGTAAAGACCTAAAGATTTGGTAAACCCTGCTTCTGCCATATAACGGTATTGCTCGTCTGTTACAAGGTTTGGGTTGCTTGTCCAAGACCCACCCCAATTTTCTACTGTTACAGGCGCGTATGCAGTAAAGTCTATTCTATCTTCTGTTTGATAATAAGTATCATCAGTTTCATAAAGAGTAGTCCCGTCTGTGTCTGGAAGAGTTGTTGAAGATTGTTCTTCAACTACGTGGGTTACTGCTTTATCTGCATTGAATAAGCCTGTGTTAGTATAGTTTTCAAAGGTGTCTATATAAGTAGTGCCGTCAAAAAGTTCAATATAGAAGTTATCAATGCAAAGTTCTTTAGAGAACGTTTCGCCAAGCGGACCTACAAAATATATATAATAGTTGCCGTCTTCAGAATAAGGCACGGTTGCAAGCTCGGTTAAACGTTTAGAAGTATATCCGCCTTGCGTTGAGTAAATAACACAACCTGTTTCGCTAAACTCATAAACAAACGTTACCCATTGATTTCCCGTAGAAAAGTATCCTATAGTTAAATCTACGTTATAAAGGGTTGCCGTGTTTTTGTCCGTTGTGATTGCAATGCCCCACCAAGAAGTAACGTTGCCTGTCTTTGCGTTAAAAGCTATACGCTTAATGCCCTTGTATCTAGTTTTAGTGATAAAACTCATTCTGCCGGTTTGGGTAGATATGTCGTTTTGTATGTCGAGCGAAGCAAATCTGCCGTCCGTTTCTAGCTTTAAAAATTCTTCTATTTCTTCTTCGCTTTCCTGTTCGCTTTCGAATTCTTGCTCAGATTCGCTTTCTTGCTCGCTTTCGAATTCTTGCTCAGATTCGCTTTCTTCTTCGCTCTCGCTTTCTGGTTGGCTTTCCGTTATGCTCTCTTCAAGCGAGTCGCTTTCAAAAGGCGCGCTTTCAACAGTAGTGTCGCTTTCTTGCTCACTTTCTGGAGTGAAAATACTTTCTATAATAGGTTCACTCTCTTGCACAGATTGCTCATCAGTTGGCATACAACTGCCAAGCGCTAGAAAAAAAGAAATTATTGCGCTTATTATTAGTATTCTTTTTATTTTCATATTCCGTCACCTTTTAACTGCAAAAAATATAAATAATCGACTTATACGTAAGCTTTTATGCGTTTTTTACTGTGTTTAATGCTAATTGATGTATTGTGCCGTTTGAGCAAAGTATTGATTGTGGTTTGGTGAAATCGAGTTCATTTCCGTCCATATCGGTAATAATTCCACCTGCTTCTTTTACGATTATAGAGCCTGCTGCAAAATCCCAAGGGGAAAGACGACATTCAAAAAATAAGTCAATTCTGCCCGAAGCAACGTGGCAAAAATCAAGCGCGGCAGAGCCACTTCTACGAATATCAGTACACGTTGAAAACAAGGCTTTTGCAACACTAAACGTCTTGTCGGCAAGCTCTTTTTTGTAATATGGAGAAGAGCCAAAGGCGTAAATTGCGTTTTCAAATTGCTTTGTAGATACGGTTATTTTTTCGCCGTTAAGGTATGCGCCTTTTCCTTTTTCGGCAACGAAAAGTTCGCCTAAATAAGGGTTTAAAATCGCGCCGAAAATCCCTTCGCCCCTACTAAAAAGACCGATAGAAATGCTAGAAGACTTATAATCTCTTATAAAATTAGTCGTTCCGTCTATTGGGTCTATAATAAAGCAAAGGTCATTTTGTAGTGCCGTGTTGTCGTTGTCTTTTTCTTCGGCAATAAAATAGGCGCTTGGGTATGCCTTTTTAAGATTTTCTATCAAAAAATCTTGCACCTTTTTATCGTAAAAAGTAACGTAGTTTACGTCGCCTTGCTTTATCTCGGCAATTTCTACGTTGGTTGCTGAAAGCATAATTTCCCCTGCTTTTTTAATTATTGGGGTAATAATTTTAGTAAAATCGCTTTGCATAACTTGTCCTTAAAGGTTTTATGTAGATATTATACACAAAAAATAGGAGAAATTCTACTTATTTTGCAAAAGTTTTTTAAAACAAATAAACAACGCAAATTAAAAAGAGTAGCAAATAAAAATTTCTTATATTTTATATATAAATAGTTGACAAGATTGCTAGTTGCATATATAATAATTACGGAAATCCTACCAACAAGGTAGGAATTAACAAAAAGCAAGCAAAAAAGGGAGAAAATGGCATGAAAATATCATCTAAAACACATTACGGCGTGCAAGTTCTTTCTTTTCTCGCCGTTTCTAAAGAGCCAGTTTCGGCTAAAGAATTAGAAAAATGCACGGGGGTTTCTAGTAAATACCTTGAAAAAGTGCTTAAAATTCTTTCGGATATCAACGTTGTTTCGGCAACTCGTGGCGCAAACGGTGGCTACTCTCTTTCTAGAAACGCAGAAGATATTCGCATGGGCGAAGTGGTTAGGGCACTCGAAGAAGACAATATGGAAATAGTTGGTTGCGTTGCAGGCTCTAACTGTTGTTGCCCTTCTTCTAAGTTATGGAAAAAGCTTTTTGACGGAATTAACCAAATATTAGACGGAGTTACCTTAAAGGACATCTCCGAAGGTAAGGATTTATAATGAAGAGAATTTATTTAGACCACGCTGCAACAACAAAGTTAGACAAGCGTGTTTTTGAAAAGATGTCGCCATACTTTTTAGAAGTTTACGGCAACGCAAACAGTCAACACGGCTTTGGTAGAGATGCTCAAAAGGCAGTTGACGAAGCGCGCGACACTATTGCAAAGCTTATCGGCGCTAAACCAAACGAAATATACTTTACTTCTGGTGGTACGGAGAGTGATAACTGGGCTCTTCGCGGTACGGTAAAGGCTCTTAAAAACAAGGGTAACCACGTAATAATGAGCTGTATCGAGCACGCTGCAATGCTCACAACGGCTAAAGAGCTTGAAAAAGAGGGCGTAGAGGTTAGCCTTATCGGTGTTGATAGCGAAGGTTTTATCGACCTTAACGAACTTAAAAAAGCTATTCGCCCAACAACCGTGCTTATTTCTTGTATGTATGCAAATAACGAAATCGGCACAATCGAGCCTATTGCAGAAATAGTTAAAATTGCAAAGGAGCACGGAATACTCGTTCATACCGACGCTGTTCAAGCGATGGGAGCATTAGATATTAACGTAGCTAAGCTTGGCGTAGATATGCTTTCTTTCTCGGCTCACAAGTTTAACGGGCCAAAAGGCGTTGGCGCGCTTTATATTAAAAACGGAATACCTATGGCAAGGCTCATTTCGGGCGGACACCAAGAGAGAACAAGGCGCGGTGGAACAACTAACGTTCCCGGCGTAGTCGGTTTTGCCGAGGCGCTTAAGCTCACTAAAGAAACTATGAAGGAAGACACGGCGTACGTTGCTTCACTTCGCGATAGGTTTATCAAGCGTGTTGAAGAAGAAATACCATTTTCTAAACTTAACGGCGCAAGAGATATGGCAAAAAGACTTCCGTCAAACGCAGACTTTTCGTTTGAGTTTATCGAAGGCGAATCAATACTTTTTAGCTTAGATATCGACGGAATTGCCGTTTCTTCGGGTTCGGCTTGTTCGTCTGGCTCACTTGAGCCTTCACAC
>JBGUUU010000015.1:0-10764 GCA_045133775.1 Christensenellaceae bacterium
AAACCTTTCCGTTTTTTCCAACACGCTCTTGTTTAAAAATGACTGGTCCCCTACTGTCAATTTTGATTGCAATGGCAATAATGAGCATAGGCAAAGCTAAAATAACGATGCCTATAACAGATAAAATAACGTCGAAAAATCTCTTGAAAAAATGCTTATACATAAATAACTTTCCCATAGCGCGCAAGTACAACGCGTGCGTATGCGCGAAAAAAAATTACGGGAAACTCCCCCTTTTTATGATGCAACCACATAGTATTATAATTTATAATTATAATTAAGTCAAGCCAAAAACAAAAATTTACTACTTTTTAAATTTTAACGCCTAAAATAGCAACAATATTGCAAGTTATCGCTAAAAGAGCCTATAATTTGACCTTATATCACCTTTTTGAAAAAATTTTTAATATATAGGGTAAAAATTGTTGACAAGCACATTTAAATTTGTTATTATATGCGGGCAATATCGGTTAAGGCAAGTCCGTTTGCCCCCGATTTAATAGAAATGCGGTCATGGCGGAATTGGCAGACGCATAAGACTAAGGATCTTATGAGTAATTTCTCGTGCAGGTTCAAGTCCTGTTGACCGCACCAACAAAAAAGAGCACCTATTCGGGTGCTCTTTTTTGTTGGTTGGCGTGTCAACTAGGACAAAATTTGTTTGCAAATTTTGAACCGTAGGCTCTGCTACCCCACCGAGCGTGCCCTTGGGATTATGAGTGAATAATGGGGCTTACGCAGATTTACACAAGTTTTTATTTATAGTTATTGAAAAGCCAAAGGGTTTCGGTGGCTTGACCGCACCAATACAAATAAAAACAAGACGTATACAGATGGGAATTGATGGTTTTTCTGCACGAATTATGCAAATTGCAAAAACAAAAAATTAGCCCCATAAAATTTACTCTAACCCTTGATTTTACAAAATACCTATGCTAAAATATATGACAATAACTGTCAAGGATAAAATCATATGAAATACGAAACGATGTTAAAAATTTTATTCCTTTTACTGGCAAAAGGAAAGGTTTCTGCAAAATACATAGCACAACGCTTTGAAATTTCAACGCGAACCGTTATGCGATATCTTGACACAATGTCGCTTGCGAACATTCCAATAATTGCAGACCCTGGCAGAAACGGTGGCTTTTATATAGCAAACACGTATAAACTCCCAGCCAACTTCCTTACTGAAAAGGAGTTCAACGCCGTAGTAAGTACCCTTTCTAGCTATAACCAAAACATACAAAATAACTCGATTAACAGCGCTATAGACAAACTTTTAAGCATAAAAAGTATAGATAAACGCACGGTTGACGTAAAAAGTGGCAACCTTATAATTGACGGCTCTTCGTGGAATGGAAACGACACGACGAAGAACGTTATCTCTCTTATTTCAGACGCAATTGAAGATTGCAAAAAGACGCTTATCGGCTATGCTGACAGAAACGGCGAAGAAACGTTGAGAGTTATCGAACCACACGTTATTATTTTAAAACAAGGTCTTTGGTACGTATACGCCTATTGTAATTTAAGAAAAGCGTTTAGAATGTTCAAAGCATCTAGAATTACCTTTGCCAACATAAAAGAAGAAACCTTTGAAAAACGACCTGTTGAAATAAACTCTCTCACAAACGGAAGATGGTTTGAAAACTTACCTGTTGAACAAGTCACCTTAAGCGTTAGTAAATCAGTAAAGCCCGAAGTTGAAGAGTGGCTCGGCGTTAACAACGTGTTCACTTTAGACGGAAAACTAGTTGCGCAAGCAAATCTTCCTTACGACGATTGGCTCGTTTCTAAGATTTTAAGCTTTGGTGGAAAGGTTAGCGTTATTACGCCAGAAAAACTTAAAGAAGACGTTTTAACAATGGCTCAAAACGTCGTTAGCATGTATAAATAAGCCCGTATAAGTTGATTATTAAACAAAAACGCCTATCTTTGAAGGACAAAACCTTTAAAGATAGGCGTTAATTTTTGTTTGCTTTTATTTATTTGTTGAACATAATTTTTTCGTTTGAGAACAGTTTTGTAAGCGCAATTACACCTAAAAGTATAACTGCAAAATTAGAAATTACAGTAAATAATAAGCATATTGGATTTATTTCTTGAGCAAAAATCATACTCATACATTGCACAGAATTATACACAGGAATAAGGCAAGCTATAGGCTTTTCGCTACCAGCGCCTAACATTCCACTAAGCCCAACTATCATTATAAGCAACATAACCGGCATAGCGTAAGAAGTCGCTTCTTTTACACTCTTTGCAACCGTCGACACAATAGAAAGTATTACGGTAAACATAAGCACGGTAACAACTATAACTGCAAAAACGCCTAGATATTCTAACGCGCTGTAGCCAAAAGTGAATTCAACTTCACCCATACTTCCACTCATAAGCTTTGGAAGGGAAAGCAATACGCTTATAAACGACACGGTTGCAGATGCCATAGCGGTTATCGACAGAGAAATTACCTTGCCGAGCGCGATATGACTTCTCTTTACAGGTGTAATAAGCAAGGTTGCAATAGTGCCCCTTTCTTTTTCGCCTGCGATAGATTCGGTTGCAACGGTCATACAGCCAGAGAATAAGAACGTTAAAAGCAAGAAAGGTAACAACGTTTTTATAATCATCATAGAAGCGTCTTCGTTTGTCGCAAGGTCTAAAGGCATCACGTTGTAGATTGGCGTTGCAGACATTGCCGACAACACGGTTATTACTTCCGTATAAATAGTGGCAGATTCTGCAGAAGTCGAATTGTAATAAACAACGTAGCTATCAAGCTCTACGCCATCGCCCTGCTCGTAGTAAATAACTAAATCTAACTCACCTTCATCCACTTTCGCCTTATCATTTTCTTTGTCTGTAGTGGCAACCTTTTCATAAAGGGTTTCGCTTTGCTCAAGGTATGCTAAAACACCGTTTGTAACGTCGTCTTCTACGCTAATTGCAATTTTATAAACGTGCCCTTCATCTGCAGAAAGCATTCCGCCCATAACGTTGCCCATAAGAGAATAGACAAGATATAGGATAATTCCTGGCAAAAATAGCGATAAAAGCATTCTTCTATCTGTAAAAAATCTTTTTAACTCTTTTTTAATAATGATAAATATACTACGCATTTTCCCCAATCTCCTTTTTATAAAGATCAAAGAAAACGTCTTCTAAACTTCTACCTTTGCAAACGTTTTCTATCGTGTCTGACGTTACCATTTTTGCGTTTATTATAACGCCAACCCTATCGCAAAGTTTTTCTACGAGTGAAAAGATATGCGTAGAAATTATTATCGTTTTTCCATCGTTTTTCAAATCCGTTAAAAAGTCTGTAACAGCTTTTGCAGTAATTACGTCAAGACCGTTTGTAGGCTCGTCGAATATAATAAAATCAGGGTCGTGCACAATAGAAACGACAAGCGAAACCTTTTGTTTCATACCTGTTGACAGGTCTGCAACCTTAACTTCGGCAAACTTATCTATGCCAAACTTTTTAAAAAGCCTATCTTTTCTTTGCTCGCTAGTTTGTTTATCAACGCCGTGAAGCTCTGAAAAATAATCAAATAAGTAGTTAGGAGTAAAAAAGTCTTCAAGCTTTAATTCGCTTGTCAAAAAACCTATTCTCTCCCTAACCTTTTCTGGGTTTTCTCTCACGCTAGCGCCGTCCACAAACACGTCGCCAGAATCTGCTTTGATAAGCGATGAAATTATTCTAAGAGTGGTAGTTTTGCCAGCTCCGTTAGGGCCTAAAAGACCGTAAATTTCTCCCCTTTTCGCCGTGAACGATAATCCGTTTACAGCCACCTTAATTTTAAGATTTGACTTCTCGATTTTTTGCTGTTTTTTGTTAAGCTTAAACGTCTTGACCAAATCTTTTACAATTAAAACGTCTTGCATAAAATCTCCTTATAAAAACACGCTGACGGTTACGTATAATTTTCCCTTTTTAGAAAAACCACCTTCGCCTTCAAAAACAATTTTTCCAAAGCCCCTTGCAGTTACAACGTCGCCACTTTTTAATGGTTTTGAAGGGCTTTCGCAAGGCTTGCCGTTTATTGCAACAAACCCTTTAGCAACTAGCGCAGAACTGTTTTCTCTAGACATCGAATACACTTTACAAAGCACGGCATCTACTCTGTTAGATGCAATAGAGAACTGCATTTCTCTTTTCTTAGGCGCAAACTCTTCAGGCACGCCGTCTACAGTTTCTACCAACACCTTGTTTCTGCCAATGCTTGTAAGCTCTTCTACCACTAGTTCTGCAACGGTTTTATCTGCTATTACGTAGCAAAAAACGCCGTTAATGAATATATCGCCTAACTTTTGCCTTTCTATACCCAAATTCAGCACGGCACCTAAAACGTCGCGATGAGATACTAAAGTTGCAAATTTTCCGCCTTGCAAAGTAATTTTTAACACGGTTATAGGAAAAGGCTCTTCGTATCCAAGGGTATCGCAATTACCAAACCTAATCATCTTTCTTTCAGCAAAGTCAACCCCGCCGAAAACCGTGTATTCGCCACGCTTTAAAATTGTTGTCGCTTCGTATAATGACGTAGGGCTCATAAAATCTGAAAAGGTATAAACGCCCCTTTCAAAGCTACGACTTTCAAGCTCTTTTATTCTCTTTAATTTTTCACTCAAATCAGTCATAGGCTAATTTTATCATTATACACGTGATTAGTAAAGCGTTTTGCTATTTTTGCACAATATTCACACTAAAAACTTTACAATATAATATTATAGTGATAAAATGTTTATTATAAAAATATGGAGGTAGAATTATGAATTGGGAACAACTTGCAGCAAACCTTATAAACTGGGCTGCAACCGAAGGCGTAAAAATAGTAATAGCTTTTGCAATTCTATTTATTTCGTTTCTTATTATTAACTGCGTTATCAAAAGTCTTAGAAAAATCCTTACCAAAAAGAACGTTGACAAGACCATAACCAAAACCTTATGCTATATACTTAATATAGTTCTTAAGGCTCTAATTATCGTAGCTTTATTAGGCTATCTTGGATTAGACACATCTGGCATTGCCGCTTTAATTGCTACTATCGGCGTAGGCATAGGTCTTGCCCTTCAAGGCTCGCTTTCTAACGTAGCAGGTGGAATACTTATAATTCTTCTTCGCCCTTTTAGAGTTGACGATTTTATCGAAGCTCAAGGTCAATCGGGCACGGTTGAAGATATACACCTTATCTACACTTATATTAGAACGCCAGACAACAAGGTCGTTGCTCTTCCTAACGGAAATCTTGCAAACAACGTTATTGTAAACTACAGCAAGAAAGACACCAGACGTGTTGACTTCGAATTCGCAATCTCTTATGCTGACGACTACAAAAAAGCAGAATCAATAGTTTTAAACGTAATGACCGCCCACGAAAAGACGTTAAAAGACCCAAGCGCAATGTGCAGAATAGTTAGACACGATTCTAGCTCAATCACGTTAACTGCAAAGGTTTGGGTAAAAGCAGAAGATTATTGGGACGTTTATTTTGACGTTTTAGAACAAGTTAAAACAGAGTTTGATGCTAGTGGTATTGAAATTCCATTTAATCAACTTGACGTTCACGTTAAAAACGACAAATAACAACCTTAAAAGCTAAAAAAATAGGGCTATAAGTTGAATAATCAACTTATAGCCCTTTTAAATTAACTTATTTACATAAACATATGAATATACGTTCCAAAGAATTTTTTTGCAAAAACGTATATTGGATAGCAGAAGAAAAATGCCGTTACTAAAACAGTAATCGCTACTGCCATATAAGGTAATACTATACTCATTTTGTTAAATACGATAGGTTTCTTTTTGTAAACGAGCCAAGCGAGCGCGACTATCAATACCGCAAGGAAAACGCCTATAGAGATATATTTGTAGTAAGGCGACGTATATTTAATTTCTACGTCGTTTCTACCTTCTTCAAGCTCAATCATCATAAGGTCTAAAGAATTTTCTTTAAAGCTAGCTTCCTTGCCGTTTATATAAACCTTATAGCCGTCTAATTTTGCATAAGAAAGTAATAACATTTGCCCCTTTTCCGCATAGATGGTATCAACCTTTATGCCACTTCTTGTCAAGGTGTAGTCTACGCCCTTATCCTTTATCATATTATAAAGTTTTTTGGCTTCGGGAATTGAAATCCTTTCATCTTCTACGTCAAAATCTTCGCCTTCTGCGAGCATGTTGGCTATTTGCTGATAACATTCTGCTTTGGTCTTGCCTTCAAAATTAAGATCAGCACTCTTTAAAACCATCGCGCTAGGAAAGGCTATCTCGTTTCTGTATACTCTGTATACAACGTTTGGCTCTATTACTATTCTATAAGCCGTGCCTTTGTCAGTAGTTACGGATAACCCTATCCAATCCGTAGACGCTACGCCTTCGCTAAATGAAACCCTTGCGCTTACCGTCTTTACGTTTTTCATTTCGCCCGTGAACGAAATTGCATTTGTGGACTTTGACGTAGTGTAAACGTTATCTTCAATTTCCCAATCTGAAGAAAAATCCCAGCCGCCGACAATCTCATTCCCAAAGGTATCTGTAACCACTAAATCTTTAAACGAGCCGAACACATTATTAGTTTTGCCTTCTATCGCAGTTATATTTGCGCTATCCATAGTATATTCGCATATTAAATCTTTGCCAAGATAGCCATAGAAAACGTTGCCTACAACCTTTACGGTGAGTTTAGACCACTCGCCCTTGCCATGCTTTTCTTTGTCTATTTCGTGCCAAGTAACCGTATTAGTTTTGCCAGATTTTCTTGTAGAAACCTTTACCGAAGGAGTGCCATGCGCCGCAATACCGGTGTAGGAGTAATAACTTCTTTCTGCATCTTTGATATTAGCAATTTCATACACGACGTATTTATAGCTTAAAAACGCGTCTGAAAACGCTGTTCCACCGTTACTTCTCGTAGAGTTTGTCATACTTCCTGAGTATCCAAAAAATTTAGCTGCGGTTATATTTTTAGCGTCTGCCATAGAACTAAAAAAGCTGTTCGAATAACCACCGTAAATCATCTGCGAATTAGAAGAAATATGATACTTATAATTTTTTAACCTATAAAACTCTTCTTCATCTATTTCTTCAATTTCGTCTAAAATCTCACTATAGCAATCAAATTTTTGATAGCTAGCAGACTGCCTGTTGCCCTTTACTAATGAAAAATTGAAAAACACAGTTTGCGAAAGGGCTAAAATGCAAAGATAACAAGCTATATCTTTTATCTTTACACGCTTTACCCATACAAGTATTGCCGTGATTAAAAAGGCTATCATACTCACGATAAAAAGCACGGAAATAGCTTCAAAACCACCTTCGCTATGAGCAAACGTTACGAAATAATTTTCAAACGGACCTGCATCTAAACCTGAGCCAAAAATTGCAGTTACCCACTTTGCATTTTTGTATCTGCCGTCTAAAATAAAATCAAAGAAAACAATCGTCGCTATAACGGCTAAAGAAACTAAGATTGCCACCACTACAATTGAAACGTTAGCTAAGTTTTTGCTAATCTTTCTCTCGTCTAGCTTACTCTCTATCATTTGCTCAATAGCCTTTGCCGAAACGTAAAGAAAATATAAACTAAATAAAAATCCAAAACGAAGAGCGTAGCTATAATAAGAGCCCATGTTAAGGAGCAACATACTCTCATCTACTAAACAAGGAATAAGCAAATATATAAGCGCAACGAATAAAAACGTTGCGAGCTTATCCCCCTTTTTGGTCCTAATAAAATAAACGAGCGTTAAAAATATAAAGGTAGAATCGCAAAAAATATACGTAAATTTTTCGTATAAGTGAATATTCAATTCACCTTTTAAAACTTTCTCTTTAGGCAAAATTTCATAAACTCTTGAAAAAAGCCCCGTGTTTCTACCTGCTTTTGTATAGGCAACGAGAGACGGCACTAAAACAGGAAGCGCCAATGCAACTGCCACGACAAACGCTAGGCTAAGCTTAGAAAGATATTCTCTGTATTCTTCTTTCTTCTTGCAAATAAGCACGTAGAAAACAAGCACAGGAAAGAGAGTGAAAAACGAAAAACAAGTAATAGAAAAGCAAGCGTAAATATTAAGGGTAAAACCAATAACTAGTAATTTTATGCTACCTTTTCTTGAAAATTCTATGATGCCTGCTCCAACAATCGGCATATACATCATAATATCCATCCAAATGATATAAGTATTTGCAACGTATGCGTAACCAGAGCAAGCGTATAAAATAGCTAATACAATTTGAACGTATTGTGGAATACTCTTAAAATACACCCTTAAAAAGATAAATGCAGAAATTGCTATGCAAACGAATTTAAGGGGAAGAACAATGCTTACCATAAGTAGCGAGCCAGCCTCGCCAGCGCAAAGGAATAATGGAGTAAACGGACTTATAGCGCAATATGCAAGTATGCCGAACATATCCATACCACTTCCCACGTGGAAAGAATGGAAAAGCCCACTTTCGCCTTGAAAAACGTCAAAGAAATGCTCTAAAATAGGACAAACCTGTGCAAGCATATCGTAACTTGCAATTATTGCCGTGCCAAACGGCCAAATATCAAATTTTGCGTAGGCCAAAGCAAAAACAACAAGAATAAATAAAGGTATAACAAAAAAACCGTAGTTTTGTTTTAAAAAACTCCAAACGTTTTTACCCATATTTCGCCATATATTGTTTTTTTGTTGGTTTTCAGTTGAAACTTCTTCTTCAACCATTACAATTTGACTGTTCAAATTAACAACCTTCCTTTAAGAATGATAATATTCTAACATATAAAATCACTTTTTACAATAAAATTGTAACGAATACTAAACTTTTTGCTATTTGTAACCCCTTTTTCGACTGTTTTATAAAAAAAGCGAGCCTAATCTATAGGCTCGCCAAAATTTTAAGTCTTTTGTAGAAATAATAATCGCTCTATTTTGTAGGAATAATAAACGCTCCGCCACAACATTTTAATTTAAGTATGTTTTTGCCTTTCTTTAAAATTATCATTTCACCGTTATGGTAGCACTCACAGTCTTCAGCAAGGTCAAATTCCACTTCGTTTTCAAGACCTAATCTTGGGTAGGTGTAATTTACAAGATATAACGCCTTTTTACCGTTATAATCAAATTCGCCAACCACAAGGTCATATTGAGCCTTAAACTCCCCGCTTTCATCAACGCCAACACGGGCAAAATCCACGTCGTTATGGTGCTTTTCTGCGCCTTTAACGTAGCGAGAGCCAATCCACTTGCAATCTAAGTATTTATCTTCGTATAAAGCAAGTTCACCGTGAATTTTCTTTGCCCCATAATAAAGTGGAGTTGGGTTTCCGTGCCAATCTGTAATGCCACTTATAGCGTTGTCGCACTCGTCTGCCCAATAGTAATAATAAACTAAAGCCTGCGAGCCGTGCGCCAAGTGTGTATGAATTTGAAAATCAAGCATTTCTGGTAAAAAATCAGTTTTGCCTGCATCCATAACAGAAGATTGAACGAAGGTTCTAAGCTGTCTTCCGTGCTTTTTGCAAGCTTCTGCAACAACCTTGCAGTTATACAAAAAATCAGCGTTTAAAAACTCTTCAGTCTTGTTTTTTACCCTTATAGGGTAATGGTCATACATAACGTAGGTTGTTGGCACTTGTCTAATATATTCTTCAATATACTCTTCATAGCTACCTGCGCCAAGCTGTTCAACGTGGCTAGCATAGGTTGGCAAAAGGTTTACGAGTGGTTCGCCTACGCCTTTAAAAAACTCGTTATAACCCTTAACCATTTTAGAAAGATTTGGGTATAGAACGGTGTTTGGCTCGTCGAAAATATACACGCCTGCAAAAGAAGAATATTTCATATACTTCTTGTAATTTTTGCCATTGTAATAAAAATAGTCTGGGTGAAGAATATTAGCCCAGTTTACAGCATCTCTAACGTAATATTTGAGCCCTACTTTTTTAGCGATTTTCAACGCGCGCAATGCAACGTCCGCGCCATGCTCTAAAAGCCCCATACCGTGAGTAAAACCTGCATCTACCACACGCTTATAATGTTCTTTTGTAATATAGTTTGGATTTTTTTGATTTGCATCTCGAAATTTATTCCAATTTTTTTGTGGTGGCATCTTATATGCAACCTTCATTATTTTCTTTGCCATAATTACCCCTAAACAAATTTTCTTACATAATAATAGCAAATATTTAGCAAATTGTCTATTAAAACTTAAAAAAATGCATTTAAAATTAAAAGCCTACGTTTAGCCTTGTTTATAACTGAGTAAAAAGTAAACCTTTAAACAAGCGGTCTTGAAAACCGTTTGTGCTTAAATCGATACACCTTAAAACCACAGACGTTATCGCAAATTTTCAAGGTTCGAATTAAATGGACAACAAGTTTTTCTAACACTTTTCTAACAAAATTACACGCAATATGCAAATCATTTAAAAAAGTAATAAAAAAAATAAAATACCTGCCTAAAAACACTTGATTTTTTAATTTAATTAGGCTATAATGTAAAGGCTTGATACGGAAGTAATGTTTTTCGTGCAACAAAACAACTATATAGTTCATAATTTATGGAGGATTATCGAAGCGGTCACAACGAGGCGGTCTTGAAAACTTCCTTCGTCTGTTTATGTAATTTCTTGAAAACCCTTGATTTTATTGGGTTTTTCGCAGGTTCTTCTGCACTTTGCGAGAAGCGTTTCTCGCAGTTTTCTCGCAATTTTCCTTGACTTGGATTGCGATTTTTGATAAAATTGAATACACGGAGGGTT
>JBGUUU010000016.1:0-10115 GCA_045133775.1 Christensenellaceae bacterium
ATTAAACATAAAGGGTGTTGCCTTTAAAACTACAACA
Source organism: Christensenellaceae bacterium (assembly GCA_045133775.1). Classification (GTDB taxonomy): domain Bacteria; phylum Bacillota; class Clostridia; order Christensenellales; family Borkfalkiaceae; genus UBA10281. Next base: position 38 of record JBGUUU010000016.1, read on the forward strand.
ACAAGCAGTGATTTTAAAAAGGTTGTAAGACTTTGCAAAACTGGTCCTGCAGTAGTAGTTGCAGGTGATATCGCCCCAGATATGGAAGTAGAAGTTCTTAATAAGGACGCATACATTTGTACCATTGACAAGGGTGGCGTACTCGATATGGAAATAGTTATAGGAAGAGATAGAGGATACAAGGGCGCAGAGCATAATAAGACTGATGAAATCGATTATATTGCGATTGACTCTAACTATTCTCCAGTTAAAAAAGTAAGCTACAACGTTGAAAATACACGTGTTGGTCAAAACACTGACTATGATAAGCTTACGTTGGAAGTATGGACTAACGGTGCTTTCTCTGGTAAAGAGATTATAAGCCTTGCTGCTAAAATCTTATGCGAGCACGTAGAGCTCTTTAAGATTAGCGACATTATGGCTGGTGGCCGTATCGTTGTTCCACCAAAGCAAGACGTTGCTGGTAAGATAAGAGAAATGAGCATTGAGGATATGGATCTTTCAGTTCGTTCTTACAACTGTTTAAAGAGAGCAAATATCCACACTGTTGACGATTTAACAAAGAAGACCGAAGACGATATGCTTAAGGTAAGAAACTTAGGTAAGAAATCGTTAGACGAGGTAATTTACAAATTAAGTACCTACGGTTTGTCATTAAGAGAAAAGGAGGACTAATAAAATGCCGGGAAAATTAGGTATGACCACCACACAAAGAATGGCGGTTTTAAGAAATCAAGCTTCTAATCTTTTATGGTATGGCAGGATTGAAACTACTTTAGGAAGAGCCAAAGAACTCAGACCGTATGTAGAAAAAATCATCACTCTTGCTATGAATTCTTTCGAGGACGTTGTTGAAACAACTGTTACTACTAAAGATAAGAAAGGTAAAGAAGTAACTACTAAGATGTATAAAGACGGAGCTAAAAAGCTTGCTGCAAGAAGAAAGATTATAAGCCTTACTTATGATATCCAAGAACAAAGAGGTAAGGAAACTATGGCTGACTTCAAGGCAAGAACTGAAGGTGTTCAACACCCACTTATCGAAAAGATTTTCGATGAAATCGCTCCTAAGTATGCTCAAAGAGCAGAAGAGCTTGGACAACGCGGTGGCTACACTAGAATTTACAAGCTTGGCGAAAGACGCGGTGACGCAGCTCCAGTAGCTATTATCGAATTAGTTTAATTCACGATTAAAATGACTGACAGGAAACTGTCAGTCATTTTTATTTGTTTTGATTTGCACAAGATAGTAGGTTGCAATATTTTGTCTTATTTTATCGCTTAGCCTCTGTTTAACAAGAAAAAACGAGCAAAGAAATAAAAACTTTAAGATTTTATAGGGTGCAAGTTGATAATTTTACTATAATTTATTAAAGAAAAGGCAAATTCTTTTTGTAAAACTCCCAAAAGTGGCGATAATCGACTTATAGGGGCACTTATTTGTATTTTGTGGTGAAAAAGTGCTAAAAATCGCTCAAAATTTAGTATAAAAAGTTTGCGAATTTGGTAAAATTTACCATTTTTTAAATATAAAAATCCTAAGTAAAAAATGCTGTTTTTAAGCTTTCCCTTAAGGGAAAGAAAATTTGCTCAAAAGTAAAAAAATTTAGCTAAATTTATTGAAATATTTTTGCCATTATGGTATTATATTATTATAAGTTTATTAACTGGGGCAATTTATGTTTTTGCCTTATAAAATTTTCAAGGAGTATGGCTATGTCAAAGTGCATAAGCAAGAAAATTTTAATATTTTTGTTTGCCATTGTAGCATCGCTTTGTATGGTATTTCCTTGTTTAACCTTGCATGATGCAAGTGCTAAAAACAAGGTAAATTACTATGGCGCAGAGCAAACGGTAGATGGCGCAACGGATATTGAAAGCATCATTGCTGAGATTACTGCCGATATTGAGAGTTATAAAACGGCTCTCGATACAATAGTTGTAGTTGACGATGGCGATAGCGCTTTGAATGAAATGCTCGCACTCACACGCGCATACTTTGATGGCGGTGATTACGATTTCGTTCAAGGTTCGTTATATGGTGACTACGGCTTAAACGGTCTTCTCGGTATATATGAAGTTGCTTACGAGTTTTACTTAGAATACGTTTACGTAGATGAAGCGGGTGGTAACACCTTAACGAGCGCATCTAAGGCCAGGTCGCTCATACCAAGCGTAAACAAAGTTCTTATCGAAAAAGCAACCGCAGCTTTAACGTCTTACAGCGCAGCCGATTTTGCTAACGATTCTACAGAAGGAGCTGACAGTCTTCCTTACAAAGTAGGTAGGGCAGACGCTTGGGTTCAAGACTTTATCGCAGATGATGAAGAAGGCTTTGCTTACGTGTTAAGCGTTCAATCAGAATTGTCTTCGTTTAAAAATCAAAGATTAAAGCGTCTTGATTACGTTCGCTCTTATTATTTTAGCGACAAATATGATTCTGCATACGTTAACTTAGAAGTTTACCAAAGTGATGCAGACGTATCTCAAGAAAAACTTCAAGTAGTAAAAGATGCCGTAACAGAAATCTTTAAGACTGAAGAAGACGTAGACGCGGTAAAGCTTTTAATAGAAGAAAAGGTTGATGAATACGAAGGTCTTTTCGCTGGTTTAAACACGGCTATTGAAAGAGTGTATGATGAAGTTCACGCTAAGTCAAATGCGAATAGCGGAGCAGACGTTTCAATATTAGATCTTATTGCTCAATGCGAAGAAGCGTTTGTTTCATTTGAAGCTCTTGGAACAATAGAAGGATACGAAAAGGTTTCTGGCGATAAATACGAGTCGGTTGAAATAGATTTAAAAACTGGTAAACCGGTTGGAACAGGAAATTCTACTTCTGGCGATTTGAAAGTTGCGTTAGACCTTGTAACTGATTATAAAGCACTTGTAAAGAGAGCAATAGACGATTCTAAAGACGCTTTACAAGAAGGTTACGGCGTAGCGTCAGAAGCGCTCACTAGTTCGTATATCAACTATGCAAAGGGTCTTGCAGACGGTCTTACAGGTTACTACGGAAGGCTTACTCCTGCAGGTGAAGTTGCTCCGGTTGTTAACGGTTATAAGGCAAATCAATATTCATACACAAACTTAGACGACGAAACCGTTCAAGTCGTATGTGGTAGCGATATTGTTAGGGCGTTTAACGATAGTCCTTTCTGTGAAGGCGCGCTCGTAGTTGAAGATAGGGGAGAGTTAAAGAGAAGCACTCCATTATCAGAGTTTAAGTTTAAGAGCACGGTTGTAGATTCAAGTAACTCTGCTTACGAAATTTCTTTAACGTGCATAGATGAAGGTGGCAACGCTATTGATTTCTTCCAACCTGACGCCAAGCTTACCGTTCGTGAAGGTTCGTTACCATCAGTAGAGAGAAACCTTTACCTAATCTTAAAGGGCGACAGACTTGAACAGGGAACTAAAGGCTTAAGCGCAGAAGATAGAGCATACTTAAAGGGCAGAGTATTAAACTACTACTTTAAGTTTACAATTACTTCATCAAATATCAAAGCTGGTAAGCAAACCGTTTTAGAGTTTGAGCCAATAAACGTAAGAATAACGATAAAATTCAACGATCCAAATGAATTCAAGGCTTTAAAACAAGCAAACGCTTGTGCCTTAAATTATTTACACGCAAACGTAAACAAAGTTTACAAAGACATTGAATGGGGAGAAAACACAATGACATTTAACGTAAATAACTTTACAAACCAATTTGAAACAGCTGTAGCTTCAACTGGCAAAGCTCCTTTTGACTGGACTACCTACATAGTTTTAGGCGTAGTTGGGCTCGTAGCATTATTATTTGTAATTTGGCTTCTTGTTGCTATTATTAGAAACTGGAAATACAAAGTAATCTTCAATGCAAACGGTGGTAAATTCAACTCTTGCATTAAAGTTAAATTGCATGAAAAATTCAACCATCCAACCCCACCATACAGAAAGGGTTATAAATTCCTTGGTTGGTTTGCTGATTCTAAGTGCACGGTAAGATTTGCAGCTTCTGAGCTTACAAAGAGACATAAAGTAAAAGTTTACGCTAAATGGATGTCTGATGAAGAGTATGAAAAGCTCAACGAAAAATACGTTGGAGCATCTGCTCCAGCAGGCGTTAGCAACGTATGGCTTGATCCTGCAGTAAACGCAAGAAGAGATACAAACCTTGAAAAAATTGAAGCAGAAAAACTTAGCTACGAAGCAAAGAGAGCTGAAGAAGAAAGAAGAACTGAAGAAGTTAAACTTCAAGCTATAAGAGAAATCGATGAAGCTAAGAAGAATGACGAAGCAAGAGCAAAGGCTGAACAAGAAGCTGAAGAAGCAAAGGCAGAACTTGCTAAGGCATTAGCTGAGAGAGATGAGCTTATCAAGAACGAAAGAGCAGACGAAAGAGCTAAGTGTATCGAAGAAATGAAGTCTGTTAGCGTAGAAAGCGACGTTGATTATGAAGCTGCTATTGCTAAGGCAAAGGCTGAAACTGAAGAAAAGCTTAGAAAGGAATTCGACGAAGAATCAAGAGCTAGAGCTGAAGAGCAAGCTAAGATTAACGAAGAACTTTTAAATAAAATCAAAGCATTAGAAGAATCTAAAGCAAGAGAAGAAGAGGAAGCTAGAATTAGAGCAGAAGAAAAGAGAATTAACGATGCAATTGCCGCAGGCGTAGCTGCAAAACTTGCAGAATTAGCTCTTGAAAGAGTTGCTGCAGCTCCAGCACCAGCTCCACAAGTTGCTCCTGCTCCTGTAGTAGAAGAAGTTCCAGCCCCTGCTTTTGATACAAAGCACGCTTTTGAAGAATTAAAGGCTGAAATGTGTAGCTACGTAGATGCTGACGACCTTGGCTTTAGTTTAGAAGAATGCGCTCCTGCATGCGAAGTTAAGGTTGTAGGTGAAACTGTTGAGCTTGAAGTAAATCTTGATTTAGAAGATTGCGCAAAGAAGGCATACAAGACTGTTCAAGGCGAAAAACTTCCTGTTAAGTTTGTTCTTACTAGTGATGAAGATATGGACGAAGCTGAAGAGCTTATTGCAGAAGCAATGCTCGAAAGTGGTCTTAAGCAAGCTGAAAAGCCAGCAGTTCAAGATTCAACAGAAGAAGAGCGCGCTCAAGGTTTTGCTCACGGCGTATCTAAAGACAAACTTGCAGATACTCCAGAAGAATTCTATAAGCTTTTAAGAGTTTACGCTAAATCATTCGTATATGCTGATGATGAAGAAGTAGAAGAAAAGCTTCTTATGAAGATGTTCTTAAGAAGAAATAAAGTATACTTATATCTTAATCACGGTGCAGAAGGTCTTAAGGAATGTGATGCTGAAATTTTAGCTACAGGTTTAAAGACTTTCATGACAATCAAAAGCTCTGACGATTGTAAAGAAGCAATGAAACTTATCTCTGCAATGATGAGAGAAAATGGTCTTATCCGTTATCCAAGCGAAGTAAAGATTTCAGAAGAAGATTGCGCAAAGGGCTTTACATACGTTCTTTCTAAATAATAATACAGCGGGAAAAACCCGTATTCTCGAACTTCGAGATACGGGTTTCCTTTCGCTTAATAAGAGGTTTAAATATGAGTGAAAAAGTAATTTTAACAGAAGAAGGTTATCAACAGCTTGAAAAAAGGCTTGAAGAGCTTAAGTTTGTTAAGCGTCCAGAAATTACCGAAAGAATAAAGATTGCAAGAGATTTTGGTGACCTTTCTGAAAATGCAGAATACGATGCAGCAAAAAACGAGCAAGCAAGAATCGAAGGTGAAATCGTTGAAATAGAAGCTACTCTTAAATTTGCTGAAATTATTAAAGGACACGTTGCAAACGACGTCGTTTCAGTAGGTACAAGCGTTAAAGTTTTAGATATTGATTTTGACGAAACTAACGTTTACGAAATCGTTGGTACAACTGAAGCAGATATTTCTAAAAACAAAATATCAAATCAATCGCCCCTCGGAAAAGCCCTTATCGGTGGTAAAGCAGGCGATATCGTAACCGTAAAAGCTCCACAAGGAGAATATAAGGTTAAAATTGTCTCAATAGAAGACTAATAAAAAGGGCGTGAGCCCTTTTTTTGATAATAACTTTATTATAGTCTTTTAACTTTATTGCAGAGTTTTATATAGGTTGTAATATTGCAATAAGAAATCACTATTCATAAATTTTAGCGAAAAAGTAGAAGTGGATTAATGGACATAAAAATTAACGGTAGCAGATTTAAAAATCTTTTAAGCTACGATTGGATAAAAATTATTATTTCAATAGTTGCAGGCATAATTGTCTGGTCGCTTTTGTTTTCAATGTTAGGCACAAGGCTTACAACGGGACAAGAGTTTGTTTTTCACGTTTACGAAAACGTTCATACGGTAGGTTCTAGCAATAAAAATGCTGAAATGCTTGTTGATGCCAAAAGAAAAAATCTTATTTCTTACGACGTTTTAAAGTTTTCGGTCAACCCTATAACTGCAGGTGGACAATATTCTGCATCCTATATGCTTTCGCTTAAAATGAGCACCCAAGAAGGTGACGTTATGATTATTAGTGACGGCAGGGCAGAAACTGAAGATAAAAACAAGAAATCCGATTTAACAAAAATAGTAAATAATCGTTATCTTTGTGATATGGATACTTTGCTCAAAAGTGCAAGAGAGTATTGCGTAAACAATGGTTTCGTTATTGAAAACGGTAGTGCTTGGCATGTAAACGAGCAAAAGATTGAAGAATATTTTTTAAATACAAGAATAAAAGGCAAGGGTAACGGCAACTACAGAAAAACGTATAGAACAGCTCAGCAAAAGAAGGAAGGCGTTAAACTTGAAATTGCGCGTATAAAGAAGTTATACGAAAATTATTTATACGTAAGCGTAGCAATACAAGCAGGAAAAGACGCTGGCACAGATTTCTTATGGTATGGCGATTTATACACATACGATGAAAACAATAATATTATAGAAGATAAAACAGAAACAAGGCCATACGGCATTGATTTATACAAATTAAACCAACCGTTTTTAGGTCAAGAAGGTGTTCCTAACGTAGAAGATACTTGGTTTACTTACGCTAATGGTAAGCCAACGGCAGAAGGTCTTGTTATATGTGTTTTTGATTTCCGTGGGTATCAAGTTGACTTGCAATACGAAACGCTTGGATTTTTAAGATATATAATACAAACATACGGTAGGTATGAAGTTAATGTGTAATAAAGGTTATTTTATAACTCTTGAAGGGTGTGAAGGCTCTGGCAAATCAACCCAACTTAAAAAGCTTGAAGAGTTTTTAAGAGAGAGTGGTAGAGAGTTTATTTTTACGAGAGAGCCGGGTGGTACGCCTATCGCAGAGCAAATAAGGGGTATTATTTTAGACGGTAAAAACGTTGAAATGGCAGATGAAGCCGAAGCTTTGTTATATTCTGCTGCAAGAGTTCAACACGTAAAAGAAAAGATTTTGCCTGCTAAACAAAGTGGTAAAATCGTAGTGTGTGACAGATATATAGATTCTTCTTTTGCATATCAAGCGTATGCAAGGGGGCTTGGAATGGATTTTGTAAAGGGTGTAAACGTCTATGCCGTGCAAAATTGTATGCCAGACCTTACCTTGTTTTTAGATATATCCCCTGAAGATGCGTTTATTCGTAAGGGTGGCGCTGATAAAGATGATAGATTAGAGCAAAGCGGTCTTGAATTTCATAAAAAGGTTTATGCAGGATATAAACAACTTGCAAAGGATTACCCAAATAGAATAGCTGTAATAGACGCAAAACAAGGCGCAGAGCAAGTTTTTGGGGATATTATAAAAATACTTAAAGAAAGACAAATAATAGGTTAAAATGTACGTAGAAGAGTTGATTAGGTCGACAAATGCATATAAGATAATTGCAGGCGAGAAAAAGCGCAACGCGCTCAGTCACGCTTATCTTATCGTTTGCCCAGATGCTGATTATCTCAAAGAGTATTTAAAGGTTTTTGCTCGTTTAATCGCTTGTGATGGCGATGGTTGTAATAAGTGTAGAGTGTGCAAACTTATAGGCGAAGAGTCTTATGCGGACTGCACTTTTTATCCAAGAGAAGGCGCAAAAATTTTAACTGCAGATATAGACGACCTTCTTTCTCAAACGTATATCAAGCCAATTGAAAATAAAACTAGACTTTTCGTGCTTTCAAACGTGGAAAATATGAACGGTGCGGCGCAAAATAAGATTTTAAAAACCTTAGAAGAGCCACCTGCAAACGTTTGTATTTTAATGGGCGCAACGATGGACTATTCTCTTTTACCTACGGTAAAATCTAGGGTAAAGCGTATAGACGTTCCACCGTTTGGAGATAAAATATTAAAAAACACGCTAATCGGTGAGTTTAGCGATATTAAAAAGTTAGATAGGGCTATAGCTGTTGGTGGTGGAAGACTTTCAGAAATAGTTAGAGCCTATAACGATACTGGTGTTGAAAAGATTACTTCTTTATGTAGAGCGGTGCTTACCGAAATGCGCACGTCCAAGGATGCAGTTAGGTTTTCATCAAAAATAGATAAAGATAATCTCACCCAGTTTATTGCCGAAATGAAGACTGAAGTAATGCGAATTACTAAATTAAAACTTGCAGGTCTTTTAAACGACCCTATTTTAAACGAATATCCAGTAGGGGCGTTGCTTGCAATAGAAGATATGTTATCGTCAAAAGAAAGAGCTGTAAATTTCAGCGCAAACGTTCAAATGACGGTAGACACAATTCTTTTCGGCATATTAGAGGAGAAACATAAATGGCTAAAATTGTAGGAATAAAATTTAAACACACAGGTAAGGTTTATTACTTTGACCCTGCCGACGTGTTTTATAAAAAGGGCTCTGGCGTTATAGTTGAAACGGCAAGGGGCGTTGAATTTGGCACGGTTATTATCGAGCCGAAGGAAGTTCCGGATTCAGAAGTCGTTCAACCGCTAAAGCCTATAGCTAGAATGGCAACCAAGGAAGATGCTGCTAAGGTGCAACGTAACGAAGATAAAGTTCCGTCTGCTCTTAAGCTTGCCAACGAGAAAATTGAAGCAAGGGGGCTTAAAATGAAGCTCATCGATGCTGAATTTACCTTTGATAACAGCAAGGTAATTTTCTATTTTACGGCGGCGGGTAGAATTGACTTTAGAGAACTTGTAAGAGATTTGGCATCTGCTTTTCATATAAGAATTGAACTTCGCCAAGTTGGTATAAGGGATGAAACGAGAATTTTAGGTGGTATTGCTCCTTGTGGTAGAGTTTGTTGTTGTGCAAGTTGTATGCCTGATTTTAGAAAGGTTACAATAAAGATGGCAAAAACTCAAGGCTTATCACTTAACCCAACTAAGATAAGTGGTCTTTGTGGAAGACTTATGTGTTGCCTTGAATATGAAAACGCGCACTATAGTGAAACGTTCAAACTTATGCCAAAAATCGGTAGTGAAGTTATCACTCCAGAAGGCAAGGCAACGGTTATTTCTAACAATATGCTTAAACTTTTAGTTAAGGTTAAGATAGAAAGTGGCGACGGCTCTCTCATCTTCAAAGACTTTAAGCTTTGCGACGTAAAGGTTAAAAAGACAAACAAGATAGAAGACGTTGAAGCAAATTCTGCAGATGAAAAGGCTTTAGCCGCTCTCGAAGATTAAAAATCTTAAATAAATAAATTTAAAAAAGACTGAAAAATTATATACAAATTAATTTTTTTGTGTTATAATGATAAAAAATAGAGTTTATCTATATAAATTCTAAAAACGGAGGTAAAAACCAATGGCATACAAAATTACTGACGCTTGCATTAGCTGTGGAGCTTGTGCAGAAGCTTGTCCTGTAGCAGCTATTTCTGCTGGAGCAGATACTTACGTTATCGATGCTGACACTTGTATCGGATGCGGTGCTTGTGCTGCAACTTGCCCAGTAGGCGCACCTGTAGAAGAATAAGATTCTACAAACGTTAATTAAATTGTGGTGGCGTGGTGCTTTAAGTGCCACGCCATAACTTTTTTAAAGGCTTATCTACGTCGCTAGCCTGCGTTTACTGTTTCGCTTTCAAAACCTTGGTGACCGGCAAGGTCAACCAAGTCTTTTCAAGCTCACGAGCCTTGGCTAGCTCGT
>JBGUUU010000017.1:0-4071 GCA_045133775.1 Christensenellaceae bacterium
GTATGCAAGGCATAGGGTATAAAGAAGTTGTTGATAGTATAGCGAATGGTTTAGAGTTTCCTATAGAGCTTGTAAAAATGAATTCTAGACGTTATGCAAAAAGACAAATCACATTCTTCAAACGCTTTGAAAACCTTATAAAATACAATCCTTTAATTGATTGTGAGTTTGAAAAACTTTGTAAAATCATCGACAATTTCTTAAATAATTAAAAAAGACGGAGAGTTCTCCGTCTTTTTTTTAAACAATAAACTTTTGATAATAGTTTGCCAAAAAGGTCTTGTCAGAATATATAAAGTTTTCGGTATAGCCAATAAGCTCACAAAACTCTTCAAGCGACATAATCTTAAGCTTTTTACGTTGCTTTTCGTTTAAATAGAGTATGCGCTTATCTTCTTTATCATCTGTTACGAAAATAGTCGTAAGGTCAGTATCATGGTCGTATACGTAATTCCTTTCATAACACATATCTATTAAAGTTCTAACAAAATCAACGTCAAGCTTTTCGATTTTAGCAGAAAAACAAATTCTTTCAACAGGCTTTTGAACGTATGGTAAATTCTTTAAATATTCGGCAAATACGTAAGACTGAATTCTCTTGCTAATTCTAAGCCCGTAAAGACCTTCAATAACAGCGTCAGAGTAGCACACGTAGTAACCGTTTGCAGAATTTACACCCTTATGTATTTTATATTTTTTAACAACGTTAGAAAGGGTAGTTTTTTCGGCTTCTAAAAACTTTTTAAGGAGCATAACAGAGCCTGCCGCGTCTTCATCAGAACGGTGCGCAAGATATTCAATACCAAATTTCTCGTTTAACGTTTTAAGCCCAATTGCATTATCTTCAGGGTGCATAAGATGATATATATATTGTATATCATAGAATTTATACTCAATTCTTTTCAAAGAATACTTATCGCAAGCATCGTTTATATACTTTACGTCGTTATTCATTGAAAAACCAAGAACTATTCTACCTTTAAATAATGATTTAACCTTGTTATAAACTTCCTCAAATTTAGGAGCTTTTCTAAACTCTTCAACCGTATATGCAAAGGTTATTCCCGTTCGTTTAGCATTCTTTTTATCGCCAACTTGAAACCTTTTAGGCAACGGATTAAAAAGCAAGTCTTCTTGAAAGAGTATATTTAAATTTTCATCACAAATTGCATAACCCAAGCTACAAAGGCTACCGTCGTCTGCGCGCCCTGTGCAACTTTCAGTATCAATAACCAAGTATTCCATTTTAGTATTTTCTTATAAGACCAACAACAACGCCTAAAATTTGAACGTCGGGTAAAATAATATCCTTCATAGTAGAATTTTCGGGATGTAAAACAATATGATCATCTTTTTTATAAAATCTTTTAACGGTTGCGCTTTCTTCGTAATAAGCAATAGCAATTTCGCCGTTTCTGCAAGACTCTTGCTTTTTTACAACAACTCTATCCCCGTTAAAAATACCTGCTTCTATCATACTGTCGCCTTTTACTCTTAACATAAAAAGCTCTTTTTCATCGCCAAATTCGCTTGGGAGCGGGCAGTATTCTTCAAGGTTTTCATAAGCAAAAATAGGTGTTCCTGCAGTAATAGTGCCGATAAGTGGAACGTTGATTGCAGGAGTTGCGTGGGCATTAGTAAGCATAATTGCTCGCTTTTTATTTCCGCCAACCGAAATCAAGCCCCTTTCTTCAAGCTTTTTAAGATAAAGATGGCAAGTAGCCGTCGATTTAATGCCAACTGCAGAGCATATTTCTCTAACAGATGGTGGAAAACCGTTATCTCTTATGTAGCTTTGAGTAAAATCAAAAACCCTATTTAACTTTTCTTCAACCTTTGACATAAAAATTCCTTTGTGATAAAATTTTCTTATATTTATATGATAACATATAAAAATTTAAAAATCAAACATTTGTTCATATGTTTTTTCTTGATTATTAAAAAAATAATTAGTATAATATATTTGCAATGCTAAAATTGTCAAAAGGAGATAAGTTATGGCAAACAAAGTTAAAGAATGCGTTTTAAGAGATGGCCCTTGCACAGATTGTGGCGAATGTGATATGTGCGACCTTAATCCTTTAAAAGTATGCGACAACTGTGGTAAATGCATCAATTTTGAAGACGTTGCATCAATTAGAATTGAATCGGTAGAAAAAAACAATCAAAAATAGTCTTAAATTGCTAAATTCTATTGCAAAAAACACTTTTTTAATATATAATATTAAAAGAACTAACTTCAAATGTTAAAGATGGTGGGGTTTTTATGGCTGATGAAAAATTGACAACACAAGATATTACAGAAGAAAACGTAGAAAAAAGCTCTGTAATTGACTATACGGCAATTGCTCCGGATTTTGAATCGGTTGTAGATTTTGTGCCAAAACTTTCATTTTTCGAAGGTCCACTCGATTTTTTACTTTTTTTAGTTAATAGAGCAAAAATAGAAATAAGAGAGATTTTCGTTTCTCAAGTTACAGAGCAGTTCGTTTCTTACGTAGAAAGCGCTGAAGACTTGGATATGGAAACAGAAAGCGAATATTTAAGCATGGCGGCAACGCTACTAGAAATTAAATCAAAGGCTCTACTTCCTGTAGTTACCTTTGAAGATGATTTTGGCGATTACGACCCAGAGCAAGAGCTTTATCAACAGCTTGAAGAATACAAGCTTATGAAAGAAGCTAGCGTAAAGCTTAAAGATATTGAAACAACTTCAAGATTTTATAAAGAACCAGACGATAAAGCTAACGACGTAAGAGTAGTTTATAAAGATTTTACCCTTGACGGCTTAGTTAAAGCCTTTAGCGACCTTTTATTGCGAGCAGACCTTCAAAGAAGAATCAAAGGCGCTCAAAAAGAAATTCCTAAAGAAGTATTTACAGTTGCAGATAAGGTAAATCACATTAAAGAAACCTTATTAGAACGCAACACTTGTAGTTTTTACGATCTTTTTAGAGAAGACTCTTCTCGACCAGAGATTATAACGACGTTTCAAGCAATGCTTGAGCTTTTAAAAGTTCAATATATTGCAGCCGTTCAAGATTCTACATACGGCGACATTACGATAACGCTTAGAGAAGATAGGAGTGAAGAAATTGGAGACCTTAGCGAGTATAATTGAGTCTATATTGTTTATATCTGGCAAAGAAGTTGCCGTAAGAGATATTGCAGAAAAGTTGGAAATTACAAACAAAGAAGTTCTTTCTGCGGCTAAAGACCTTCAAAAGAAATACGGCGAAGATAGTGGTATTAACCTTATTATATTTAATAATAAATTGCAATTTTGCTCAAACCCAAAAAACGGTGAAAGTGTAGAGATTGTTTTAAACCCTATAAAAGAGAGAGAACTTTCAAAAAGTATGTTAGAAGTTTCTGCAATCGTTGCATATAAACAACCTGTAACAAGGCTTGACATTGAAGAAATAAGGGGTGCAAATAGCGAATATGCTATTCAAAACCTTCTTAAAAACGGCATAATCGAAATCGTTGGTAGAAAAGACGCAGTAGGTAAACCTGTTTTATTTGGCACAGGAGATAACTTCCTTAAGCGTTTCCAAATCGAATCTTTAACCGAACTTCCTGATTATGATGATTTGATGGCTAAAATTAAGCTTATTCACGCTAGCGACGACGACTCTTACTTGTTTAAAAAGGATGAGTATGATGCTGAAAACGACCCAGAATACGCTCCAGAAAACTTGTTTGGCGATGAAAATGACGGCGCAATATCTTCTGACGTAGAAATTCCTTCTTTTGATAAAGAAGAAATACCTGATTTCTTAAAAGATGAAGAAGTTGACGTAATTGCATAATTTAATAAAATTTATAGGCACGATTTATCGTGCCTTTTTTATTGCCATTTTCTAGAATAATAACTAATATTTTGCCTATACTTTTTTTGTGATTTTAGCAATAATATTTTCTTTTACAATTATTCTTATTTTGCCTGTAAGATTTAAAGTTAAATCCTTGCTAAGCTTAAAGGATAAAAAGTTATATTATTCAATAACGTTATATAAATTATTAAAAATTAACTGTGGTTACGTTGATTTTAGTAGCGCTAGCATAAAA
>JBGUUU010000018.1:0-20761 GCA_045133775.1 Christensenellaceae bacterium
ACATTGATGCAACAGGTTTAGTATTATCTGGCGCAGGCCCAGCATGGCAAGCAGCAATTGGTTTCTGTGGAACTTTCGACGGTCAAGGCTATACAATTAGCAACCTTACAGTTCCGGCTTGGTCGCAAGGTTTGTTTGGCGCAGTTGGTTACGGTGCAGTAATTAAAAACGTTAAATTTGAGAACCTTGTTCAAGGTGAAGGCAGCCTTCTTTTTGCTCATGCAATTAGAAATGCAACCCTTTCTAACGTAACAGTTTCTTTCGCTACGGATTCTGTAAGCTACAAGATTGCAAACGAAATCAACGATACAACTATTGAAAACGTAAGCGTTCTTACAGCAGAAGGACAGGTTGCCGCTGCGTTCAATGGATGTACAGGTGAAGTTGTTTACTCATACTTTACAGAAGAGTAAGACTAAATATTGCGCTTAACCTAAAGGTATTGTTTAAGTATTATAAAATTTGCGCTATATATTAAGCGTTTGCTTATAAGCGTAAAAGCGTAGACGTTTAGGGTTTGTGGTATAAGCAAAACACAAGCGTTTACTTTCACAAATTAATATTGGCAGTATCGTAGCGAAAACCTAAGATACTGCCAAATATTGTTTAAAATTTAAAAATCAAATTGCTCACTTTAGGCTCAATTATAAAGAAAGAAAAGGTGTTTTCGTAGTAAACCCTTGCAAAATTGTAACCTTGAAAATAAAAAACTTTAAGATGCATTATTTTAATTTAAAAAACGAAGTGGTTGTCGCCTTTGATTTTGAATCGGGCGAAACTGCAAAAATTTCATATAACGAAAAGGGTATAACTGTTGGTAGAGTGCCTATCTTTTCTGTAAAAATGAGAGATAAATTGGGTAAATTTAGGGTGGTTTCATCAACAGATTGTGCTTTTTTGTCATGCGATGGTGAAATTGTAAAGTATACGTCTATGTTTTTTGACGCGGAAATTTTTATCGTTTGTCGCGATGGTCAGCTTGTTCTTAGAGCAAACGTTACCAATAAAACGGACGATTTACTTGAGTGGATTGAGCTTTGCCCAATTTTAGTCGGCAAAAAGCTTGAAAACGAAGGTGGAGAAGGCGAAATAGTTTATCCGTATAACGAAGGCTGTTTGGTTAGAGATATGGCGTATAGAGAGAGTATGCCTTTTAAATACGCAGAGCCAGAATACCCAAGTAAAAATAGTTATTCAATCTTCCCAAGTATGATTTTTGCTCAATTTATTGCATATGGAGCAAACGGACAAGGTTTATATCTTGGTATGCACGATCAGGGTAGAACAACAAAACATATCGACTTTTGCTATTATGGCGAAGGTATCAAGGTGTTTACAAGAGCTTTTTGCGACGTTGATTATGGCGAAAACTATCAAATGCAGTTTGATACCGTGCTTGCGCCATATCTTGATGATTGGCACTCTGCAGTAGATATTTATTACGATTGGTTTAGTAAAAATTTGCCTAACGGCTTGGTTAAAATTAGTCAAAACAAAAACTTGCCTAAGTGGTATGCGCAGTCTCCACTCGTTATCACATACCCAGTTAGGGGTAAGCACGATACTTGTGTGAAAGATAACGGCTTTTATCCTTACGAAAACGTTTTGCCTATGCTAGATGAAATTTCTCAAAAGACAGATAGCAAAATAATGGCTCTTTTGATGCATTGGGAAGGCACAGCGCCTTGGGCTCCACCTTATTATTGGCCACCTTATGGTGGGGAAGAAGTGTTCAGTCGTTTCGTTCAAAAAGCGCACGATAAGGATATGCTAGTCGGCTTATATTGTAGTGGAATGGGCTGGACTCAGCAGAGCAATATTGTTGAAGGCTATAACCAAGAGCAAGCGTATAAAGATTTGGAAATTGAAAAAATTGTTTGCGCTAATACAAATGGCGAAATAAAAAGCACTATTTGCACGGCGCAGAGAAAGGGTTTTGATTTGTGTCCTGCAACGAGTGGAGCAAAAGACCTTTTAACTCAAGAATATAATAAAATTTGCGCAAGCAATATAGATTATTTGCAAGCGCTTGACCAAAATCATGGTGGTTGCTCGTGTTTTTGTTATAGCGACAATCATGGTCACACCCCAGCTCCTGGTAGGTGGCAACATGAAGAAACTAACAAAATGTTAGAGTCAGTTAATAAAAACGGTGTTTTGTTTGGTTGCGAAAGCGCTGCTTCAGAGCCGTTTTTAAAGGAACTTAACTTTAGCGATAATAGATTTGAGCTTAACTATTATTTGGGCGAAGCCGTGCCTATCTATTCTTATATTTTCCACGAATACGTAAACAACTTTATGGGTAACCAGATTTGCTCAATGCTTGAAAAGAAAGACAATTGCTTTACTTATCGCTTGGCGTATTCTTTTTTAGCAGGAGATATGTTAACTTTAGTTATCGGCGAAAACGGTGTTGTTTTACATTCTTGGTGCGATTATACAAAACCACTTGGCAAAAACGTTGAAAGCGAGCCGGTGTTTAAGCTTATTTCAAACTTAAACGGTTGGCGTAAAGGTGCAGGCAAAGATTTTCTTCACTGTGGCAAAATGATTAAACCTATTAAAATTTCTTGCCCTAAAGAAAGTTTTAAGCTTGAAGATGAAAAGACCTATCTAACGGTAGATTCAGTTATCTCTTCGGCGTATAGTATTAATGGTGAAAGGGCGCAGTTTTTAGTAAATTACAACCTTTATCCAGTAGAAGTTACCCTTGAAAAAGAGTGTGACGTATATTTAGATTCTAAACTTAACGTTTGCGAAAAAGGTGTAAAAAGTGTGTCTATAGCACCGTTAACTGCAATAATGATTAAAATTTAAAGTTTATAAACATAGCGCGCTAGGTCCTTTTAGGACTAGCGCGCTTTTAAATTATTTTATTATTATAGGTTTTGCATATTGGGTCTAGAAAACTCCAAGTTTTGGCGTTTTAAATGTAAAAAGAATTGGCAAAGCAAATTATCACAGGAAATTGATTTTATCGAGATGAATTCAAAATTACTCAAAGCGAATTAAGGTTATTTAAATTTAAGAATAATAAATGTCGTTTTATGCAACAGATTTACTTTAAAAAAGTATTGAATGTGAATTATTTATATGTTAAAATGTTAACGATAAAATTTATTTTAAGAGTAAATTTGCATAAGTAATTCAAAAAGGGGTAGTGGTTATGGGTGTAAAATACTATTCTGGTGAAACGGATAAGGCAAAATATATATACTTTAAAAAAGACTATATATTGCAGCCATATGGTGAGTTTCACGATAGTATAGAAATGATATTTATGCTAGAAGGTGAGGCTAAGTCACATTTAAATGACCAAACTTATAATTTAAAAGTGGGTGACATATTCTTTGTCGATAGCTACGAAGGGCATAGATACGAGCAGGTTAGCGAAAGTGTTTTAGCATACGTACTTGTGCTTAGTAGAGAGTATTTGCAAAGTTTTTTCGAGTTATATCCCGGTCAAACGTTAATGTCTTTATTTAACGATACAGATAGAAATAAAGGTGTGTTTGAGTTGGTTGATAGGTGGTATAACGACCAAAATAAAACCCATATTAAAAATTTGGGATACGTAAACGTGTTGTTTTCATATCTAATTGATAAGTATCCGCTTACCAAAAGAAATCAGAAAAATGAAAGAGACCAATTTATCGTTCAACTGCTCTTATATATTCACGAACATTATTTAGAGAATATAACGCTTAATACTGTTGCTAAAGATTTAGGGTATTCTAAAGATCATTGTTCACGAACGTTAAAAAAGTATATCGGTAGAGATTTTAGAGAATACGTTAATTTACTTAGAATTAAAAAGGCAAACGAGCTTATGGCTGATACGAGCGTTAATTTGACAACGCTTGAAATTTTATATAAATGTGGTTTCCAGTCGGCAGCGACGTATTATCGCGCAAAAAAACATTTTGAAAGCATTGAGAAATAAAAAAGAGGTTATATTATGAAGAAAATCGTTACAGTTTCAATTATTGGTTTAGGCGGAAGAGGTGGAGAGGCCTATGGACGATACATCCAAAAATTAAGTGACAAGTTTAAAATTACTCACGTTTGCGACGTTAACCTCGTTCGTTTAACAAAGTATGGCGAGTTGTTTGACGTGTGTAAAGAAAATCGTTTTGATACTGAAGAGAAAATGTTTGAGAAAAAGTGGAGTGACGTGCTTTTTATTACTACACAAGACAGAATGCACGTTCGCATGGCGAAAAAGGCCCTTCAGTTAGGCTACGATATCGTTTTAGAAAAGCCTATTTCTGACAACGTTGAAGAACTTAGAGAACTATCTAACTTGGCTCACGAAACGGGCAGAAAGATAATGGTTTGCCACGTTTTAAGATACACGGTTATGATGAGAAAACTTAAAGAAATATTAAAAAGTGGGGCTATAGGTCGATTAGTTTCTATTGACCACACGGAAAACGTAGTGTATTGGCACGAGGCTCATAGCTACGTTCGTGGTAATTGGAGAAATACAGACGTTGCAGTTCCTATGATAATGGCAAAATGCTGTCACGACTTAGACCTTATACAAGATTTCGTCGGTAGTAGGTGTAAAGCAGTATCTTCTATGGGTAGTCTTTTCTATTTTAAGCCTGAAAATCGCCCTGAAGGAAGCGCAGACAGATGTGTAAACTGTAAATACGTGGACACTTGTACGTATAGCGCAAAGAAGATTTACGTTGAAATGTGGCATAACGTAGGCGAGCCTGAAAACCTTTTCCCGTTTAACTTAATAACTGATGCTTATCCAACTACTGAAGAAGCACTTTATAAGTCTATAACCGAAAGTCCATATGGCAGATGTGTATTTGCTTGCGATAATAACGTAGTAGATAATCAAACAACAATAATGCAATTCGAAAACGGCATTACGGCAACTTTAAAAATGGAAGCATTTGTAAAAGACGGTGGTAGAGATATTCGTTTCTTTGGCACAGAAGGTGAGTTGGAGTTAAACGAAAGCAAAAATACTATTACTTTAAAAAGATATTTTGGAGATAACACCGTTTGGAAGATAACCGATTTAACTGAAGACTTAGAAGGTCACGGCGGTGGTGATCATAGAATGATAGACGAGTTATACGATATTATGGTTGGCGAAAAATCTACTGTTGCTACTTCTATTGACGAGTCTATTGAAAGTCACTATATGGCGCTTGCGGCAGAAGAGTCTAGAAAAAACGGTGGCAAGCTAGTTAAAATTGAGAAATTTAGAGGTTGATTTTACCAACTTTTGCGTGTAAAAAATGTGAGATAATCGACTTATACGCGGGCTTTACGCCTTAAAATGCCTTGTAGGCTTTGATAAGTCGTAGATATCTGCAGGGAAGAGCTTACTTTGCGTTCTAAGGTCGCCATAGATTTGATTATATAAAAGCATTGCCGACTCGTATCCTATTTGGTAAGCTCTTTGCTTTATTATGTATGGCTTTAACCTATCTATGCTCTCTTGCGAAATATTCTCGTCGATAAACATAAATCGCAAGTTTTTTTGCCATTGTATCCCTCTTTTGTCTAAGATAAACTCAATAGAGTCTGCAATGTGCTGTGCGCCCGGTGCGATAATTAGTTGTGGAAGTGGGTGAGAATCTAAATAGTTGTCAATTGCTTTGTAAATTTGTGATGGTAAAAAGTTTTCAATCATTAAAAGCGAATCAGTAGGGTCTTTGCCGTAATGCGCTTTGTAGCCGTCTATAAATCCGTTCAAACGGTCTTCAACCGTTGTTGCTAAGGAAGCAGAGGTTGTAAGGTAAACAACGTCTTTAAATTTGCGAGAACGTAAAAACTTCATCGCGTTAAACATCATGTTGTAGTTGTCTGTAGAAACAAACGAAGCGTTTATGTTTTTAAAGTATCTGTCGATAATGGTGAAAGGGTATCTTCTTTCAGAAAGTTTTACAATGTCGTTATTTCTAAGCTCGTTATCGATAGGGAACAAGATTATTCCTTTTGCGTTTGATTTCAATGCATTATTTATATATTTTGACTCAACTGAAGGTGTATTTTTTGATAACTTAATAACAAGTTCTAACGAGTTTTCCTCGCAAAAGTCTGCAATGCCGAGAAGAATTGCGTGAGAAAATGAAGCTTTAATTGATGGAATTATAAGGTGAATTTCTTTAACGCTAGTCTTTTCAACTTCTATAAGCTTTTTTTCCAACGTAAAGTACCCCTTGCCGTGAACCTTTGCAACGAGATTGTCTTCAATGAGTTTATCGTAAGCAATTCTCACAGAGCGACGGCTTGCTTTAAATTTGTCAGCAAGCATTCTTTCGCTAGGCAATTTGTGGTTAGGTTCATTCTTAAATTGGGCTATTGTTTCGTTCAAAAATTCTAAAATTTGCTTGTGTGGTATTAAATCGTTCATGTTTACACCTCAAAACAATTTTAAAACTTTTATATAATAAAGTCAAGTATTTTGCGAACCACTTAGACCACTTTTTGTAAAATAGGTATTGATTTTGTCTTGTAGATGTAGTAAAATGGTAGTGTTAAAAAGTAATTATAAAAATTTATTGCTTGGGAAGAGCAAATTGCTTTTTTTACGGCAAAATAAACGCGAAAATTTGTGGAGATTAAGATGAAAATTAATACAAGTGGCGGTTTCATTGATTTAGATTTAGACGCTGGTTTAATTGCTTCGGCAAACTATAAGGGCGAGCAAATTTGTGCAAAGCAAGCTCCTTTGTTTGTTGTTAGGCTTACAGATAAGGAAGGCAAAATTGTAGATTTTTCTGCAACCGACGCAAAAAAAGTTGAAGTTGATAATAGTGCTACGTCTGCAACGTATTCTAAGTTTAGCGAAGATTTTAGTGTTACAATAAAATTTCAACCAACGAATAAGGGTGTAAACGTTCGTTTTGCCGTTAAAAACAATACGGATAAAATTATTGAACACGTAGAAATTTTACCGTTAGTTGTAAAGCCATTAGTCAAAAACGGTGGTATAGGCAAAATGCTTTATCCATATAATGAAGGCGTTTTAGTTGAAGATAACGATTTGCGCGCTCCATGTCATTTACAGCACGTTGACCCAGAGTATCCGTCAATGGGCTCTTACGGGGTATTCCCAAACATGGTTCAGTCGCAGTTTTTAGCGTATTTATTTGAAGGTCACGGTCTTTACGTGGGCGCTCACGACGACGTTAGGGGTTTAAAGGCTATTGACTACTACGCTGTTGACGAGCAAAAAAATATAAAAATTGAAATAAGGCTTTATTCTGGCAAGGGCTACGGCGAAGATTTTTCTATCGATTACGATATGGTTTATCAGTTCTTCGATGGCGACTGGTTTGACGGCGCAGACATATACAAAAAGTGGTTTTACGAGCATTTGCCAGCAGGTTTAAAAAAGGTTAAGGATAATAAGGATTTACCAGATTGGTATCACGATTTTCCAATTATCTTGACTTATCCTGTTAGGGGATATCACGATATGGATGAAATGACACCTAACGAGTTGTTTCCTTATATCAACGCTATGCCATACGTTGATAAGTTTGCAGAGAAGACGGGCGCTAGAATAATGGTTCTTTTAATGCATTGGGAAGGAACTGCTCCTTGGGCTCCACCTTACGTATATCCACCGTTTGGTGGGGAAGAAGAGTTTGATAAATTCTTCTACGCGTTAAAAGAAAAAGGTCATCTTCTCGGCGTATATTGTTCAGGATTTTCTTATACGGAGCAAAGCAACGTTTTACCATCTTACGATTGTAAAGAAATTTTAAAGGATAAAGAAACATTTAAGGCTTTCTGCACCGGTAGAGATGGAAAGGTTCAAATAAGCAAAATTTGCACGGGACAAAGAAGTGGTTACGACCTTTGTATTGCATCTGATAAAGGTAGAGAAATTTTAGACGAAGCGTATAATCCACTTTTTGAGAAGAAGCTCGATTACGTTCAAATATTAGACCAAAACCATGGTGGTGGACAATATTTCTGCTATTCAAACGAGCATAATCATCCACCTTGCGTTGGCCCTTGGATGACAACTGAAATGCAAAAACTTTTGAACGAGTGGAATCAAAAGGCAGGCAAAACCTTGCTCGGTTGCGAGTCTGCATCAAGCGAAGCGTTTTTACCAAATTTATTATTCTCAGACAATAGATTTGAGCTTAACCACTTTATAGGAAAAGCAGTTCCGCTTTACGCCTATATTTATCACGAGTTTTTACATAACTTTATGGGCAACCAAGTGTGTTCTCTTCTCGCTGGCGATAGTTTCTTATTCAGGCTTGCATATTCTTTCTCTGCAGGCGATATGCCAACGCTCGTTTTAAGCCCTAAGGGTATGCTTATGTCTTATTGGGGACAAAGAGATTTCAATAATCTTCCAAATGAAGACGACGTTTTAACGCTCATCAAGAATTTGAGAGATTGTTACCTTGAAAATATTAAATTTACGTGCTACGGCAATATGATAAAACCTTTGCCATACAGAACTGAAACAAAAACTTTTGCAGACCCACTCTACGGAAGAACTTACGACACCGAAGTAGTTTTAACTTCTGCCTACGAGTTTGAAGGGGAGAAAATACAACTCTTTATCAACTTTAACGAAGAAGATAAAACCATTGAATTTAGGGGAGAGAATATTACTGTTAAAGCTCTATCCGTAATTAAATTCGAGATCTAAAATAGATATTAAGGAGAACTGTGATGGACAACAAAATTATTACAATTTCGATTTTAGGTGTAGGCGCTCGTGGTGGCGAAGCTTACGGAAGATACATCCACCAATCTAAAGATAGATATAAAATCGTTAGCTTGTGTGACCCAAACGAATTCCGTCTTAAAAAGTATGGTGAAACTTTTGAAGTAGAAGAGAGCCAACGATTTTTAACGGAAGAAGAGTTTTTTGCTAAAAAGCGTAGCGACGTGCTTATTATTGCTACAATGGATAGAATGCACGTGCGTCAAGCAATGGTTGCTTTAGATCTTGGCTACGATATCGTTTTAGAAAAGCCTATTTCAGATAACGTTGAAGAACTTAGAATGCTTGTAGAAAAGGCAAGAGAAAAGCAAAGAATGGTTATGGTATGCCACGTTCTTCGCTATACTTCAATGATAAGAAAAATTAAAAAACTTTTAGATGATGGTGCAATTGGTAAACTTATCACGTTAGACCAAACGGAAAACGTAGGTTTTTGGCATCAAGCGCACTCATTTGTAAGGGGTAATTGGAGAAATAGAGAAGAAACAACTCCTATGATTATGGCAAAATGTTGTCACGATCTCGATTTGATACAGTATTTCATTGGCGATCGTTGCAAATCGGTTGCGTCAATGGGCTCGCTTTCCTATTTTAAATGCAAAAATAAACCTGAAGGCGCTGCAGACAGATGTATTGACTGTAAGTATAGAAACGAATGTAAATTTAGCGCTTACACAATATATTTAGAGAACTGGAAGAAAGGTGGATGCAAAGACACGATACCTTACATTTTAGTAACGGATATACTTCCAATTACCGAAGAAGCATTGATAACTTCGCTTAAAGAAAGCAAATATGGAAGATGTGTTTTTGCTTGCGACAATAACGTTGTTGATAATCAAACGCTTATCATGCAGTTTGAAAACGGTATAACTGCAACGCTTAAAATGGAAGGCTTTACTTATAGGGGCGGTAGAGATTTTAGATTCTTCGGCACGGAAGGCGAAATCGAAGTGTTTGAAGAAGAAGATAGAATTATTCTTCGCAGATATTTAGAAGCTCCAATCGAATGGAAGATAAGCGAACTTAACGACGATCTCGGTGGACAAGGAGCTGGATTACACGGCGGTGGCGACCAAAGAATGTTCGACGCTTTATACAGCATATATTTTGAAGATAAATTTAATGCAAGTTCATCAATTGAATGTTCGGTAGAAAGCCATTATATGGCACTTGCTGCTGAAGAATCGAGATTAAACGGCGGAAAATTGGTTGAAATTGCCAACTATAGAAAATAAAGGAGAAAATGTTTTGAGAATTTTAAAAACACTATTGGCTTGCACTTTGGTTGCTTGCACGATATTTGCATTTGCAAACGTAAAAGCACAAGCAGAAGAGTCTTTTGACATGGTTTATGAGGCGGAAATAACCAAAATAAACAACGAGAATGGCGTATCGACTCCTAATTCGTTCGTTATGTATTTAAGCGAAACTGATTATATGACGGCGGACGATTGGAGTGAGGAAGAGCAAAACTACAAATGGTATAATGCAGAAGATGGTTTAGCAGAATATGAAAACGTTGACCTTCTCGAAAACAACCTTTGTAACTTCCCACTTAATAAAAATCTCGATGAATTAAACTTTGAGCAAAAGATTTTTATCAATGGCGTTACTTTAGCGCAATTTAAGGTTGAAAATCCATATTATTTTATCGGTAATATGCGCCAAAGAATAGACACTCTTGCAATTTGCTTTACAAATCCTGTTTTAGTGGACGGCACTATCATAGAGATTTTAGAAGGTTGCCAATTTCCAACTTTGTCAAGGGCTTGTAAAGATGGGGCTTTAACTTCTTGCATAGAAGTTGGCGAAACTGTTAAATACGAGCGTAAAGACGGTGTTTGGGTAACTTATTTTGAAGGATATAGAGAAGGCGTTGAATACGATGGCGACGAAGCATCTTTCAAACTCTCATACGAAACTAAGTATAAAAACCACAATGCAGTGCCTTTAACAACCTATTCAGACGCTTTCATTATTTATGGGGATAAGTTGGCAGGTGGTGTATATAAGGGATTGGCCTTAGCATCAGGCTCTAACACTTTAAAAGGATATATAACCGTTTTAAGATTTGTAAATCCTATTGATATTAACGAGTATGAAGCTATCAATTTAAGGCTTTACACAAACCATGCAAGAACAATCAATTCGTATAACGACAACAACGTTACCGAGTCTACTTTAGGTTCTGCATTAGAATCTTTTGCTTTAGACGGCGCAGTTCATACAACTATAAGTTTAACAAGTTCCCTTTATGCAGATGCAGACGGCAAGGTTAGAACGATAGTTTTCAAATTCAACGAAGACGGTGAGCCTTTTGTAAATTCAGACGGCGAAGAAGTTTACGACGAAAACGACAATTTGGTAAGAGACCAATTATTCTTTGTTTCTTTCAATCTCGTTAAAGAAAAATCTTCTGACCTTTTAACAAAGGATTCTCTCATCATTATAGAAAATGACGACTCTTTCGACGTTTCTTTTAGATTTAATAAAAATTGTGAGAGTTGGGGCGAATCTTTAAACCTTTCTAAGGTAGTATTAAACGGTTTACCACTTTCAAAAGTGCTTTCAGAGTGTAAAACTGCAGTTGCTAAGTGGGAAAAAGTTGGCGCAATGTGCCAAGTTGTGGTAACTATTCCTAAATCATATACGGGTAAAGCTCAAATTAAAAATGCAGGAAAAGGCTATTGGGGCAATAGCATGGGTGTATTGAAAGGGCTTAAATATCCTGATGGTAGTGAGATTGATAGAAATTATACCTGTCATATTTATGCTGCAGAAAGAATTCTCGATAGTAGCTTTGATGCAGATTTAGAAAAAACAACCGTTTTAGGTATTTCTTATAGGTATGATGCAGGCTCTAATAACTTACGTTTCTCAATTCGTTTTGATAAAAAGATAACGTCTGCAAACTATTACCACGCTTGTGAAATAGAGCGTTGGAGAGAGACTGACCTTTTTAATTCAAGCTCTTTATATTATGATAAAGGAATGTCAAACGTTTTCGTTAAGAGCGGTTTTAAATCTTCACTTCTCGATTGCGTAATAATAAACGGAAAATCAATCGGCGATTGGCACGCATACGAGGCTACTAATTATACTAACGTTCAAACACATTATGGAGCATCTGGCTTAGAGTATATGGACGTTGTGTTCGAATCACACAGTGCGTTGACTTATAACCCAATAGCAGAGTTGGTTAATAATGGTAGTGGAATAACGATAGAAATTAAAGACGGCTTGAGATTTATGACAAATTGTCAAGTTAAAAAGACACAAACCTTTATTTTAAACGACGGCAGATTTAGCGAAGTTGTTCCAAATAGAGAAATACACGTATATTACGACGGTTCAGAAGTTCAAAACGGCTCAACCGTTACTGTAAAAACTGCAGTTTGTCCAACAAGTATCTTTGTAACTAACGCTACAAACTATCAAGTTTCACACGTTACAACAGATAAGACAACTGTATTTACTATAACCTACGGCGACGGACAAGTATTTACGTTTACTGTAATTGAAGATTCCGTTGCAAAACCAACTACTAAACCAACAACAAATACCGAAACAGAGAAAAAAGGTTGTAAATCTGCAGTTGAGTTGCCAATAGTTGGCATAACGATGATTTTACTTGCTTCGGCAATTGTGTTAAAGGAGAGAAGAAGTCATGAATAAGAGAATTACAAGAAATATTTTTGCAGGTCTTTTAGCTTGTACAATCACCTTTAACTTGGGTTGTAACAAAAAGAATACGGGAGAAACGCCACAACAGGGCAAGCCGTATTCATATTCTAAAGATAGCGAAGAACTTTTACGTTTTGAAAGCTCAGACCCATCTTTAGATTTCTTCTTAAACGATTATTTTAAAAGACACGCAGGTGTAATCGAAAACGGCAAAGACCAAAAGGTTGCCAGCGTAACTGCAGGTGTAAACGCAGTTCAGTTCTTCTGGCAAGAGTGGAACTCAATGGCTTATTACTGGCATAACAGTAGAGACGGCTTTGAAACTGATAGAATTGAAGGTTTAAGAAAAATACTTTCTAATATTCCTGTTGACGATTACGGCTACGTTTGGCAAGAAACAGACGACGTAAGACCAAACAACTCAACTACAACTTCAGGCGAGCATAGAATGGGTTGGCCATTCCCAACGTCTGCAAACGTTGTAGGTAGCACGAGTTGGGATTTTGGTGGCTCGTCAGTAGAAGGTAGGTGGACAAGTGCCTATACGAAGGACGGCGAAGTTGTTAATAATGATAACGCTCAACTTTTACAAGGTTTATATCAAACTGACGTAGAAGGCGTTGAAAGCTTAACGTTCACTTCTCCTGCAGAAGATTATTCAAGAACTTACTATTCTCCACTTTTAGAGTTGGACGTAAGAATGTTTACAGAAGATTCTGAAAATATAGAAGATATTATTGTTCACTATACTACGAATACAAGCCCTAACGAATGGCACAGCGTTTCGGTAAACGAAAAGGCTTTTATATCTTATGATTATACACCTTCATACGAGCATATGTTATTTTTGCCAATGTATGCAGAAGAAGTGTGGGCATCGGATAAAGAGTGCAAGGTTTATTCAAACAAAATTAAGGTTGAAATTAAGGCTAAAGAAGGCACTACGTTTAGCGGTCGATTTGGGCTTAACTACGTAAGAGCTACGTTTGATACAAGGCACACTAACAACAATTCTATTTTTATATCTGCCTTAAGAAATGATTACGACTATACGGGCGATTTAGAATATTTAAAAGAAAACATAACAAAGGCAAGAAAAGCTATTAACTTCTACATGCAAATGTATGATGAAACAAGGCACTTAAACGACCAGTCTTATCTTGTTGGTCACGATGCCGATAAGACGTCAAGCGATCATTCTAACCGAACTGCAATGACGTTGGCAAACGGCTACTGGGACGTTTCATTTATGACTAAATATGACTTCGAGTCTAACGTTTATTTCTATAAAGCGCTTGTAGATTTAGCATATCTCGAAAGTGTTTTGGTTCAAAATGGTATTATCGTTGATAAAAGTTTGGCAGCCGTTAAGACGGCAGATAGAGAGTATAATCACGGTATAAGTGAATACACGTATAATACTAAAACTCTTAACGATATAGCAAGCGACGTATTAGCCGCTCTTAGAAAATCTACAAACGATTTAGATAAAACAGGTTTCTGGAATGAAGAAACTGGTAGATTTGTTGGCGGTTACTGTGATGCTGAAAATAAATGGTATGATTACGGATACGTAATGTGGAACTTAGAAGCTATTTATTACGGCGTTGCAACTGATGAGCAAGCTAAGTCTATTATGGACTGGATTAGTGGTAGAAGAATAGTTGAAGCAGATAAGTTTGGCTCTCAAGGTAAGGATATTTATTTCTTTGAGCTCGGTCCAAGAACAAACACCTATAGCGTTGAAAACCAATATGATTTATCAATCTTTAACGGCTCGTTTACAGATCCTAACTGTGCGTTTGGTGAAACACAAATTCAAAATGGTGGCGCAGTGCTTTATCTTACGTTCTTTGACCTTATGGCAAGAATAGGCACTTACGGCGCAGATGATGCTTATAATAGATTGCTCGGCGTAAAAGATTGGTATATGGATATATACGATTATTACGTAAAGAGCGATAACTACAATGAAAACCCAGACCGTTTCTATTGGGATTATTATCAAAACAACCAATGGAAAAATGCAAATAACAAAAAATACTTGTTACAAAACGGTGTTAAGGGAACAAACGAAAGAGGCGGACAAACTGCAGGTGTAATCGGTGTTGACGGTGAGTTCTTAGAGTCTTTCTTAGTTATGTCTGCAATACCTTACGGATTCTTCGGTATTAGCACGGAATATGGCAACACGTTAAATATTGCCCCATCTCTCCCAAGTAAACTCAACTATTGGGGAATGGAAAACCTAGCGTATAACGGAGTTAAATACGATTTAACAGTATTTAAAAACTCTATAAGAATCGACGCTGTTAGGGGTAATTCTAACGGAATCAAAGTTAAAGTTTCGTTAAATGCACCGTCAGCAAATCCAACGGTTTTAGTAAACGGAAGACAAACGACTGATTTTGTTATAGTAAACGGAAAGGTTGTTGTAACCGTTCCACTTAAATCTGTAACCGTAGAGGTTAGATAATTTTGTAATTATAACGTTGGCGGTTAACCGCCGCCAACTAATAATAAAATAAGGAAGGAAAAAACATGAAAAAATTTAGACTCAGTATTATTTGTATGCTTATTTGCTCAATGCTCATTTTCCCAGCATGTAAGAAAAAGGGCTTGCAAAATAAGGTTGTTTCTTCAGACAAATATAGAATCACTATAGCTTGTCAATCTGAAGAATCTGAAAGTGCAGTTTTAGAAGATTTAGCTGAAGCATTTGAAGCAAAATATCCTAATTACGAAATAACTGTAAAAACGTTCTCAGGTAAAAATTTCGAAAGCTATATGCTTCAAAACTTTGCAAGCAATATCGAAAATTCACCACATATTGTTTGGACTTCAGACTCAACACACGCAAGATGGCATAAGTATTTTACAGACTTAAGACCTTTCTATGAAAGAGATTTAGCAAAGACAGATTATAGCTTATATTATGAGTCAATGCTTGATACTGCAGCTTTAAACGGCGAGTTTAGACCTACTGCAAACTATAAAGGCACGTTCAAAGCAGACAAGAAAGATACTGCAACGGGAACAGAATACGGTGCAAATCACTCTCAATACGGTATTTATTATGCTCCAAGAGACTACAATAAGCCAGCAATCGTTTGTAACACAGCATTGTTTGCAGAATTAGATGAAAAGTATGAAGAGTATTTAGGTTCAAATCTTCCTGAAGATTACGTTTCTACAACTCAAAGATTAAACGATATCGTTGCAGGTAACAACTGGTCTGAATTAGACGATTTATTTGATTTTGCTAAAATGATAGCAGATAGAATCAATTATATTGTTAAAAATGCTGGTGCGCATAACGACCCTGACGCATCTTTCTATTGGAAAACTAAGTATGCAATTGATTTAAAACTTAACTGGGAGCCAACCTACGTTACTGTTTTAAATGCGTTAGGTATCAAAACAGCGCTCAATGCTGACGGAACAGTAAACTTAGATAATCATAGCGCAACTTTAGAAGAATTACACTCTAAGCTTTATGCAGTTGATAGAATTTGTAATTCAACCGGCGCAGATACAGACTTTGCTCAAGGCTTTAACTTCTTAAAGGTTGTTTCAAGACCTGTTATTTCAGCTTATATTACAAGATTCCAATCAATTTATGGTTCGGCTTCTTTACAATGTATCCAAATTCCTACTCAAGATATCGCTGCAGGTAACTCAGGCTATGCAATGAACTACTATTATTCTAAAACGTCGGTTTCTGTAAACGGTGTAACAAAGTCTTATCCTGATATCTGTTGGGATTTCATTAAGTTCATTATTACAGAAGAAGGTCAAGAAGTTGCAGGCGCAAGCGGTCACAACATTCCAGTATTAAAATCTTTAAGCGAAGACGGTGCTTGGAGACACGTTAACTCATTACAAGGAATGAATCACGATGCTTGGGTAGCAGGTGGAGAATTAAGACAAGATTGGTTTAATATTTATGAAGCAGAGCATAGAACTAAATTTAGAGCTAAATTTGCTGAATTCTTTACAAACTACACGATGTCTAGCTACGGATACGGAAGTTTATCTGAATTATTTAAGTCTTTTAAACACGAATACGCAGGACTTGACCCTCAAGGTGGCTTACGTAAATAAAGGTGAATAATGGTTACGCATAAAAAATATTTAGGAGAAAATGGTAAATTCAGTTGGCTAAAGTTCTTTAAAAAGAACGCTGGTGCTTGGCTTTACGTTTTACCTGTTATATCGGGCATATTGTTGTTTACGTTAATCCCAATGGGAACGTCAGTAATATATGCGTTGCACGAATATAACCCAACTGCAGTAGAGTGGTTGGGCGAAGAGCAGTTAACTAATTTTGGTCTCCACAATTTCAAAAAGATTTTTACAAAATATGCTAATCACGGTATGCTTGAAGAAGTTATGCACTCTTTGTTTATCACCTTTAGATATACTATCGTGAGCTTAGCGTTCTCAATTCTAGGTTCTTACGGCTTAGCGCTTTTCTTAAATCAAAAGACGAAAGGTATACAAGCATTTAGAATTATTTATTATTTACCAAACCTTATTCCAGGTGTTGCCGGTATTCTTCTTTGGGCAACTATTACAGACTACGACTCTGGTTATATCAATATGATTTTAGAAAAAATTGGTATGCAGCGTTATACGTTCTATAATAGCCCGAAAACGGTTTTGCAGACCTTGCTTTTTACTGGTATATTCGGTTGGGGCGGCGGCTGTATTATGTGGCTCGCTCAAATGCAAAATATTCCTAAGGAAATGTATGAATCTGCAGAACTTGACGGCGCAAATTACTTACATAAAACACTTAAGATAACTATTCCTATGAGCACGGCAATGCTTTTCTACGTAGTAGTAACAAGCATTATAGGTGGTTTACAAACCTTTGGTAACGTATATCCACTTACTAAGAGTGTTCAGGGTATAGGTAATTCGTTAGACTTTATAGTTGTTATTATTTATGAAGAGGCATACGAAAACGGTGATCTTAGTATTGCCTGTGCGCTTTCTTGGGTGCTTTTTGCAATAATAGCAATGTTCACCGCCCTTATCTTTAAGACAAGCAAATGGGTTTACTACGGGGAGGAAATGTAATATGGTCAAATCTACTAAAAAGCAGAGAAAGTATTACAGAGAACCCGTTGCATTAACGTGCTCTAAGTATTTTTTCTTAGTGTTGTTCTCATTGTTTTTCTTATTCCCAATTTATGCGCTTGTAATAAGCTCGTTTATGCCGGCTGACCACTTCCAAGGTGTAACGTATCTTTGGCCAAAACATTTTGAGTTTAGCTCCTACACTAAGGTTTTTACAAGTGAATATTTAAGATATCTCTTTAACACGTTAAAGGTTTGTATTCTTAACATAACAGGTGTTTGTTTGGCATCTTCTCTTACTGCATATGCTATTTCAAAGCTTGATTTCTGGGGTAAGCACGTAGTATTTGCAATGATTATGGGCATGGTTCTTCTTCCAAGCACCATACTTTCTATCCCTCTTTACATAATCTACGACAAACTCGGCTTATACGGAACTCTTTATCCTTTATGGCTTCCAATGTGGTTTGGTGGCGGAACAATGAATATATTCCTTGTTCGTCAGTTTATGAAGGGTATTCCTAAGTCTTACAGTGAAGCTGCAAGCTTAGACGGGGCAAATAGTTTCCAAGTATATATAAAAATTATTATGCCACTTGTAAAGCCTATACTTATTTATCTTGCAGTAACCGGATTCTTCGGCAACTGGAACGATTTCTCAGGTCCTTTGCTCTACGTTGCAGACAATAAAGAAAAGTGGACACTCTCACTTGCTCTTTATAAGATTTTCGGTGAAACGTCTGGTGCATCTGACGTTGACAATTTGCCAAATATTCAAATGGCAGTCGGTGTTATCATGATGATACCTTGCATAATTATATTCGCTTTCTTCCAAAAGACAATAATGGAAGGTATATCTGTAATTGGTGTTAAAGGCTAATTTTTAAAGGCTTATATACTTCGGTATGCGTCGTTACTGTAAATTGCTCTTGACTGGGATGACCAACAAGGTCTATCCCATCCAATATCAATTTACGAGCCTAGCCTACCTTGTATCTAACCCTTTAAATCTTACCCGATAAGGGTAAATGGCAACACGGATGCAACGTCACGTTGCTGACCAACAAGGTCTATCCCATCCGTAAAAGTCTTGCGAGCCTTGGCTAACTCGCATCTAATCCCTTAAACACCTTAAAGGTTTTTTAAAGGCGTATAAACTTCGATATGCAGCGTTTCTGCTTTGTGTCCCAAACCCCGATGACCAACAAGGTCTATCGTGTCTTGTGTCACAAAGCGAGCCTTGCCTATCTTGTTTCTCCACCTTTAAATATGCGTTTTTCATGAGGATAACAAGGATGCAACGTCACGTTGCTGATCAACAAGGTCTATCCCATCCGCAAAAGTCTTGCGAGCCTAGCCTACCTTGTATCTAACCCTTTAAATCTTACTCGACAAGGGTAAATGGCAACACGGATGCAACGTCACGTTGCCTCGCATCTAATCCTTTAAATATACACAATCATAATAATATAACAAAGAACATTTACTATAAAGGACGTTAAATATGGACAGAAAACAATGGTTTAAAGAAGCAAAATTTGGTATGATGATTCACTTTGGTCTTTACTCACTTTTAGCAGGTGAGTGGAAAGGTAAAAGAATGGATATGATTGCAGAATGGGCTCAATCTTGCTTCCAAATTCCTATTAAAGAATACGAAAAACTTATGGATGCTTTTAATCCTGTATTTTTTGATGCAGACGAGTGGTGCGATTTAGCAGTTTCTGCAGGTATGAAATATATCGTTGTTACAACTAAACATCACGAAGGCTTTGCCCTTTTTGATTCAAAGGTTGACGATTACAACGTTATGCACACACCGTTCAAAAGAGATATTATTAGAGAAATTTCTGTAGCGTGCAGAAAGAGAAATCTTAAGTTTGGTATTTACTATTCTCAAGAGCTCGACTGGCACGAAGAACACGGTGGTGGCTACAGCGAAACGTTTGAAACAAGTCAAGGAAAACCTTGGACTAACTTTTGGGACTTCCCAAATACTAAAAAAGATTTTGAAATCTGCTTTAGAAAGAAAACAATTCCACAAGTTACCGAGCTTTTAACAAATTATGGCGATATCGACCTTATTTGGTTTGATACGCCACAAGATATTACAAAAGAGCAATCGGTAGAACTTTATAATTTGGTTAAAAAATATCAACCTAATTGCTTAATAAATTCTAGAATAGGCAACGGTATGGGCGACTACGGCTCTTCGGGCGATAATGAAACTGATGCCGAGGGTAACGGAATGCTTTACGAAGTTCCTGCAACCCTTAACGATACGTGGGGCTATAAGGCGTATGACCAAAATTGGAAAGACGCAGAAACCGTTTTAAAAATCAAAAACGATTTAAATAGTCGTGGAATAAATTATTTATTAAACGTAGGGCCAGATGCATTAGGTAGAATACCTGCTCCAAGTATTGATATTTTAAAATCTTTGAATAAATAATAGTTGATTTTTATCATTAAATATTATGAAAAAATATAACTGAGAAAGGAGAAAATTATGAGATTAAAAAGCAAGACGAATTTTCTATTGAAAATAGCGTTATGCATAGCTTTAGCGTTATCGACCTTTGGCGCAGTAATGGGCTTTGTGGGTGACAAACTTACGGCAAAAGCCGATACCGTTGAGTACCAAGATATACTCGCAATAGAAAACAGATCTTGGGGTGCAGCATCCGATGAGTATTATTTCGGTGGATACACGATAGGCGCGTCTACTGCAAACAACGCTCACTGGCTTAATACGGACGCAAGTGTAAACGGTTGTTGGTATCACGGAAACGACGCTTTAATTGCTGCAAACAACGGCGTTGATATTTTAAAATACATTTACGTCAACGATACCTCGGCAAGAGATGCTATTACCGCAAACGTAAATTCATCTAATAAAATGGTTGGTTCAAGCGGTTGGCTTACAAATCCTGCTGCATCACCTGTTTACGTAGAAACGACTAACGGTAGCGGTCTTATCATTAAAATTCTTAAAGCGTATGCAGGGGAGAATTATACTCTTACCTTTAAAGCAGGTTTTTCGCTTATTAGAAACGACGGAAACGTTATCTACCTTTCAGACGACGTAGTTTATAACTGCGTTGGTAACGTTCCAACGAGAGTTAATAAAAGCACGGTAACTTTCAATGACGAAAACGGTGTGGCAGTTAGCACCAAACGTGTTGTAAACGGTCAAGCGATAGGAACTCTTCCTAAAGTTCCTGAAAAAGAGGGCTACGGTGGTTTTTGGACTATCGACGG
>JBGUUU010000019.1:0-9996 GCA_045133775.1 Christensenellaceae bacterium
ATACTCAAATGAAGATTTTGACGTAGCCAAGGCAATGATGATGGCGATCATTCACGATATTGTTGAAATCGATGCAGGCGATACGTATGCTTACGATACGAAAGCTTTAGAAACCCAAAAGGAAAGGGAGAAAAAAGCGGCGGACCGTATTTTTGGATTGTTGCCAAACGACCAAAAGGAACATTTAATTGCGTTGTTTGAAGAATTCGAAGAAGGGAAAACCCCAGAAGCGAGATTTGCAAAAACAATGGATAACTTACAACCGATTCTTTTGAATGATTGTAATAATGGTAAGGATTGGAGATTGCACGAAGTAAATAAAACGCAGGTGTTGAATAGGCAAAAGTCTTCTCAGCTTGGCTCGGAAGAAATTTGGGCGTTCACGAAAGAATTGATAGAGAAAAACGTTAAAAAAGGCAATATAAAAGAAGAATGATAGAAAAAGACACCCTGAAAATTGTAACAAGATTATTACAATAACGAGAGTGTCTTTCATACTATAAACAAAGAAATTTTTATTGTCTATCTCGCTGAAATTATGCTCGAAATCTACATTTTGCTTAAATGAGTGGACTATATAAATCGTTACAAAAGAATAGCAGGTTTGTATTGGAAAACAAAATTTAATTTAGTTCAGGTAATGAATTATATCTATATAAGGGAGTGGGGCGTATCGTTTATTTATGATAAAAAGGCAGTTCTTAATATTAGACTTGTCTTTTTTTGTGTTTAAAAACAAGCATAGGCTACTCAATAAAAAGGTTGGTTTCTATACAATAAATAATGATACGTGTGCACTCACGCGCGCGCGAGCATATAAAAACACGGTGTTCCCGTATTTATAATAAAAAATGACAGCTATTTTATTAGAAGAAGACAGAAAAAAGACATATACCAGTTGGTATATGCCTTTTTTCTATGTCAAGATAAGGAATTTGCACCTACGATACGTAGCAGAATCGCAGGCTTAAGCACCGAGAATCGCACGGAGGGTAAATTTGCGTAAAGAAAAGGTGCGATGAATCGCACGTTTTTAGCAAATGGAGTAAATTTACAATTTACGACTGGACCGTAGGTTCAAACCTATGAGTCGAGCAAATTTATTGCGAATACCTTGATGCTTGACGTCAAACTTGGGGAGCAAAAGCAAGTGAAATTTGTCTATCAGCGATTTCGCTTCTTTTTTTTGTATTTTTAGGGCTTTTAAAGCCCTTTTTTGATTGTTTTGATAAAAAGATAACAAATTAACGATAAATAATTTATGGCAAAAAGCCACCCCAAAGCGAATAAGCTTTGGGGTGGCTTTCATGTTAGTTTTATAAAATTCGTTTTATTTGCTTTATAAATTGTAATAGATTGAACTTATTACATTTAAAATTGTATAACACGTGAAAGCCTATGTCAATAGCAAAAGGAAAATCTTTTAAGATTTTAAAGTATGAAAATATTAGTGTATGGTTTAAATACAACTTGACTTTTATGAGTCCCTTGATTAGTGTTTTATAATGTTTTTACTTTACTAACTTTTTTGAGTGTGTTATACTTTATTTGGTTATTAACTAAAAAATATAATCTTTGATTATAGCTTTTTGCGCTATAGCTAATGGTAGTTAGTGTTTTACTAAAGACGGTTTTTAATCAAATAAAGATTTTTGCAAGCATGACGCAAAGTGTTGAGTTTTAACAAGAACAGCTAAAACACGTAAATAGGAGCTTAAAATGGCTAAAAATTATGGATTTTTTCAAGATAAATTGGGTGGATATACGTTGACAGATTTTCCTAAGGTGGGAAATTATGAGTATATATATAAAAATGAAGAAATTCTTTTAAAGGTGGACCAATACGGTGTTCAAACGTGTCAAATTAATCCACCTGTTGGCGTTGCTCTTGTAAAGCGAGAGCGCAGGGAAATAAATTCGCCTATTAGAGTATATTTTAATTTTAACGGAAAGACTTATCACAACTTTGACGGTTTTTCTGCTAAAGGCGTAGAAATTTTTTTTACTCCTGAAAAAGCTACTTATTTATTGGATTTTGATGAAATAAGCGTAAAGACAGAGCTTTTAACCACAGTAAACGGCATGCGCTTTGTCATGCGCCTAACGGTTATTAATAACACTGAAAAAGCTATTGACGTTGACGTTATGAGCCTTGTATATCCTTACGTTAACGAGCTTATGATGGCGCCTTGGGATAAGCCTGAGTGGTATACGAATACTAAATTTGATAAGTCTAGCAACGCGTTTTTAACAACGAGATATAGTGTTGCGGGCAAAAAGGAAGAGAGAAGATTTTTTACCGTTACGTCTGATTTGCCAGTAAGAGATTATGAGCTTTCATCTGAAAGGGTAATAGAGTCTACAAATAATTTTGCCAGCATTTCACAAGGCTTTACTGGCAAAACGGAAAAAGAATTATATGCATTTGAGCAATGTATGGCAGGCATATCTTCGTTTAAAGTTGGCGCACAATCTTCTCACTCGTTTAGTATAGTTTTTGCAACGTCGCTTACTCATGAAGACGCGCAATGCGTAATTCAAAAATCGAGAGAATATTTTGATGCTCATAAGATAAATGAAGAAGAATTGCAGTTAGCAGAAAAGTATAAAAAGTTGTTTGGTATTCGAACCGTAAAAACCCCAAATAAGACGTTTAATCGCTTTATAAACGGCTTTTTGCCTTTGGAGCTTGATTGGGTTAGCGCGCTTGACCGTGGTTGGCCTACGGGTATGAGAGGGGTTAGAGATGCGTCTAACGATTTTCAAGGCTATTTAGCTTACGGCGCAGAAGAATGTAAAAAAATAATTGAGAATATCTTTTCAAAACAGCGTAGCGATGGTTGGTATCCACGCCAAGTTCCTTTTGGCGAAAGCGATAAATTTGACCTTAGACAGTTTGTCGATTCTGCATGCTTTTTTACAGAATTTGTTTACGAGTATTTAGCGTTTACAAACGACTATTCTATTTTAGAAAACGATTATGGTTATTACGACAGCGCGCTTATTGAAGACGGGTTAACTCACCTTACAAAGGGCATTGAATATTTGATTGCTTCTGAAAATATCGGTGAGCACGGCTTAACTAAATCCCGTGGGGGCGATTGGCTCGACTGTCTTAACGGCACAGGGCTTAAAGGGCGTGGCGAAACTGTAATGGTTTCGTGTCAGCTCGTAATGTGTCTTAAATATCTTGCAGAAATTCTAAAAAAGCTTGGCAAAGGCGGTGGTGAAAAGTATCTTGCCTTTGCCGAGCAGTTAAAAGAAACTATAAACAGGGTAAGCTATAACGAAGAAGGTTTTTATAACGGTGTATTTACAGATAAGGGCGAGTGGATTTTCTCGGATAAAGACCCTGACGGCGAAAAACGAGTTTACGCGCCTACAAATAGCTATGCAATTATTAGCGGAGTAGCCGAAGGTAAGGAGCAATCCGTTGTAAAGCATTTGGAAACGCTTGCAACAGATGAAGGATATCAGCTCTTTAGCGAGCCATTTGGAAAGAAATACATAGATGGTATCGGCAAGATGGGTACAGGTGATTTTCAACCGTATTTTGCTGAAAATGCAAGTGTATATAACCACGGTTCGCAGTTTTTCTATATCAGAGCTTTGGCAAAGGTGGGCGACTATGAAAAGCTTTATAAGGTGCTTAACTTTGCAATGCCGTTTAATGAGCAGAATCATAAGGAGCAAAGCATTTGCGCAGCGCCGTATGCTATTACAAACTGCTATCATTTAGTTCCGTCCTTCCGTGGTAGAACAGGTTTTTCGTTCTTAACCGGTAGCGTTGCAATGTTAGAGCGTTCCGTTTATAATTGGATGTTTGGTGTTAATTTTACTTTAAATAGCTTAAAAATTAAGCCTTGCCTGCCAAAAGAGTATGAAAATTCTCAAATAACCATGAAATATCTTGATAGAAATATTGAGATACAATATATCGGCTATGGAAATAAGGTGACTCAAGCAACTGTGAACGGCAATATAGTTGAGATTAAAAACGGAGAGATCGAGCTTGATAAAGACGATATAAATTGTGACCTTGCAATAGTTTTGACTTTAAATAAATAACCAATATAAAAGAAAACGGATGGCTAAGTGCCATCCGTTTTTAGTTTAACAAAGTTTAGTTATGCTGTTCTTCCATATCGTGAGAAAGCTCTTTTTGCTCGTTTGCAAATTCGCGAGCATCCTTTTTGTCTTTTTTAGAAACTTTATATTCCTTTTCTTCTGGGTAGTTGATAACAACTTGTGGGTAAGCAATATCAATGCCGTTTTCGGTAAGAATTCTACGATATTCTCTGTTTAAATCTCTTTCAACTTGGAATCTATCTTCTTCAAGACATTTAGCAACTATTTTAATCGTTACGTTTGAGTCTTTGAACATACATACGCCCTTATAGAAAGGCCCTTCTTTAATAGCTGGTATGTGTTCTGCAATCTTGTCAAAGTTGTCTTTAAGGATATTTTCTACAAGTTCAACAGGCACGTCGTAAGGGAAGTCACAGTCTACGATAGCCAAAGAAAGCTCGCGTGAAAGGTTGATAACGTCGCCTATAGCGCTGTTATTTACAATTTTAATGTTTCCTGCAGCGTCTATTAACTTTGTTGAACGTATGCCAATTTCCATAACAGTTCCACGGAAGTCGTTAATAGTTACAATTTCGCCAACCTGATATTCGTTTTCAAAAATAATGAATATACCTGCAATGATATCTGCGATAAGTGGTTGTGCGCCAAGACCTATGACGAGTGTTAACACGCCTACAGACGCAACGAGCGCCGCCGTATTAACTCCACAAGCCTTTAATATAAGAATGATAATTGCAATAGCGCAAGCGTATTTTACAAATCCGTCAAGGAGCGCCATCATTGTTTTAGAGCGTGGGTGCCTTTTCATTCTAGCGCTAAACAATAAACGAATAATTCTGCAAGCCGCGTAAATTATAATAATGTATATAAGACAATTTACAAGAACGGGAATATGCGATTTGAACGTCGTTACCGTTTTTTGAACGTCCCAAATATTTGTTTTCATCCAAATAGCGAGCGCGCTTTCTGTGGCAACTAATTCTGTTACTAAACAGCATATAAAAGCTAATAGAAATAGCGATAAAACACATATTTCAACTATTAAAAAAACTTTCTTCTTTTGTGAATTTTGCTTCATTTGTTTTGCTCCTTTTAATTTATGGTGTTATGACAACTTCAAAGGTTTTGCGAATGTTGCCACTATAGTTTGGAATGTCTTTTACGTCGAGATAGTTAGGGTTTGCAACTACGTATAACGTTACGTATTCAAAGGTTTGAGTAAATTCTATTGTAAGCTCGTGTGTAGAATTTATGTCGTCAAAGGTGAACATACTTTCGCTAAGAATTATCTCTTCGCCTGTTGAAGAAACGGCTTTTAAATTGTTAAAGTCTAGGTATATGTCGTTTATTGAGTAAAATTGAAGACTTAAACTATTGCCACTAATTGTGCTAGTTATGTAACTTTCGACAGATGCTTCGTTTACAACTCCCGAAAGTGACGTTCTGTAGAACGAGTATTGTTGACCATTTACGTCAAAGCAAATGTCGAAAATAAGAGGGTATGTTTCGTCTGGTATGCCTTCAATTCTTGCTATCGCTTCACGGGTTTTATATCTAAATCTGCCAAGCGTTACTTGGTAGTAGATATCTTCGTTTTCGCACGCAAAGTTCGTGTTTAGATAAGCGTTTATCGTGCCGTCGTCGTTGTAAGTAATTCCAACGTCGCCAGTATTTACTGGGTTAAACGTGTAATCGACGTCTGGCGCAATTACAGAAGTGTCTAAAGTAACAGTTATTTCGTTAGAAAGAGCATCGCCTTCATCGTTTGCAAAATATAGCGTGTAAGTCACTTCAGTTTCGCTTGAATACTCAATGAAAAGCTCGCTTCCAAGCCACAAAAGCTCAGGGTTTGACGGGTCTTCCGAAGATATAACCATTAAGTTTTGCGCGCCGTTTGTAATACCTGTTGGATAAAACGTTACAGATTTATAAGAGTAGGCGGCAGTTAAGCCGATTTTTGTTTCAACGAATAACGTCGAGTCGAAAACTTGCTCGTATTTTGCGCACTCTGTTTCTTTTTGCTCACCATTTTTAAGGGTTGTTACGTAAGGCGTAATCGCTAATGAATTAGAGCTATACATATAAGTCGTTGCGTAGCCGTTCTCTAAATCTGTGTCCGTCAAAACTAAGTCGTTTTCCGTCGAGTCGCCATAGGTAATATTAAGAGTAATTTCGCTATTTTCGTTTACGTTTTCGGTTGTAAAATATATTTGAATTTCATCTAAACCAGAAATTACAACGCTTGAGACGTTTACGCTAGGTGGGGGCTCTTCATTATCAACGTATTTTAAGGTTTGGAATTTGATTTGATAATGAGTAACTTCGCCTAAAATCGAATCTTCGCTAACAACTTCTAAAGTATACTCCCAGTCTGGCTTTAAGCCGTCTATACGGCGTTTATAGTTGCCGTTGCCTGTTAGCGGTGTTTTGCTTTCTTCTTGCGTTGGAGCGCTTATTACGATAGAATACGCTACGTCTTCTTGTAGCTCGTCAATTTCCAGTTCATATTCAACGTAGTCTGCGCCACAGTTTAAGCTTACTAGGTCAACCTTTGGGGCGTTTGTAACGAACGACGTTGTTACAACAAGGGCTGTGGCTGCTACTGTTGCGGTTGTGGCAACTGTCTTTATTGAATTGAAGATTTTATCAACTAGCGTTTTGTGGTTGCCGTTTTCAGCTTTAGCGTTTGCTTTGTGTTGAAGAGTGGTTGTTTCCTTGCCTAAATCTGCAGTTTCGTTGCCAGATTTGTTTTCTTCTTTCGGTTTTATATATAATTCTGCAGGAAATTGAGCGTATTCGCTGACAGAATTATATTCTTTTGAATTGTAAAATTCGCCGTTATTCACACGCTCATCTCCTTTTTCGAGTTTTCAATGTTATTTTAACATTGTTTTTATGTGTTTTTCAAGTGGTTATAAAAAATTTTAGATTTATTTATAAAGAAAAATCATTATATAAGGGGTTAAAATCCTTGATTTTTTATAACGTATGTGCTATTATAGATAAGCAATTTAGATTTATCTATGATTGCGAGTTAAATATGCCGCTGTGGTGGAATTGGCAGACGCGCGGGACTCAAAATCCCGTGGTAGCGATACCGTGTCGGTTCGACCCCGACCAGCGGCACCAAAAATAAAGGCAAGGACTTTTCCTTGCCTTCATTTTTTTGTGCCGAGGTCGCGGTCTAACAAAATTTGCTTACAAATTTTGTTCGCATTTCCGCAAGGAAATCCTGACGTTTACCGTCAGTCCCCGAAGGGAACCGACCAGCGGTTGTTTTTTTGACATTATTATATGACTGGCGGGGCGAATTTAAATTTTAATTTGGGTTCGCATTTTACTTGCAAAATCTTGCCGAGGGCTCCCATTTATGGGAAACGGCAAACCCCAAAGGGAACCGACCAGCAGTATTTCCGTTTCTCTTTTCTATTGGTAAACTTCGTAGAATCGCAAAAAATTTGCGAATTACTTCATGATAGCACAATCGGTGTTTTTATATATCTAGTATAACGGACAATTTGAATTCTGGCGAGTCTTTTTTATTCGTTTTTTGTTTTTTTTGCATAAAAATGCACCTCCTTAAAGTGTCTAACTTTTTGAGGTGCATTTCAAATGTAAGTGGCTATATCTATTATAAAATGTTAAATAATCGACTTATAGGGTGGTTTCACCACTTAAAAATCACTAAAGAGTGTAAACTGAACGGTGGAAGAGTAAATGTTGCCACGTCATTTTTTTGCTTAAACTTGATTTTTTTACCGTCAGGCGCCGTAAATATTTTCTTGATCTTTTTATCTACCTTTACAGTAAATCTTACGTTGTGTAAGGTAGGGAAGTCTGCCAAAAGGAAAACGTTACCCCTTTTGATTGGTGGAGAATAAAGGGTATGAAGAGCAAAGAAATTACCCTCGTTACTCTTTCTAAGTCTTACCTTACCACAAGACGGTAAATTTTCAACAACGATACTTCTATCGTAAACAAGGTCAAAGCCCTTTATGACAAACTTTTCAAGCAAGAAGTTGCCTGAGTTGTTATACGCCTCAAAAACAGGGTGCGCAAAATATATTAGGTTGCCCTTTTTTATAAGTGCAGGGTATTCTGCTTTTTCAGTTTTAAACGGGGTATTTTTATGTCCACAGAAATGGCGGAAGGTGCGGCTAAAATAAGGCTCGTAAACGCTTGCTAAAACTTCGCCCGTTGGCTTTACCTTGTATGCGCTTGAAAAGGCAAGGAAAGGTGTAACGTTTTCATCAATTGCGCATTCGATATAATCTTGGTCATATGGCGATGGCTCTATCTTTTCAATGCCAAGCTCTTCAAATATGCTGTCGTAGCTAGCAATGATTTTGCCACCGTTATTTGCAAAATCTACCAAAGCCTTTTTGTCACTTTCGGTAAAACGTAATCCATTTGGTAAAATAACACATTTAAAGGCGCTAAGCTCATCGCCCTTTGTAACAACGTCATATTCAAGGTGCATTACGTGTAAAAGCTTTGATGCGCCGTAGTTTGCATCGTCGTTTGCACCAAGCCAAAGGGCAAGGTTTGCATATGGCCTAGTGTTTTCGCCATACTCTTTGATAGAATCGATATAATTATAAGCATAGCCGATTTCTGCATAAGTGC
This sequence comes from Christensenellaceae bacterium, assembly GCA_045133775.1. Lineage (GTDB taxonomy): Bacteria > Bacillota > Clostridia > Christensenellales > Borkfalkiaceae > UBA10281. The sequence continues at coordinate 8,716 of JBGUUU010000019.1, forward strand.
TTTGGTCTATTTTACCCGATGGGTGCAAATGGTCGCCAAAGCTCATAGATGCGCCAACGCTCATCATGTCTGCAGCCTCGTATTTTATAGCCTCTTTACTCTTAAATCCACCAAACTCGCCCCAGTTGTGATGGAATTTGCCCGTCATACCAACAAACTCTCTACCAGTTTTTTCAAAGAATTTTGCTCTTATTGGCAATGCGTCGTATCCGCCTGATGCTGTTGGAAGATCTTCAATCTCGTAATGGGTAGAGTATGGGTGGAAATCAGGGCGGTTGATTTCTGCGCCACCGCTATTATAGAATACCGACGCATTAGGGTTGTAGCTGTGAACAATTTCAGTAAGCTCTCTTATAACTTCTACGCGTCTTTCAATATAGTAGCGCTGAGCATCTGCACGGTTTTCAGGGTTTAAACCGCGCTCTATCATACCTTTTTTACAAGACTCGCAAACGCATGCGTCTTTAAAGAATACGATGTCGTAGAATAAGCCGTCAACGGGCGCAAACTCTTGGCAAACCTCGTGGGTTAAGTCTTTTAAATGCTCAAGATATGGGCCGTTAGGGCAAAGTGTTACCCAAGAATTATCTCCAATAGGAGCATCTAGGTCGTCAGAAATAGGCATACCCATACAAACAGGTTTTTTTGTATCAAAATCAATATGCAACCAATCGGGATGCTCGTCAGCATCCTTTTTGCTCCAACCAACAGTAATATAAATTGGGGCTTTAGCGCCTGCAGCGTGAGCGGCTTCTAGTTGTTCCTTTAAAAGGTTGAACTTAAGGTTTGGGTGCATTTGCGCAAATTTTGATGGGTAGTAGGTGTATCCGTGGTGACATTTTGCGAAAAGAGTAATTCTGTCAATTTTGGCATCTTTTAGCGTTTTAGTAAATTCAGCCTTATCAAAAAGCTGACCTACCTCAGGAATGTCCGGACCGGTATGGAAATCAAGGTGAATACATTTCATATCGACTTCTCCAATAATTAATTTATGAGTAAATTTTATCATATTTTTAAAGGTTGTGTCAATAGCAAATCAAATAAAACTAATACTATTTTAACAAGTGATAAATTGTTAAAAGCTAGCCTACAAGTTGATTATCTTAAACAATTTACGTTGCTACGATAAGTATCGGGGAAAAAGACAAGCAAACATTGAATAATTTTTAACATAGTGGTATAATTAGCGTAGCACAATATAAATAGTAGGTTGATATGGAATTTAACTTAAAATTACAAGAGCTTAGAAAGAAAAGTGGGTTAACACAAGAAGAGTTGGGT
>JBGUUU010000020.1:0-5480 GCA_045133775.1 Christensenellaceae bacterium
GCCTTATCAAGCCACTTTTTATCAAGGCTTGGCACAAAAATCTCTTCTTGCCACTCACGTTTTACGCCCCCTAAACTATCTTTAACGTAGCATTTTACTATACAATTTACTCCCTTTAAAGTGTCGTTAGTTACGCAAAGGTGGGCAGTTGGAAATTCGCTTGCTTGGTTAGTAGACTCAAATTCGCCCCTTTCTTCGCAAGAGAGAAGAATTGGCGAATAAAACCTTTTTGCCTTATATTGGAGTGCTTTATATCTGCCGTAATAGTCGATACTTGCCCATGAAGTTACCGGCCAAATATCGTTAAGTTGCCAATAAAGCGTTCCCATACAACGCCCACGATTTCTTCTATAATGCTCAACACGATATTTTATAGACTCTGCTTGAAGAACTTGGCTTGCATAGCTTAAATCTTCTAGACTATTTGGCTCGTTTAAAATCTTTCTTAAATAAGTTAAAATAAGGTCATTGCCACCGTAAGAACGTTGATGACGTTTCATAACTTCGCTATCTAAAAACCTATCTTCTTGTTCTGTAAACGCCTTTATGGTTTTGTAGCTAGGAAGGGCTTGAAAACCAAATTCGCTAACGTATCTATAGTGTTTACTTCTAATTGTGGTGTAATCTGGCTCCCAGTCGTGACAGTCGCCAACGCTTTCGCCGTTTACGTCTTTAAACTTAGCAAAAGAAGTAGGCGAAGACGGAATATATGCTACGCCTAAGGCGAACTCTTTTACTAAACTTGGAATTTTCTCTTCAAAAAGTTCGTTATAAACACCCCTTAAATACTCTAAATCTTGTCTGCCAGACATTGCTACGTATTCGTCAAAGTGCCACTCAATTTCGTTATTGCCACAAATAAGCCCAAGGCAAGCGTGATGTCTTATTCTCGTAAGGTTTTGTTTAATTTCTTCAAAAATACTCTCTTTCATAGCCTTGTCTGGGTCGTAAACCGAACAAGCAAAGGCTAAATCGAAAAATACTATAAGACCTAACTCGTCGCAAATATCAAAAAAGAAGTCGTCTGGATAATAAGCTCCACCCCAAAATCTTATAGCGTTGAAATTGCAGTTTTTACATTGAGTTAAAAGTTCTCTAGTTCGCTCTTTAGTAATGCGCGCAAAAATATTGTCTTCAGGAATATAGTCTGCGCCCATAGCAAATATATCTACGCCGTTTACTCTATGGAAAAAACTCTCGCCAAACTCGTCTTTTTGGCGAACGAGTTCCATTTCTCTTAAACCAATTTTTAGCGATTTTTGGTCAACGACTATTCCGTTTTCAACGATTTTTATTTCGACTTTGTATAAATTTTGCTCACCAAAGCCGTTTGGCATCCAAAGGCAAGGGTTAGAAATCTTGTTTTCTTGGTTTGCCTTTAACGTTACCTTTTCGCCGTTTGGAGAAGTTAATTCAACCAAAATTTCAGCATTGCCATCAACGTCTACAACAGGAGTTACAAATACGTCACCGCTGGTGTGGCGTTGCCTTATTTCAACCGATTTTATCTCTGCGCTATCTTTTTCAAGAATATAAACGTTACGCCAAATGCCTGCATCGGGAAGATGTGGACCCCAGTCCCAACCCATCATACAATGAGACTTTCTAACGTGTGGGTATCCGTCTAGGCAGTCCATCGCCCCAAACAACTTGTTTTCGGCTTGCTTTTGCCTAATATATGGCGCTATAGGTTGACAAACGACCTTTAAGTGATTTTCGCCACCACGCAAAACGTCGCTGACGTCAAAGCGATATGCAACGTGCATATTTTGAGTTTTTGCAATTTCTTTGCCGTTTAAATAAATTGTGCAAAGCGTATCTAACCCTTCGAAAACGAGAAACTCTTGGCTATTTGTTTTTACGTGGTTAAACGCTTTTTCAAAAGTAAACTCTTGTTCTGCAAGTGCTAAATAAATTTCTTCGTTATTTCTATAAAACGGGTCTGGTAAAATATAGTTATCTACGTTCAAAAAAGAATACACCGAGCCCGGCACGTTGCCGTAAACTTCGTAGCCTGCACCCGTCATCTTCCATTTTCCGTTTAAGTTAAGCCTTTTCATATTGCGCCCCTTTAGTATAATATAGAATAATTATACCCTTTATATCGTTTTAGTTCAAGTCCTTTTATCAAAAAAAATGAGAGAAACAAATATTGTTTCTCTCATATTAATTTTTGCTATTTAGCTTTATTTAAAATCTCTTGGAGTTTACGCATATCCGTGCTCCACTCGGAAACTAAATTCCTGCGCCTATGCTCTTCGTTTGCCTTGCCAAGTTCACGAATATAATCTGCAAAGCTACATTTATTCACCTTGCAAAAATGCGCGATGGCTTTGTCTTCATCGCCCATAAGTTGGGTTCTACCAATGTGTATAACCGAGTGGCAAGAGTGGCAAATTGCTAATACGTCTTCTAGCGTTTGAACACCGTTTTTCTCATCGTAAGACCACCTTTCGTGAGCTTCGAGTCTAGTAGCCTTTCTACCACAAATCATACACTTGCCGTTTGCCCTACTATATGCGTCTTTTCTAACTACGTCCCACGCCTTTGGCTTTAAGCAAGACCTTAAATTAGAATACCAACACCCGTCTGGCACTAATTCGAATTTTAATTTATATTCTTCCATAAATCACTAATTAAAAAAGCTCAACAACTGCTCTAAACGCTTCTTTTTCGTTAGAAAACCCACGTATAAGTCGTTTATTGCCGTCTTTCTTTACGTAAAGGGCAAAATTGCCAACTTGCATTTCGTTTACGTAGTTTATTTCAAACGCCTTTATAATCTCGCCCTTTTCAAGCTTTAAGGCATCTAAAATAAAATCGTTATATTTAACGTTGTTTACGTGTCCGTTATGGTCAAGACAAGAATGCCCTGCATAGCCTTCGTAAACGCTTGCGCCATCTAACTCAAACGTAGGCAATTTTTTAAGACCTTCAGGATAGATTGCTTCGCTATAATGCTCCCCTTTTGGATAAATTGCATTGCCAACTGCAATGCGCCTTGTTTGCATATTTATAACGCACCACTTAGAAGATGCCTTTACAAGTCTTTCTCCGTCTAAACTCTCTATACAATAATCTCTATCGTAATCAACCTTGCCCGCCACCTGTGGCCACGTTTTTACTATCACGTTTTCAACGCCAAAGCCTACTCTTTTTATAACGTCGTAACGCATACGAAGAAGCACCCAAACTGAGTCTTTTTGCAAAAGGTCGCTATAGCCTATATTTAATTTTGACGCATGCTCTGATGCAACGCTTTGAAACATATCAAGCACGGCGCTTGGTCTTAAATCGTCGTTTTGGTCAAAGTCTGAAACTCTAAGCTGATAATTTTTTTCGTATAATAGCATTTTATTACCTTTTAATATAATAAAGTCGCCGTATCCGGCACTTCCACCACCTTTCCGTTATCGCCTTTAATAAGGAAAAATTGTTGGTGGTAGGTCTTGTGTGGAATTATATAAATTCTTTTTTCTTTCCAAATTTTTTCAACGTCTTTTTTAAGTATTCCCTTTGATAAAATATAGTCGGCAATTTCTACGTTAAGGTCTAATATAGCCGTATCGTATCCGTCTGCAAACAAATCTAAAAGGCTCGTTCTTATCTTCATTACAATATAGTCGTTAGACCAGATAAGACCTGTGCCTTGACAATATGGGCAAGACTTAACTAACATTGACGTGCTTTCTCTACGTTTTTTCTTACGAGTAATTTCTACAAGCCCAAGTGGCGACATGCCTACAACGTTGCACTTTTCTCTATCTTCTGCAAGATATTCTTCTAAAACGCTTAAAAGTCTTGCTTTGTGCTCTTCGCTTGCCATATCGATAAAATCGACTATTATTATACCCGAAATATTTCTAAGCCTTAATTGGCGAGCAATCTCTTTTGCGGCAACTAAATTTGTATTGAAAACTGTATCTTCTAAATTGTCGTCACCTACGTATTTACCAGTATTAACGTCTATAGACGTTAAAGCTTCGGTTTTATCTATTACTATGTATCCACCGTTTTCTAGCTCTACCGTGTTGCCTAAAAGTGTGGCAACGTCTTCATTCAAGCCGTAATAGTGGAACATATCGATTTTTTTGTTATACAATTTAAGCTTGTGCTTAAACTCGTTATCTGCCTTTTTAGCATACTCTAAAAGCCTTTCGTAAATGCTCTTATCGCCTACTATAAATTTGCCTATATTAGAATTATAAACGTCACGAATAAGCCTTATAGCAACGTCGCCTTCTTCGTAAAGGCAATAAGGGGCTTTTACAACGCTTGCCTTAGCTTCAATGTTTTTATAAAGCTCTGTTAAATAGGCTATTTCCTTTTTTATTTCTGCCTTACTAGCATGTTCAGATGCCGTTCTTAAAATAATGCCTTGTCCCTTTGGCTTTATTGATTCAGCAATTTTTGTAAGCTTTTCTCTAACCTTTTCATCAGTTATCTTACGTGAAACGCCTAAAAAGTCAATTGTTGGCATAAACACTACAAATCTCGCAGCAAACGAAAGGTTTGTGGTAAGCCGAACACCCTTGCTACCTGCAGGGTCTTTTACGGCTTGCACAATTATTTCATCCCCTTCTTTTAAGTTCAAGATAGAAGGAATTTCAACTTTGCCGTCAAGTTCTGCTTTATCCATAAGCATATCCGTTGCAGAAAGATAGCCGTTTTTTTGAAGCCCTACGTTTACAAAGGCAGCTTGCATACCCGGTAGAATATTCTCTACTCTACCTTTAAACACGCTACCTATCGTAACAATTTTATTCTTTTTTTCAATTCTGTATTCAATCAGTTTTTTACCGTCGGCAACAGCACCTATTACGTTGCCACCGTGACTGTCCACGAAAATATTGATTGGCATTTTATTTTATTCCGTCCTCAAAATCTTTTCCGTCTTTATTAAGACCCCTAGTTTTTACAGCAACTACGTCTTCTCCACCGTAAATCTCTAAAAGCTTTTCGGTAAACTTCTCTATTCTAAGTCCATTGCCAAATCCTATTACTGCTCTAAGAGTGTCTTCTTCCCACTCTACAGAATAAATAAGTTCTCTAACGTTTTTCTCAGTTCCGTCTTTTTTTGTTATTATAAATTCTTCTCTACTTAAAAACTCTTTCGTGTCGAATTTGTTTATGCCTTGAACAGTGTATTCTGCCTTAACTATATCACTCGCAACACCAACCTTACCTTGAGTTTTCCACGCGCCCACACAAGTTAAACCGTTTGGCGCAAAATCGTTAAACTTTTGAATAAATGATACTGGCTCTTCATCAGTTTCTATTTGGCAATACTCTGCAAGGCTTGGAATACCTATACCCATAGGGGCAGACATATAAACGAGCATATGTGGGTTAAAGCCCTGCGAAAAGCCAACCTTTATACCTGCTCTGCGCATAGTTCTTCCTATGTGCCTTAATATATCAAGGTGGGCTAAAAACTCTGCTCCACCCGTTTTTGTAAATTTAAAAAGTATCATACGTCG
>JBGUUU010000021.1:0-4480 GCA_045133775.1 Christensenellaceae bacterium
TTTACAGCGATTATTTACGTTGACTTAGCAGAAAGAAAGATTAGCGTTCAATATGCTAAACAAGTTAAGGGTAGAAAGATGTATGGCGGTCAGTCAACAGTTATTCCTATTAAGGTTAACGCAAACGGCGTAATGCCTCTCATCTTCGCATTCTCCATCATGACTTTCCCAGAGCTTATCATGTCTTTATTTAAGACTACAGGTGACGCTCTTAGCTGGTGGCAGACATGGCTTGGTTCACAATCAAGATACCCATTCTATGCAATTATTCTTGCATTACTCATCGTATTCTTTGCATTCTTCTATTCACAGATTCAATTTAATCCAGAAGACATTTCAAAGACCGTTCAACAAAACGGTGGTTTCATCCCAGGTATAAGACCAGGTAAGCCAACTGCAGAATATCTCAAGAGAATTTCTAACAGACTTACCCTTTTCGGAGCAATTTTCCTTGCTATCCTTGCTCTTGTACCAACGCTTATAATGAATGCTATGGGAATTACAGGCGGTGGCGCGTTCAATGCAACAGGTATGCTTATCTGCGTATCAGTAGCTCTTGAATTCAACACAGCTCTTGAATCTCAAATTATGATGAAGAACTATAAAGGATTCTTAAAATAAGATGAACGTTATATTACTTGGAGCGCCTGGCGCTGGTAAAGGTACTCAAGCAGTTAGACTTGCAGAAAAGTACAATATTCCACACATTTCTACAGGCGACATATTTAGAAGCAATATAAAAGGTCAAACCCCTATCGGAATAGTTGCCAAGTCTTATATAGACAAAGGGCAACTCGTTCCGGACGAGGTTACAATACAGATAGTTAAGGAAAGACTTGAAAAAGAAGACTGTCAAAACGGTTATCTTTTAGACGGCTTTCCAAGAACGGTTTTTCAAGCTGAAGCATTAGATACTTTTTCTAAAGTAGAAGCAGTTGTGAACGTAGACGTTCCACTTGGTAAACTCTTAAAGAGAATTACAGGTAGAAGAGTTTGCGCAAAATGTGGTGAATCTTACCACGTTGACTACTTAAACGGTAAGACTGATTGCGCTAAATGCGGTGCAGAGCTTATTCAAAGAGCAGACGACAACGAAGTAACCGTTGCATCAAGACTTGAAGTATACGAAAAACAAACCGCCCCACTTATTGAATATTACGCTCAAAAGGGTGTTCTTTTAACAGTAGATGGCGACGGGGATATCGAAAAAGTATTTAACTCTATTTGCGAGAAGTTAGGTTAAAATGATTCACGTAAAAACTGACAAAGAAATCGAGCTTATGAGAGTTGCTTGTAAAATAACCGGCGATACCTTAAAACTTTTAGAAGAAAAGATAAAGCCGGGTATGACTACGAGAGAACTTGACAAAATAGCATACGATTATATAGTATCATGTGGCGCTAAGCCTTCGTTCCTTGGTCTTTACGGTTTTCCTGCAACAACTTGTATATCAATTGATGAAGAAGTTGTTCACGGCGTTCCGTCTGACAGGGTAATAGAAGAAGATATGATTGTAAGCGTAGACGTGGGAGCGTATATAAACGGGTTTCACGGCGACGCGGCAAGAAGCTTTTTTGCAGGAAGCATTAGCCCTGAGAAAAAGAGACTTATAGACGTTACAAGAGAATGCTTCTTTGAAGGTATTAAGGGAATTTGCGTGGGTAGCGCGCTTGGCGATATTGGCGCACAAGTTCAAGCTCATGCCGAAAAGAACGGTTACTCTGTAGTAAGAGAAATGGTTGGTCACGGCATTGGCAGACAAATGCACGAAGATCCAAGTGTTCCTAACTATGGTAGAAGGGGAACAGGCGTTCGTTTAAAGAGAAACACAACTTTAGCGGTTGAGCCTATGGTAAATATGGGCAGACACGAAGTTTTAATAAACGGACTAAGTTGCGTAACAAAAGATGGTTTACCATCTGCGCATTACGAAAATACAATTTTGATAGGAGATAACGGCGTTGAAATTTTAACGCTTTAATCCGAAATGGCAACAAGATATACGTACAATTCTGATGGTGTAAAAGTGTAAACTTTTAACAAAAAAGGAAGAAGCTGAGAGCGTATATCAAACGGCAAATTAAGTGGATAAAATCCACGTATAATGAATTGGAGGAATAAACTGTGTCAAAAGACGGTGTTATAGAGGCAGAAGGCGTAATACTCGAAGCGTTAAAAGGCGCACAATTTAAAGTAAAGCTTTCTAACGGTTTTGTTATAACCGCCTACATTTCAGGAAAGCTCAAGCAGAATTATATTAAGATAATTCCGGGCGATTCAGTTAAGATAGAAATGAGCCCTTATGATTTGACCAAAGGTCGAATAGTTTGGCGTAGCAAAAGCTGACAATTTTGTTAATTTACTTAAAATCGGAGGATTAAAAAATGAAAGTAAGACCATCAGTGAAACCTATGTGCGACAAGTGCAGAGTTATTAAGAGAGAAGGTAAGGTTATGGTTATTTGCTCAAAGAACAAGAGCCATAAGCAAAAACAAGGTTAATTACTTTTAACTAACCGAGACCTTTTATCTCGGTATAGAATTCGTAAACGAATTGTAAACCGAGACCCTTTATCTCGGTATAGAATTCAAAAATGAATTGTAAACCGAGACCCTTTATCTCGGTATATCGGGAAACCGAAAACAAAAAATTTATTAAATTATAAAAAATTCGGAGGATATACAAAATGGCTCGTATTGCCGGTGTAGATTTACCAAGAGAAAAGCGTGTAGAAATCGGTATCACTTACATTTACGGTATCGGTAGACCTACAGCAACAAAAATTTTAAACGCAACTGGCGTTAATCCTGACATAAGAGTTAAGGATTTAACTGAAGATGACGTTGCAAAACTTAGAGATTATATTGAAAACAACCTTAAAGTAGAAGGTGAACTTAAGTCAGAAGTTAGTCTTAACATCAAAAGACTTATGGAAATCGGCTGCTACAGAGGTTTAAGACACAGAAAGGGTCTTCCTGTTAGAGGACAAAGCACAAAGAGAAACGCAAGAACCAGAAAGGGTCCACGTCGTACTGTTGCTAAGAAGAAGACCGCTGGTAAATAAGAGAAGGAGGATATTAAACAATGGCTGTTAAAAAAGTTGTTAAAAAACGTAAAGAGTTTAAAAATGTTGACAAAGGTCAAGTTCATATTAAGTCCTCTTTCAACAATACTATCATAACCTTTACCGATGCAAACGGTAATACAATTACTCAATGTAGTTCAGGCGCACTCGGCTACAGAGGTTCAAGAAAGAGCACTCCATTCGCTGCTCAACAAGCATGCGAAACTGCAGCAAAAGTTGCTATGGAGCACGGTCTTCGTTCTGTAGAAGTTTTCGTTAAGGGTCCTGGTCAGGGAAGAGAATCTGCAATCAGAGCACTTGGCAACGTAGGTTTAGAAGTTACTATGATTTCTGACGTATCGCCAATTCCTCACAACGGTTGCCGCCCACCAAAGCGCCGTAGAGTATAATTAGGAGGTAGATAGTAATGGCTAAATATACAGACGCAAAATGCCGCTTATGTAGACGTGAAGGCGGTAAATTATTCCTTAAAGGTGACAAGTGTTACAAAACTTCTTGTCCATTTGAGAAAAGACCTGTAGCTCCTGGTCAACACGGAGCAGATAGAAAGAAGGTTTCCGAATACGGAAAGCAACTTCGTGAAAAACAAAAGACTAAGAGAATTTACGGCGTACTTGAAGGTCAATTCAGAGCTTACTATGAAAAGGCTGATAGAATGAAGGGTATTACCGGTGAAAACATGCTTACGCTCTTAGAGAGAAGACTTGACAACGTTGTTTACAGAATGGGCGTTGCAGTATCTAGATCTCAAGCTCGTCAGCTTGTAACACACGCACACTTCACTGTAAACGGAAGATCTGTTGATATCGCTTCTTATCAAGTAAAAGTTGGTGACGTTATCGCTGTAAAGGAAAGCAAAAAGTCTACTCCTTATTTCGAAGCATTAAAGGGTACTGCAAAGAGTGGAAAGATGCCTAAATGGGTAGATTTCGATACTGAAAAGCTCGAAGGTAAGGTTCTTGCACTTCCGACAAGAGAGGATATTGATTCGCAGATAACCGAACAGATGATCGTCGAGTTGTATTCTAAGTAATATATACCATATTAAATAATCAGGAGGTATATTTTTCTATGATGGAAATAGAAACGCCTAAGATCGAGGTTATAGAAAGCGACGACAGAAGCTATGCAAAAGTTGTTGTTGAGCCACTTGAAAAAGAGTTTGGTTTAACACTTGGCAACGCGCTCAGAAGAACGTTATTATCGTCTCTTCCAGGCGCTGCTGCGCAAGGCATCAAGTTTGCTAGCGGTGTTAAGCATGAGTTTTCTACTATACCTGGTGTAAAAGAAGACGTTACAGAAATTATATTAAACATAAAGGGTGTTGCCTTTAAAACTACAACAACAAGCAGTGATTTTAAAAAGGTTGTAAGACTTTGCAAAACTGGTCCTGC
>JBGUUU010000022.1:0-13309 GCA_045133775.1 Christensenellaceae bacterium
TATACAATCCTGCTTTTTCTATAACTTTTCTAGCGAGTGGGATTTCAATTTTTCTAACTAACTTATCCATAACATCTCCTAAGACAAATTTGCCTACTTGCTTGTTTTATTTGCGTTTTTCTAATCTGTCTAATCCAAACCCAACTACAACGAAAGTAACGGCAAGAATACCTACCCACATCAAAACGTATGGAACACCTTTTTCAAGGTTTACAAAGAAATATGGATAAATAAGCGTCGCTCCCGTTGGGGTTAAAATAGACGTATCAAAATTTAAAATTGCAGCGTGAATTAAAAGGAATATTGCGTATGCGAGTGGAAAACCTACTGATGCTACAGGGTAATACCACTTACATTGCTTACGCTCGTAAAATAAAAACCAATCTGCTATATACATAATTGGAAGAACCACGTGGAATGTTAAACTTCCTATTCTCCAATTAAGCTTAGCATCACGCACAGGTGCAAGCATAATGTTAAAAACAAGAAAAGTTAGCAATATTCCAAGCACGCCTATAAACTTAAAAAGTGGCGCTGCAGAAACAAAGCTATCTTCTTTTTTCTTTGCAGTTTGAACTAATGCGATAGCCATAACGCCAAAGCATAAGAAATTGCTAATGTTTGTAAAATAGGTGTAGAAATCCCAACGAATATTTCTAAAGTCATCAAATACACCAAGACAAGCTATACAGCCAACTAGCCCTAACGTGCAATAAACCGTTTGAAATATAAGTTGCGCCGTTCTATTTTTAATCATAACGCTAAAAAACTCCTTAATTTGTTTTGTGTTTGTTAAAACAAACACATTATAAAGAAACGGGCGTTACAAAAGCGTTACAAAAAAAAAGACGGTAGAAAATTTTCTACCGCTATACTTATTTTTTAAATTGTAGATTAGCGCAGGTTTCTTCTGCCCAACTAAATTGTTTCATATATTCGCCGTAAAACTCAGGTTTTCCAGTTTCTAAATAGCTAAAATAATCGCACTTTAGCCTACTTTTATCTATGCGATAATAAGGTGTTTCGTGGCATAAAACTTCTTCTGCATCTACCGACTTTAAAGTGTTTTTTAAATCTAACACAAGCTGTCTTAAATATACCACGTTTTTACTGTCGTTAGTATCGTCTAGAAAAAGCACGGCGCAAATTTGTTTAGCAGTCATTCCCGCGCCGTTTCTATCAACTAAAAAAGCAAAGAGTTCTTTTGTTTTCGAGCGCTTAAAAAGTAATCTTTCGCCCTTAGCGTAAACTTCAAAATTACCAAAGCATTTAACTTCGAGCAACTTCTCCTTTTGGCGCACGCATTTTATATTGTCTATTTCGCTTTGCACGTCTTCTGCCGATATAGGCTTCATTAAATATCCCGATGCGTGAAGCTTAAAGGCAGGTATTGCGTATTCTTCATAGCCCGTGCAAAATACTATTTTGCAATTAGGGTTAGCCATAACGATTTTTTCTGCAAGAGCAAGCCCGCCCATACCACGCATATTGATATCTAAAAAAGCTACGTTTACAGGGTTGTTTTTTGTGTATTCAAGCGCCTTTTCGCAATCTGAAAACTGCTCTACGCTAGAAATATCTGGCGATGCGCTAATAGCCCTTACAAGCGCGCGAAGCATCAACGCTTCGTCATCTACTGCTATTGCAATCATTGTTTTTCTCCTTTGGTATAGATATCAAAACTTTAGTTCCTTCGCCTATAGCGCTCTCTATTTCAAGCGAGCCGTTTACCATAGCCTTTAATCTACCACGAATATTAGGTATGCCGACGTGCTTTCTCTCGTCAAGTAACACGCTAGTGTCAAAGCCCACGCCGTCATCTTCTACTAAAACGCAGAAACTCTTTTCCGTTTCATAAGAAGTTACCTTTATTGTTCCACCATTTGTAAGTTTCATAAGACCATGCTTTATAGCGTTTTCTACTATAGGTTGAATTGTAAGCGCAGGAATATGAAAATCGGTAGAGTTCATTTCAAACGTAAACGTCATATCAGGAAAACGCACGTTTTCAATACTTATATAGTGATGAACGTGCTCCATTTCTTGCGACATAAGTATTGGTTTAGGGTTGTCAAGCTCGCCGAAATTACCACGCAAATATTTAGCAAAATTATGCACGAGTTCGCCTGCTTTTGGCGGGTCTATCTCACATAGTTGTTCTATGCTTCCTAGCGTGTTGTAAATAAAGTGTGGGCGAATTTGGCTCATCATTGTTGAAACGCGACTTTCGGTAAGCTGAGTGTTTAAGGCAAGTTTTTCATTTTCTAACTCTTTGGCTTTTGCAATAGCATTGATATTCTTTGGTATAAACCAAAGCAAAACTAGCATTGCTACAAAAAAGAGAAAAATAAAGGTAAATCGACTTATAACCCCACTTTCTGTTGTTCCAAACCAGGTTGCAACCGAGTCGATACTAAATGAAATTAAAGGTAACGTAGCACCGATATAAATGCTCTTTTTTATACCTTTAGCACAAATAAACTCTTTTACAAGACATACTATAAACACAATATTTGCAACGTTTTGAATTATTGCCCAATAAAACAACGTGTCAAAGAAGAAGATTTTTGTCAAGGCAGACACTACAAAAAACAAAACGTTTACAGACCATAAACCCAAACAAAGAATAACCCCAACTCTTTTTGTAATCGTTAAAAATACTGTGATAAGCGTAGCTATAAACAAGGTGTATAACATCATTGAAATTCCAAGCATTTTAGTATTAAAAGCTATTTTTGTGCTCCAATAATTTATACCCGAAGACGCATATAAGAAAAATATACCTGCAAACAAGATTATAAGCCCCAAAAGCCATATAATCTTATTGTTTCTTGCTCGTATAAGCGATGCAAACATTGCCGTGCCTAAAAACATAACCGAAGCAACCATGAAAAATAGCCCTATCGTTCTTTGCGTTTTACCACTGTTTAGAACAGCTTTTTCCGTTTCTAAACCATTGAACATAGACACGCTTGCTAGCAATTCATCAACGGCGTTTTCGTTGCCGTATATATGTGGGTTATGAATAATTATTTGGATAGGCTCTGAAGGATTTTGAATAATTTGAGTAATCCAATCTTGCCCACAAGCAGACTCGCCTACTTTAGTAGATTCGTGGTCTTTTACTGAAGGGGCTTTTCCTACTTCGCAAAAAGTTAAGTTTATGTGGTTTGCATAAACTGCAAGCATAAACGGATTTTCTATAGCAAATTCACCTAAAGGATTTTTCGCATAAAATCTACCACGTAAGGTAACGTCGCCTTTGGTGGAAGAGATATGCTCGCCTTTTTTAATTTCTTTCCAATCTCCGTTGCCTATTCGATAATTCCCTACAAAATACACCGTTGGGGGAGATGCCGGAACAGATTGCACGCTTGTTTTATTTTTTTGCAAAAGTAGAAAAACGGCAGATAAAATTACCAATAAAATGCCTATTACTTGTATAGCAGTTGTGTTTAAAAATCTAAACTTCTTATCTTTATTTTGCATAATTTTCCCTTTATTTACCATCAAAAACGACTGCGTTTTCTCTGCAAAACCTTTCAAAGCAAACCTCGTGCCTTTTTGAAGGAACGGCGTGTCCTTTTTCCCATCTGTTCACAGTCGCAAAAGAAACTCCTAAACGTTTAGCAAGCTCTTGCTGGCTTAAATTTAGAATTGCCCTTGCAAACACTAACTTCTCTTGTATTGGCATAACCTTACCCCTTTGCTTATTTATATAGTATTATAACGTTTTATAACAACTTTGTAAACGGTTTTTATTATCTAATAAAAAATGCCTGAAAACTTTTCGTTTTCAGGCACGTTTTTCTTTTTCGCTAAAAACTATTATTTCTTTTTGTAGTAATAATAGTAATTATAATGTTTTTTGTTTTCGCTTGCGCTAAAGTTAAATACTGTTCCTATAAGGTTTGCATTACACGTTTCAAGCTCTCTAACAGCGTAATCTACGTCTCTTGCGCTGAGCTTATCGCTACACACTACGAGCAAGGTTGCATCTGCTACTGCAGAGATATTGATATAGTCTGAAAGCGCTTTTATAGGCGCACAGTCTAATACAACGAAATCGTATTTCTTCTTTGCTTCTTCAATGATTGCTTTAAACTTAGGAGATGCAAAGAATATAGTGTGGTTAGAAATTTTATCGCCACAAGTAATAAGGTCAACATTGTCAACGCCTGTTGGCTTTACAATTTCATCAAAGGTCTTTTCGCCTTTAAAGTAATCGGTAATACCTGTTTCTCTATGAAGCTTGAAAATTCTATGAATAGATGGCTTTGAGAAGTCGCAGTCGATAATAAGAGTCTTTCTTTGACTGTCGCCAAGAGCTCTTGCCAAGTTTGTAGAAACGGTTGTTTTACCTTCGCCAGAAATGCAAGATTGAATTTGGAATACCTTATTGCTTTCGCCGTCACTCATATAAATAAGAGTGTCAGAAAGTTTAGCAAGGTCAATTTCGATATGGCTACCTTCCATCTCGCCTTCGCCAAGCGGAAGAGCAACGTTGCCACTCTTCTTTCTTTCGATAGCAACGAAATTCTTTTTGCCTGTAACTGCTTCAAGTCTTTCAACAGAAGAAATTCTATCTTTTACAAAGTAGATTACGATAGCGTAAATAAACGTTATAACAAGTGCTGCAACGCCTGCTAAAAGAAGAATCTTTAAATCGTCTGAAGCGTCGCCCACTGCTGTTTCTGGAGAAAGCTTAATAATGCTTACGCTTGCAGGGAACCAAGCTTCTTTAGACTGCTCCCAAGCATATGCTAAAACAGAATCAAGGTCAGCGTCTAAAAGCTTTTGCATATCTTCAGGGTCGTTAACGTCAAGACCTAACACCACGTCGACGTACTCTGCAAAGGTTAAACCCCTAAGCGCGCTAGTGCTTTGCTCTACGCAAACGTCGATTATTATATCAAGCTTAATTTGAGCCTTTTCTTTTACGTAATCCTTATAAGAAAGGTCTATAAGCAAGCTGTCTTCGCTGAAAGTTACGGTAATATTGTTAGCGTTTATCGTATCGTCTTTACCACTATAAACTGAAGTTTTTTCGTATTCTTCGTTTGCTCTTTCGATTATAGCTCTGTTTGTGATAAGTTCAGAAATAGTTTCAAGATACATCTTTGAAAGAACGGTGTCGTTATAAGAAGATGATGAAGAACCAATTTCTGCCTTTAAAACAACTGTTGCCTGGGCTACGTAGTAATCGGTATTAACGCGTGTGTAAACAAAACCTAGAGCGAAAATTACCACGAAGATAATAGCTTCTACAAGCCAGTTCTTTTTAAGAACGTAAAAAAGCTCTTTAAAGTCAAAAGTCTTTTGCGTTTTTACTTTTTGCGCCATATATTTCTCCTGTTAGGGCACAAAATACCCCCAAGTTAATAGACTATATACAATCATAACACAAAAAAACATCATTGTCAACGTAAAGTATAATGTAAAATATAATCATTTTTTAAAAATAGCAGATGACGGATTATTCTCTTTTAGAGAATAAATTGAATAGTATAAAAGCCCACCAAGAGCGTATATTGCAAGCGCTTGGCCTGCCCCGATTATCATAGCTTGCACCATATAGGTATACTCAAGCCCACCGCTTAACAAAATTACAAATGGAACGGCAAAAGCGTTTGCAACTATTGGCGGAATTGCTCCCAAAACAAATCTAAGATGCTTACCCTTTACAAATTTACCTATGTAATAGGTAACAACTGCTGCCACAAGCGTAGTTGGCGCGCCGATTGCAATGTCGAAGACTAAAAAGCCAGAAAAGAAATTTGATATTAAACAACCAATAAAAAGCGCAGGCACCGATTCTATAAAAAACAAAGGGAGAATTGTCAATGCTTCTGACACCCTTAACTGAATCGGACCGAACGATATTGCCTGAAAGAAATACGTCAGGATAAAATATACGCTCGCTATAATGCCTGCTCTACAAATTTTTGCCGTTGAAAATTTATTCATTTTTCACCTCGGTTTTTTTATTGAAGTGTTTTCCGAAAACCTTCTTTTTTTATATTACAATATTTTTAGTTTTTTTGCAACTGTTTTGCACCTATTTGCAAAGAGCTTTAAACGGCTTAAACGCTTTTACAAACGCCACAAAAAACACGGTTGATGCACCTGTTAAACAGAAAAACAGCCTTTGTAAAAAAGAACCTTCTCCCAATATAAAAGCAGATAACGAAAAACTAAAAAGCCCGTTTATAAGTGCGTCTGCACCACCTATCACGGCAATAAAAAAGGCAATTAATGAAGTTATGCGCATACTTTTCTCCTTTTATGCTTTATGCCCCTTTTATATAAATTTTAAACTTTTACATAAAAAATCCATAAGGCGAGATGCCTTATGGACAATTAATGCTAATATTTATCTATCTAAATTTTCTACCCACATATAGTCGAAATCTACCATTTCAACAAAGTCTGACGGACGAAACCGAACAACGTGGAATTTTGCAAAATCAAAAATGTGATTTTTAATAACTACCGGGGTTGGCTCGTCTAGTTTATAAAGCCCTTCCGTAAGATAGTCTGCAAATTCTGCCCACTCAAGCGCGCAGTCTTTTTCAACAACCGTGTCTTTTATTATCTTGTCATCTTTTATAAGTTTAATCCAAAGTTTTACCATAGGCGTATTTTAACACAAACAAAAATTTTTATCAACCTAATTTACGCACTTTCCGTTTTTTGCATACTGAAAGCTTACCCAATACCCTTCGCCCCTTAAATCAAAAGGCGACGTTGGTATAAAATAAGAAAAGCCTTTAACCTTTTTCTCTTGACTCAAGCAACCGGGCAAGCCGTAGCAGATATACTCTGGCTGATTGTTGCAATAAATTATGCCTACCGCATAATGCTTTTCGCCGTCGCCAATCTTTACCCAATTGCTTTGCTCTACCATTTGGCAAAGCCTTTCTTCCTTTGGATAATCTTTAAAAAGAGCCTCTATTTCGCCTTTTATTTTTGAATAAAAGTTTGAGCTCTCGTCTTGCTCGATTTGGCAATCGCCAGCAATAATAGGCTCTTCTGGGTTGAAAAACTCTTCTTTTTCTTCTTTTTGCGTTGGGTTTTGGCTATAATTAGCCGTTGCATCATCAATTGCTCTTTCACAATAATCTAATCGCTCCCCTTCTTCTTTTCCTTCAAATTCGAAATAATTAGTGGTTGCAATTGCTTCGTCATTATAAATCTCTTCTTGAAAAACAACCCCCTTCTCTTCCGTTGTCCCTTGCATTTTAAAGTGTTTCTTCGCATTTTCTACTGCTCCGTTTAAATTTATCGCTTGCGAAGAAAAACAGCCAAAAAGAACTGGCGAGAAAGTGACGTTATCATAATATATAATTACTATTGGATTGTCTAAAGTGGGTATATCTGCAAGGCGAAAATCTTGCCCCGATAAATCTCCTATCCCAAAAACTTGCTCGCCAAAAAACAGATAATATTTGCCTTTTTCGCATCTTTCTAGGTTTAAAAATGATAAAGATAAAAGCTTTTGCTCTTCAAAAAGCCTTGCAACTCCCCTTATAGGCAAGTGAGAATTCCACTCTTCTACTTGCCTAAGTAGCACCGTTTTTGTTGGTTTTGCCATAAAATTTTTCTCCGCGTATATTCTTATTTTAAAATATGCACGCGCGCGATAAATAATAACCTTTGTCGGTTTTGAAAATTTTTTCACAAAAAAATAGTTGACAATAGTTTTTATATAGTGTAAAATGCTTACATAACTTAACATTAAACGCAATGAAAAGAAGAGTAAGCAAGCTAGGTTGCACAGAGAATTCTCGGTTGGTGAAAGAGAAAGAACGGATCTTGCCGAACATGGTCTTGGAGCGGTATCTCCGAATAATTAGGGGATGACGGGGTCGCCCGATATAGCGAAAGAGTATTAAAAGCCTAGGCTTGCGTACTTATAAAGGTCTTTATCGTGAGATAAAGATAAAGTAAGGTGGTAACACGGTGCAAATCGTCCTTATGAGTTCACTCTCATAAGGATTTTTTATTTTTATAGGATAGATATGATAGAAATTGTAAATTTAGAAAAAATATATCCTTCTAAACAAGGCGACGTAGTTGCCTTAAAGGATATCAATTTAACGGTAGAAGACGGCGATATTTATGGTATTATCGGTCTTTCTGGCGCAGGTAAATCTACTCTCGTTAGATGTATTAACCTACTTGAAAAACCAACAAAAGGTCAGGTTTTAATCGACGGAGAAGACTTAACTAAAGTTAGAAAAAAGCGCCTTTTAGAGATTAGAAGAAATATTGGAATGATATTCCAACACTTCAACCTTTTAGAGCAAAGAACGGTAGAAGACAACGTTCGTTTTCCTTTAGAGATTTCAAAGGTTAAAAAAGATGAGCAAAACAAGAGAATTGCAAGGCTTTTAGAAATCGTAAACCTTTCTGACAAGGCAAAGGCGTATCCCGCAGAGCTCTCTGGTGGACAAAAGCAAAGAGTTGCCATTGCAAGAGCGCTTGCAACCAACCCAAAATATTTGCTTTGCGACGAAGCCACTTCTGCTTTAGACCCACAAACAACCGAATCTATTTTAGACCTTTTAAAAGAAATTAACCAAACCTTAGGCGTAACGGTAATAATTATTACTCACGAAATGAAGGTTATTGAAAAGGTTTGCACAAAGGTTGCGGTTATAAATAGCAGTAGCATTATAGAAAACGGAAAGGTTTCAGCAGTTTTTGCAGACCCACAGTCAGATATTGCTAAACAGCTTATTATTCCCGACTTAATTAGAGCAACTGCAGAAAAAACTGGCGATAAAAAGTTAAGGCTTATCTTTAACGGCGAAGGCACGGACAGTCCGCTTATCTCTTCACTTGCTATCGACTTAGGCGTTGCCGTAAACATTTTATATGCAGACACTAAAAATTACGACGGAAGACCACAAGGTCATATGGTAATTACAATCCCTGGTGGCGAAAGTAACTTAAATAAGGTTAAAACCTATTTAGAATCGCACGGCGTAAACTACAAGGAGGAATTATAATGCAAACGTTATTAAATTTACTTGCAAATAAATTCCCTAGCGAACGTTTACTTGATTTATTTAACGATTTTTCTTTTGCAATAGCTTCTTTTGAAACAATATATATGACACTAATTTCGGTTGTTCTTGCTTACGCAATAGGGCTTCCTTTAGGTATTATTCTTACAATAACTGATGAGGATGGAATAACTCCTATAAAACCACTCAACGCCGTATTAGGTTTAATCGTCAACATTTTAAGAAGCATTCCTTTCCTTATCTTGATGGTTGCAATGATGCCAGTTGCAAAACTTCTCTTAAATAAATCTACTGGTAATGCTGCAATGATTGTAATGCTTGTTATTGCCTCTGCGCCATATATTGCAAGAATGGTAGAATCTTCTATAAAAGAAATTGACAAAGGCGTTATTGAGGCTGCTAAATCGATGGGGGCAAGCAATTTTGAAATCGTGTTTAAAGTACTTGTTCCCGAAGCAAAACCATCCCTTATAATTGGAGCTGTAATTTCTACTGTGACCGTATTCGGATATACCGCAATGGCTGCAACAATCGGTGGAACAGGTCTTGGAGCTACAGCAATTAATGAAGGCTATATAAATTGGGACTTTGGTATTGTTTGGACCTGCGTATTCTTTATGGTAATAATCGTGCAATTTATACAATTTATAGGCATGTTTATTGCTAAAAAGACAGACAGAAGAATTACTTGTAGAAAAAGAAAGAAATAAAATATATAATTAGGAGAATATTATGAAAAAAATAATAACTTTATTATTAACTTTGGCGCTTTGCGTTACTACAGCAATATCATCTGTAGGTTGCAATAAAAAAACAATAACAGTTGGAGCAAGCCCTGCCCCACACGCAGAAATCTTGGAAAAATGTGTTCCTCTTTTAAAAGAAAAAGGCTATAAACTTAAAATTGTTAAATATAGCGATTACAACACACCTAATATTGCTCTACAAGACGGAAGTTTAGATGCAAACTACTTCCAACACGTTCCTTTTATGAATACTTTTAACAGCAACTACCCAGGCTCTTTAGTTTCTGTTTGTAAAGTACACTACGAGCCTTTTGGGCTTTACTCAAAAACCGTAAGTAAAGAGTCTTATCAAAATAAAAAGACTGGATATAAAATTTATATCCCTAATGATGGTTCAAACCTTACTAGAGCACTTTTCCTTCTTGAACAAGAAGGGCTTATCACTTTACCTGAAAATGCAGACCCAAATAAAAATCTTACTGTAAGAGATATTGTTGACTCTAAAGGAAACCAAATCATCGCTGTTGAAGCAAGACTTGTTTCTACTAATATAAACGAGGGTGGTCTTGGCGTTATCAATGGAAACTATGCTCTTACCGCAAGCATCTCTATAAGCTCTGCTCTTGCAATCGAAGATGCAAACGGAGAAGCTGCTAGCTTATATGCAAACATTTTAGCCGTTAAAAAAGGCAATGAGAATTCAGAAAAAATCAAAGCTTTAAAAGAAGTTTTACTTTCTGAAACTATTAAAAACTACATTAACTCTACGTATGGTGGAGCAGTTCTTTCTGTTGTAGCATAAGCTTTAATATAAAAAATAAACCCCCGAATATGTGGTTTAACCGACATATTCGGGGGTTTTTATTATTCTTCAATTTTAGTTTGCTTTACCTTTAAGCATAAGGTCTATAATTTTTCTATCGGTTTCTTTCATACCTTCGCTTGCTAAAATGCCAACGTTTTTAATTGTGTTTTCTACGCCTTTAACTACTATTCCGTCGCCACTTACAAATTGACGGTTTGTAGCCGTCATTTCATAGCCCATAACGCCTGCTTCTACTGCCATTGCGATTTTTGCAGCGCAAGACGGCTTTGCTCCGTCGCATATAGTTCCTGATAAAATAGCTACGGAATTTACTATAGTGTGAGCAATTTCACGATATCTTCCACCCTTTAAAAAGCATATTCCTGAGCCTGCGCCACAACCTGCGCTAATCGCTCCACAATAAGCAGACAAACAACCTATTCCCGTTTTTAAATGCACGGTTATAAGGTCGGATAAAACTACTGCCCTTATCATTTCTTCTTCGCTATAGCCAAGCTCTTTTGCGTATACTACAACGGGCACGCTTGCAGTAATGCCTTGATTGCCACTACCCGAAATTATACATACTGGAAGTTCGCACCCACTCATTCTTGCATCAGAGCCACTTGCGGCAAACGCCCTTGCTTTAGTTAGCACGTCTACGTTGCCGTCTTTATATAAAAGTTGACCTATAGACGCGCCATATTTATTTGTTAAGCCTTCTTTTGCGATTGCGATATTCATTTCAATTTGCCTTAAAATGCAAGGCTTAATTCTTTCTAAATCGCAATCTCTAGCAAATTCTACGATTTTTTCAACGTTTAAAAGGGTTTTATCAGCTTTGTTTTCGTTAGAAAAAATAACCCCGCTTTGCATATATTTGTGGGTTAAATTTTCGCCGTTTACTATTACTGAAATTACGTTTGTGTGGCGCTCGGTTATTCTAACCGATGCAAATTTTCCGTCAACCCTACCTTCTAAATAAAGGTCGAAGGTACAAGGTGAAGAAAGCTCTCTTATAGAAATTTTGCAAGCACTCATAAACGCAGAAATCTTATCTTTAGCATCTTGCCCTAATGAAGATAAAACTTCTAACTTCTTTTCGGGATGACCTGCTACAATACCTGCTGAAACGGCAGATTCTATGCCGTGCATTCCACCCGTTGAAGGAACGATAACACTCTTTACGTTTTTAATTATGTTGCCACTAAGCCCCACCGAAATTTCAGTAGGATACTCGCCAAGAGCGTCGCCTAAAATTGATGCGCCGTAGGCTATTGCAATAGGCTCTGTGCAGCCCATTGCAGGTTGCAACTCTTCGATTAAAACGTCTTCATAGGTTTTGATAATTTCTTTAGTAAGCATATCCTTTCCACCTTTTTTAGTGATTTCATTATATAGCAATATAACGTAGTAGTCAAGAATAATTTTAAATTTGCATTATAAAAGCTCCGCAAAAAGGGCGTCACTCTTAGGGATTTAAATTAAATAAAGTAAAAAGCAAACCATTTTGGTTTGCTTTTTATTATTTTTCTTGAATATCGTAAAACTTAAAATTAGATGTTCTTACTTTGTTTTGAGCCCAATTTACTGCCGAATTTCTATCCCCTCTATAAGTTTCCGTAAATGCGGGAACTCCACAACGATACGCAGATTCAGTTAAATAGTACTTAATAATAAATGTTTTCATATATATTTCTCCTTTTGTTTTGTAAGAAGAGTTTATCACATTTATTATCCCAACTTTGGGATTATTCCCATGTTTTATTGTTTAGTTCATTAAATAATTCATTAATATTTTTTGCTTTTACTGTAAAATATCTTTTTGAAGAAAACATTCCACCACGTGTTTTTTTACGATAATCTAATTGTTTAAGATTGCCAAATAAAAACATCTGCATTTCTCTATTGGCAAGTTCTTCTTTTCTCCAATCGGCACAAAGCTCCAATTTTTCCTTTGCTAGCAAGATAATTTCTTCTTCTGATTGTTGCGTGTTGTTCCACGCTATTTTAAGTTGCTTACCATTTAAAATTATTTTTGCTTTTATTTCAGCAATATAATTTACGTTTTTATCCCAATATGCGCCAAAATATTTTGCTCTTCTATGGGAATATGTTTTTATATTTGGGCACAGATAAAACCCCTTATCGATTTCTTCTTTAGTGCCCCTACAATTGATTACGTCTAGAATATTTTGCCAATCATTTAGAAAGCCATTCGATAATAAATAATCTTCAAAATCTTTAAGATATTCTCTAAAATATTTTGAAAGCTCAAATTCGTTTTCAACAAACAATCTTTTTAGTGTATCAAGAAAATCCTTAAAAGTTAACTTTTGCAAAATTACGCCTTTTTCTAATGCATAATCAACCCCGTCTTTTATTCTTTCCTCGTCGGGATTAAACTCGTTTGTTAATAAAAATAAAATTCGTTTAATAGTTTTATTATTATTTTCAAATCCGTCAATATGCCTTTCTATTTGATTGTTATAAAACCAATCCGACTTTTTTGTTTCAAAATAAATTTCGAACGCCTGTTGCGAAAAACACAAATCTGGAATACTATTTTGTTTTTTAACTTGTTGCGAAAAATCTGGCAAACAACTAAAACTTTCTCTTGAATCAGAAATTAAATCATTGATAGTTTTTTCAAACGCCTCGGGACTTTCTTTATACAATATTTTTAACATAAGTCCACAATAATTTGTAACTTGATTTTCCCCTTG
>JBGUUU010000023.1:0-10459 GCA_045133775.1 Christensenellaceae bacterium
TCTGAAATTCCACCCTTGCCGATTTGCCCAATTGGTTCGATTGTTTGAGCAAGTGAACGAAGGTTACTTCTTTGTTTTGACGTAAACATTATATATTCTCCTTTTAGTTATTAATCAACAAAATCAAATTCAATCTCGCCAATTACTACCGTGTCGCCATCTTTACAACCTGCTTTTCTAAGCCCTGCAATTACACCGTAATCTTTGAGAGTTTTTTGCATGTATGCCAAACTGTCCATATCGTTTAAAACTACGTTTCTTTCTAAAAGTTTAACGATAGGTCCGTCAACGATATAAACGTTGTCTTCTTCGCTATAAATAATTTCAAACTTGCGAACGTCAACCTTTTCGTATTTAAATTCTTCGTGCTCGATAGGAGTAGGTGCAGGCATTTCTTTAAGCATCTCAACAATTGTTTGAACAACCTTTTCAAGACCTTCTCCGTTTATTGCAGAAACGGTAAACACCTTTTTTCTACCGTTGATTTTCTTTTTGAAAATCTTAATATTTTCTTCTGCGCCATACATATCGCACTTATTAAGCACGATAATTTGTGGCCTTTTTGCAAGTTCTTTAGAGTATCCCTTAAGCTCTGCATTGATTTGCTTATAATCTTCGTAAGGGTCTCTTCCTTCAACGCCTGAAATATCAACAACGTGAACTAAAATTCTCGTTCTTTCAATGTGGCGAAGGAATTCAAAACCAAGACCTGCGCCTTCAGACGCGCCTTCAATAAGACCAGGGATATCTGCGCAAATAAAGCTTTCATCATAATATCCAACAACACCAAGGTTTGGCGACATTGTTGTAAAGTGATAGTTAGCAATCTTTGGTTTAGCGCCAGAAACCTTAGAAAGTATGGTTGATTTTCCAACGTTAGGGAAACCTATAAGACCTACGTCTGCAATAGTTTTAAGCTCTAATATTACACGGCGAAGCTCTGTTTTTTCGCCAGTTTGCGAAAAGTGTGGGGCGTGTCTTCTAGAAGTGCAAAAATGCACGTTACCTTTACCACCGTTACCACCTTCTAAAACAAGATGAGTTTGTCCGTCGTAATAAATATCGCAAATAATCCTATCGGTTTCGGCATCTTTTACAACCGTGCCAAGCGGAACTGAAATATATAAATCTTCTCCATCTTTGCCGTGACGCTTGTTTGGCTCGCCCTTGCCACCGTTTTCTGCAACGTATTTATGTTTAAAGTGGAAATCAATAAGCGTAGTTTTGTGTCTATCACCAACAAAGTAGATATGACCACCCCTACCACCGTCGCCACCATCAGGGCCGCCGTTTGCCACGCCTTTATAACGAAGGAAAGACGTTGCGCCATTTCCACCGTCACCTGATTTTAAAGATATTCTCTCTTTATCTACAAACATTTTAACCTCTCTTTTTCGAGCTATAATATTTACAAAGCGAGCTTACTACACAAGCATCGCATTTAGGATTTCTCGCACTACACACACGCCTACCATGAAAGATAATCGCATGGTGCATATGTGACCATTTTTCTTTAGGAAGTGCTTCCATAAGTCGTTTTTCTGTATCTAAAGGCGTTTTACCTTCTGCAAAACCAAGCCTTGCAGACACCCTAAAAACGTGTGTATCTACTGCTATTGCATCGCCGCCGAAAGCAACGCTATACACTACGTTTGCAGTTTTTCTACCCACACCTGCGAGCGAACGCAACGACTCTAAATCAGACGGAACTTGTCCACCAAATTTTTGCACAATATCTTTAGATGCCGATATGATATGCTCTGCCTTTGACCTGTAAAGCCCACAAGAAAAAATATACCTTTCTAATTCTTCTTGGCTAAGGCTTGCCATCTCTATAGGGGTGTTTGCCCTTTTAAACAAAACTTCCGTAACTTTATTTACCCTTTCATCCGTGCATTGAGCAGATAAAATTACTGCTATTAAAAGCTCGTATGGAGTGGTAAATTTAAGTGCAGGGGTTGAAGAAGGATATTCTTTTGTTAAAGCTTCCGTTATTTGTAAAGCCTTTTTCTTAGATATCATAGTTTATCTCTCAGCCTAAAAATTGCGCCTTTTATTTTAGCACAAAAAGGCGCAATAGACAATTAAATAAAGGTGTTTTTTAAAATTTAGTTATTAAAGCATGGTTATAAACTGCTTTGAGCCATCTTTTCTAACAGAAAAGAAGCCCCTAAACGACGTTAAAGAGAGCGCTGAAACCACCTGCCTTGCAAACGCCGTGTAGCTAGCCGAAAACTTTGCAGATATACCACAGCCGAGCCCCACTCCTTGGGGAGTTGAAACTGCCATACAGTTTATACCCTTTGCTCTCATATACTTTATAAACCCTATAACGTGTGTTCTTGAACCAAAAACAGCAAGACAATAGACCATAAATTTCTCCTTTGTTCATTGCATTTATTAGGCAATAGAATAATATAATATATCATCAAACTTTATGCGGAGACGATATGATTTATTTTGACAATGCAGCAACAGGTGGATTTAAACCTTTTAAAAGTGTAGACGCGGCGTTTAACGCAATGAAAAACCTAAACGCCAATGCAGGGCGAAGTGGACACAAGCTATCTTTATATGCTAGCGAAATAGTTTATGAAGCAAGATGCTCTCTTGCTAAATTTTTCGGCGCATCGCCAGAGCGAATAGTGTTTACGTCTAGTTGCACGGAAGCTATTAACGTTGCTATTTTTGGCAGTTATGAAAAAGGCTGTAACGTGCTTACAACGGCTACCGAACACAACGCCGTTTTACGCCCTTTATACGAGCTTAAAAGAAGGGGCGAAATATCTCTAACAGTTGTAAAACCCACGGTTGGTGGGGTTAGTGTTGACGACGTTAAAAACAATCTTTTGCCAAATACAAAGCTTGTAGTTTTAAATGCAGTTTCTAACGTGAACGGTTTAGAAAACGACGTTGACGGAATTGGCAAGCTCTTAAAAAACTTAAACGTTAAATTTATAGTAGACGGCGCTCAAATAGCGGGACATAGCGAAATTAACGTTGATAATCAACTTATAGACGCGTTTTGTGCCGCAGGACACAAGGGTCTTTTAGCATCTCAAGGCATTGGAATTTTAGTTTTAGGCAAAGACGCGCAAATAAGACCCCTTCTTTTTGGTGGCACGGGGGCAGATTCTTTTTCTGAATTTATGCCCGACTATCTGCCCGAAAAATTAGAAGCAGGCACACTTAACTTACCTGCTATTTGCTCGCTAAAAGCTGGGCTTGAATATATAGACGGCAACGAAGCATACATTTCTAGCCAGCTGTTTTCTTTAACCGAAAACCTTATAACAAGACTTTCTAGATTTCCTTTTATAAAGATATATTCTATACCCAATAAATACGGAATTGTAAGCTTTAATCACGTAGACTTTCCATCTCAAGAGCTTGCCGAAATACTCTCGCAAAAATACGATATTGCCGTTAGGGGCGGTTTTCATTGCGCCCCACTAATGCACAAATATTTAAAGACGGATAAACTCGGCTCGGTTAGAGTTAGCTTTGCCCCACAAAATACGAGAAGAGAAATAAACGCGCTCATCTCTGCCCTAAAAGACCTTTCGCTAAGCTTTTAGCCTATATCTTTTTTAGCTTGGCAACTACCAAGTTTAGAGTTTTTCTTTGCTTGTCGCTAAGCAGTGGCGCAACGGTAGATGCAAAATTATCTATGTCACTATCAGAAAGAGTGCCGTTTCTCCTACCCACTTCTGCCTGTTTTATTATTGCTTGCATAAGCTCATCAGAACTTTTACCTTCGTATTTTTTTGAAAGGTTAGCAAATATTTCATATGGAGAACTACCAAAACTCTCGCTTGACGTCTTTTGCTTATTACTTTTAAAGCTGTTAAAATCCTTCATATCTTTTCTCCGCTATCACATATTTATGCTATGAGAAAAGAAAAATGTTACAAACACTTTTTTATAAGGAGCTTTTATGAATATTTTATCGCTACTCTTAATTGGAATACTTTTAGGCGGAGAAAGATTTTCTTCTATAAAAGAACTTTTAGCTAGAATAGACTTCCCGTCGTTTACGCCTGTTTTTCAACTGCTTGGAGTAGACAAAAAAACTATTGACTTTTTATCTTCGGAGCAATTTGCAAACGTGGTATCTGGTGGGGATTTAAAGAGCCTATTGCCCCTTTTTACTACTCTTTTTACAAAACAACCTAATGTTAGCGAAGAAGATTTAGAAAGCGATGATGAAGCAAAAAACGACTATCTAGCGCCTATAAAAAACGTCGCCCCAACAGACGTTGGAGCGACAATTGAAAACTATTTAGATTAATTATAACGTAAGAGCGTAGGCAAGCTCGTAATCGATATTTTCTTGGTAAGGCGCATAGTGAATTTTGCTTGCAAACGCAGTTAAATTCTTTGTTACGCCAACGCCGTGAATTGAAACGTTTGACTTTGGCCAATAAATTTTAGCCGTAGTAAGCTTTAAAGCGTCGCCAACTGTGAAGTTAACGAACGTAGTTTGCATAATACCCTTGCCGTAGGTTTTATATTCGCCGTTTCCGTTTCTCGACAAAACGACGTCTACGACGTTTCGGTCGTCATAATCAAGACAAGCACCGATAAACGCTTCTGATGCAGACGCCGTGTTGCTATCCGCCAAAATAATTATATTTGAAAAGCCGTAGTCGGTATATTTCACTTTTGCAGACTTAAACTCGTCTTTTTTGCCGTCTTTATACTTGGCATAAGAAACAAGCACCCTATCGTTTCTTTGAGCGCCTACGAAATGCGCGCTAACATCGCACATTATATCCATATAGCCACCACCGTTGCCACGCAAATCTAATATAATCTTACTCTTGCCGGTAGACTTAAATTTTTCCATAACTTCTTCTACCTGTTTTGCAGAACCGTATAAATCATTGCTTGTGCCGTTAAACGACCTATACCTTAAATATGCAGTATCATTTGGCAAAACAAATTCAAGCTCTAAATCGTATTTAACAAGCTCGAGCGACGAACCACCCCAGTCGGTGAAACGATAAGAGCCTGTAGAATCTGCATAAAACACATACGTTTCGGTATATTCTCTTTTTGCAACTTCAAAGACCTTTTCTTCGCCGTTATAATCAACCTTTAAATTAAACTTTTCGCCGTTTGCATAGGAATCTATCGTGGCAGAAAAAGTTGTATAATCGATAGCCACGAATTCGGTTGCGGTGGCTTTTTTCATACCTATTATATAACCACCTTTTTTAACACCCGCAATTTCTGCAGGCGAATTGCCCTTTATATCTGAAAGATATGCGTTTCCATCACGGTTAGCAACGGTAACGCCTATACCAGACCTTACGCCCTTGGCCGTCTTCTTGATGAGCTCGTATTCTTCCTTAGTGTAATACTCGGAATACTCATCTAAAAGCCCTTCAACCATAAGCTCGATATAGTTATCTTCTTGCTCTAAATAATGTTTTTTATAGGTGTCAAGCACAAATTTTAGCGATACAAGGTCTGGGTCTTTAAAGTTTCTAACAAAATACCCCACGAAAAACATACCTGCGCCAAACACTAAAACGCCTATAACTGCTAATATCTTTTTCAAAATTTACTCTCCTAACTAGCCTAAAAGCTTATGTAAAATTATAATAAGCCTAAAAGTCATAGCATCTTGGAATTTACGTATATCAAGCCCTGTTGCTCTCTCAATTTTATCCAATCTATACATCAAGGTGTTTCTGTGCATATAGAGATTTCTCGACGTTTCAGAAACGTTTAAGCTGGTGTGCAAAAACTCTTCGGCAGTTGCAATCATTTCAACGTCGGCAAACATACTCTTTGCTTCTTGATCTTCTAAAATATCAAGAAACTCCTGTAATTTATGCTTTGGCATATCTTCAAGCATTTTTACAAAAACGTATTCCTTATAGGTTGAAACCCTAGACTTGCCACCAAAAACGTTATCCATTCTAATAGCCGTCTGCGCTTGGTGGTAAGAAACTGAACAATCGGCAAAACTTGCAACCGTGCCACCAATACCGATTTTTACGCAAATGCCAAGCTCGTCTGCAATAGAGTGGCATAAAAAGTCTGCAAAATCGGTTAAAGAGCGATATTCGCTTTCTTCTTGCGAACTGCCAAATCTAACGTAAACACAAGTGAAATTATCGGTAGCAACGCACAGATCTTGTGCGTCCGTTTTAAAGTTTTCCATAAAATTAACAACGTCGTCTACCCTGCCACTCGCCACGTGTAAAACGGTTGCCGTGCATGGATATTCAGGAATTGAAAACTCGCTAATAACCTTTTGAAGACGTATTCCACTACAATCGCCAACTATGGCAGTTGCTAAAGAATCGCCCTTTCCACCTGCAATGTCTTTACCTGCGCCGTTTTCTAAAAGCTCACCGATAAGAGTTGCGATGGTTTTATCAGCATCAGTAGCGCCGTCGATATATCCCGTATATCTTTGGGCGTTGTGCTTAAATGTAAAATATGTTTTGCCGTTTTCTTCGCAAGAAACCGTTTCCTTTACTTTGCCTGCAAATATTGACGGAGTATCATTTTCTAAAGTAGAATAAAAATTATCCTGACTATCTAAGTATACTCTTATTTCCTTGCCCGTAGTGTCTTTTACGTGGGCAAGCATTCGCATTATTTCTCTATCCATTACCCCTCCGTTTTGAGCTTTTCTGCTAAAACCCTACATTGCTTTATAACGTTTTCGGCTTGCTCTCGGTTTAAATTTAAGTTGAAATAATTTATTCTTTGCTCATAGAAAAAGGCATATGCTTTTTCTAAATTTTCTGTATTTTTATGGCTAACCATAAGGTTAAAACCGTTACTAGTCTTTTCAAAATAAGGTGAAATTTTGCCGTTTACTGAAAGGGAATTTTTAATTGCATTTTCAATCTCTTCCAAGCTAAATAAAATAGCTGGGGCAAAATTGCAATCAATTTGGCTTAGCATTAAATTAGAAATTTCAAAGCCGTCTAAAGGCTCTTGTTTTTCTACTATAACGTCTAAACACCTTTCTATAAGTCGATTTACGTCTTTTTTACCGAACTTTGCTAGCGCAACCGTAAGCGCTATACAAAATAGAAAGCCGTTTGTGCCAACTATCGACGTTGCGGAAAATCTTGGGTAAACGGCTAATTTTTCTTCGCCATAGGTAAACACCGTGCCACCAAGCCTTTCAAATGTTTTTGCCCTTGGCGCTTTTTGATTTATACAAGCAATTATATCGCTATATTCGCTAGTGCCACTAATTTTGAAACCCCTACCAACGAGTGGCTCAACCTTGCCATCGAATAAGGCTTCTTTTGCAAGCTGGTCAACCATCTCGTTATACTTGTGGTTGCTATGCCCTTTTACCTTTACAAATTTAACGTCTACCACGCCTTTGTATTTTGCAAATTCTCTTACGTAATAAACTGAAATTGGACTATTGGTTGCCCACACCCCTATTGCCCAGGCAGATAAACCTTCGTAATCGTGGTATATTTTTATCTTTTCATATCCGTTTAAAAAAGCCCACCTAACTGCAGTTAAAACACCGTCTACTTCGCCTGCAATATTTCGAGTAGGCAAGAAGGCTGGCTCTTCGCCCCTACCACTAAACCTTCTTTCCTTGCCGTCTGGACTTATGGCAACTACGCCAAATGAATACTTACCAACGCTCTCTTCAAAGCTACCGTCTGTAAATGCTACGGCATAGCCTTGCGAAAGATCACTCTCCAAAATCTCGGCATATTTTTGTGTTCCTTCAATATAGGCCTGCGCTTCTTCTAGCGTGTGAAAGCTTTTATACTTGTTTCCGTTACCCTTTGTTTGGGATAAAAAAGCTTGGCAATCGCCCCACTCGGTAAATATTCTATTTTCTTCGCCTTTTACTGCATAAAATTTAGACATAGACTTCCCTTTATAAAACACACCTATTTTAGCATATTTATTTATTTTTTACAAGTAAAAAATTTTATAAAGGGTATTTTTTAACTTTTTTTACAAATTTTGCATAAAATAGACTATGAATAAAAGTTATAACGTAGCCTTAGTTGGCGCAACTGGGCTTATTGGCAACAAATTTTTACACGTTTTAGAGCAAAGAAATTTTCCTATAAAAAACTTAAAGCTCTTTGCATCATCAAAAAGTGTTGGCAAGAAAATATTTGCCTTTGGTAAAGAATATACGGTTCAACCCCTTGCTGGCGGTTGTTTTATTGGCGTTGACTTAGCCTTTTTTAGCGCAGGTAAAGCTATCTCACAAAGGCACGCCCCTACTGCTATAAACGAAGGCGCCTACGTTATAGACAACTCCAGCGCCTTTAGACAAAATCCTAAAATACCACTTGTTATACCCGAAATTAATTGCGAAGTTTTAAAAACAACAAGCTCAAGACTTATTGCAAACCCAAACTGCTCGACTGCCATAGCAATTTTACCACTAAAGGTCCTAAATGAGAATTTTGGCATAAAACGCATAATTTATACTACCTACCAAGCAGTTAGTGGTAGCGGGCAAAAAGGAATAGATGATTTTTATCGCTGTAAAAATGGTTATGAGCCCAAATTTTATCAAGCAGATATTAGCAAAAACGTTATACCACAGATAGGCAACTTCTCTATATACGGCTACACAGACGAAGAAATTAAAATGATTGAAGAAACGAAAAAGATACTTAAAAAAGACGTTTTTGTTTCGGCAACCTGCGTTAGAGTACCTATTGAAAATTGCCATGGCATAAGCGTTGAATTAGAGTTTGAAAAAACGTTTTATGATGAAGATATTAAAACAATTTTTAAAGGGGTTGACGGCATAGCTCTTTGCGATATGCCTTTAGCTCAAAGTGCAAACAACAAATGCGAAGTTTTTGTTGGGCGAATAAAGAGAAGTTTAGCATTTAAAAGTGGGCTCAGCTACTTTTGCGTTGGCGACAACACCTTAAAAGGCGCAAGCCTAAACGCCGTTCAAATAGCCGAAAAACTTATAGAATATGGCAAAATATAGCTAAATAATCGACTTATAGGCAAGTTTTTATCAAATTTAGCAAGCAAAAGCCCCCTTAACCGTTTGGGTTAAGGGGGCGCGTTTTTTATTTGCTTGGGTCGTATTCTGCAATGTATGGAAGATTGCGATAATACTCGTTAAAATCTAAGCCGTAGCCTATTACAAAGAAATCTGGAATAGTAAAAAGAACTTGGTCTGCTTCAAATTCAACCACTCTTCTATCTGGCTTATCTAAAAGGCTTACAACCTTTAATGAAAGTGGATTTCTATTATTTAACAAACGAACGATTTCTTTAAGCGTTCTACCCGTATCAACGATATCTTCAACGATTATAACGTGATAGTTAGAAATATCGTGCTTTAAGTCAAAATCTATTCTAACAGTTCCCGATGAAACAGTTCCTGCGCCGTAACTGCTTGCGCTCATAAAGTCAAGCTCTAAAGGAATAGTTATCGCTCTACAAAGGTCTGCCATAAACACAAAAGCACCCTTTAACACGCTTACTAAAAGTAAAGGCTTTCCGTCGTATTCTTTTGATATTTCTGCACCAACTTTTTTGATTGCTTCTTGAATTTCTTGCTCAGAAATTATTACTCTTTTAATCTTGCTATCGTGTTCTTTTGTTGTCATAGGCTTGCTCCTAGTTTGATAATGTAATTATTATAGCATAAAATTATGATCAACACAATACATTTCATATAATTTATAAAAGCGATTTTTAAATTAAAATCTGAACAAGTCTGCCAATAGCAATAAAAAAGGGACGACAAACTCGCCCCTTTTAACTTTAATTTATATTAGTTTACAAGCATATGATTTGCTGACGCAACTTTTGCAAGTTGAGATTCCAAGTATTGCTTGATTTCAAAAGGTCTTTTAACCCCGTTCAAGTAAACTGTCTTCCCCCCTGCCAATGAAACAGTTACGTTACCATAGTTGAAAATGCGTCCAAAAAACGGCTGATCAATCGTTATACTTGTAACGCCTGCAAGTGGATACTCATTATTTCTTTTGTTAAAAACACCGTCTGTAACAGTGATTTTATCTTTTAAAATTTTTGCATTAAAAGATTTAGCAACAATAAGAGCTACCAACAAAGGAATAATAAGCCAGAAAAATAACACCTTTAAAAACGTCATTTCGCTCCAAAAACTTTTATTAATTTCCATAATTATTTCTCCTTTTTTATTGTATTATAACACTATATTTAGTGTATGTCAAATAAAAACACTTGTTTTAGTGTAAAATAAAAATATGAACAGTTTCGGTGAAAATTTAAAAGTATTAAGAAAACTAAATAAACTTAGTCAAAAAGAGTTTGCTGTAAAAATGGAAACAACTCAACAACGAGTTAGCGAATGGGAATGCAACAAGGTTGAGCCATCACTATACAATATAATTAAGATTATAAAAGTGTTAAATACATCATTTGACGAACTAACTGAAGGAATAGAATAACTTGCCAAAATAGAAAATTTGGCAAGTTTTTT
>JBGUUU010000024.1:0-15360 GCA_045133775.1 Christensenellaceae bacterium
AAAGTTTTCTGTTAAAAAACTCGTAAACGCTTGCATAAACTTCATAAAGTTTGCCTGCAAAAAAGCATTTAACGGTGGATGATAAAACTGATAACTATTCGTAGTTGGCAATTTGCCCGTTGAGAAAATCGACCAAGCGTATGCTTCGTGCCCTGTGTTTGCCTTGTTAAAGGTATCGTGTTGGCGTGACGTGATAGGAGTATAAAGCATATAGCAAAGCCTAATTATTACACCAATTATAAAAAGCAGAAAAATTGCATTTTTTCTATCTAAATTTCTAAATAAAACAATGCAAACTGCAACGATAAGCACAAAGGCAATTAAAATTGCCATTATCGTTTGGGCGTAAACGCCTGCCCTTATGCCTTCGTCTGAATTTTTATAATATGGTTTTATTGCGATAAACAAAAAGAGCGTTGCAACAAATAATAACACGTAAAAAACAAGCTCTTCAAGTATTGATTTCGCTCTTTTTCTTGTAGTTATTTGCTCATCTTTGCCTTCTGCAAAAAATGTTTTAGTTACTGTTTCCATATTTATCTTTCTTCTTTATTTTCGGTTTCTGCCTTTGTTTCGTGATAAGCCTTTTCAGTGTTTACGTTCCAAAGGTCGGTTTTATCGGTATTACCGTTTATAATACTCTCGCAAGCAACCATAGAAGTTACCATTGAGTGATCCATATTATTATACCTGTGTTGACCATTTCTACCTACGCAATAAAGATTTTCTAATGTGTTTAAATAATCTTTAACCTTGTCAAACTCGGCATAAGTGCCAAAATATGCAGGATATGCCTTTTTAACTCTTATAAGCGTTGAATCTAAAACTGCGTCTTCATTTTCAATAACGCCTACGCTAATAAGCTCTTTTATTGCTTTAGCAATAAAGTCTTCATCTTTAGCGCACCACATCTCATCGCCTTCGTTACAAAAATACTCTAAACCTACCCAAACGTTTTCAGCTGGGTTTTGCACCATATACGGCGACCAGTTGTTAAAAATTTGAATTCTGCCTAGCGTAACGTCTCTATCTTGCACGTAAATCCAACAGTCTGGCACAATATTGCCAAGCGTTTTCATTTTCGTTTTATTTTTAACCTTTAAGCCGTTGAGTAAAAGACCTGCAGTCATAAAATCTCTATAAGGGAGCTTTGTTGCAATGCGATATACTTCTTCGCCACAATTTTCGCTACCAATAGCAATTATTAAATCTTTAATTGGCATTGATGATACGTAGTAATCGCCTACGTATTCTAAACTATTACCGTCTTTATCAACAGCTTGAACGGAAACTATTTTGCCGTTTTCGGTTTTGACGCCGTTAACAGTTACGCCGTTTAAAATTTGACCACCGAGCTTTTTAATTTCTTCTGCCATCTTCTCATAAAGCTGACCCGGACCTTTTTTAGGATAAATAAATTGCTCGATAAGGCTTGTTTCAACTTCTCTCTTTTTGCCCTTGAAGATCTTTGCAAAAGCGTTTTTAATAGCTTTCATGATAGAAAGACCTTTTACCCTTTGCGCACCCCAATCTGCTGAAATATTAGACGGATGCACGCCCCAAAGCTTTTCTGTATAACTTTCGAAAAACATTGAGTATAAAGGTCTACCAAAACGGTTTATATAGAAATTTTCAAGGTTGTCTTCTGGAAGTTTTTTAATACAACTACCAATGTAGCCAAAGCCTGCTTTTGTAGTATTCCAAAAGCCCATGTTTATAAACGTTCTTGGCTTTAAAGAAATAGGATAATCAAAGAATTTCTTACGCCAGATAATTCTTGAAACTCTATCTCTTACAAGCATTACTTCATCACTTTCTTCTGGGTTTGGACCACCTTCTACTAAAGGCTTTTCTCTACCTAAAACCTTATCGTCGTATGCAGGAGCACCTTGAACTGGGAGCATTTTTGTCCAAAGATTAGTTACCCTTTCATCTTTTGAGAAAAATCTATGGCCACCGATATCCATACGGTTGCCCTTATAAGTTGCAGTTCTAGAAATGCCACCTATAAAATCTTCACTCTCTAAAA
This sequence comes from Christensenellaceae bacterium, assembly GCA_045133775.1. Classification (GTDB taxonomy): domain Bacteria; phylum Bacillota; class Clostridia; order Christensenellales; family Borkfalkiaceae; genus UBA10281. Next base: position 2,030 of record JBGUUU010000024.1, read on the forward strand.
TAATAGGCTTTACGTTTGATTTTGTTAAAAGCTCGTATGCGGCAGTTAAGCCTGCAGGACCTGCGCCTATAATTATTGCAACTTTTTGTTCCATTTTCTCTCCTTGATAATCTTTGAAATAAAGATTTTCCGTCAATTTTTAAAGCTATAACAATTATACAGTAAAAACTTGCTTTTTGCAATTGATTTTTAAAATTTACTTATTAATAAGTAAAAAACAACGCCGTCACTAACTTTTGCGACGGCGAAAATTTAAAATCCAAAGTTTTTGATATCTCTTTTTGCTGTTCTATCTAAATCTCTCTCTTTTATAGACTGCTTTTTATCGTAGGTGTGTTTACCTTTGCAAAGCCCAACTTCCATTTTTATAAGCGATCCTTTAAAATAAAGTTTTAACGGAACTAAGGTGTAGCCTTTTTCATTAACCTTGCCTATAAGGCGATTAATCTCGCTTTTATGCAAAAGAAGTCTTCTCTCTCTACGGCTATCTTTTACGTTGTATGCCCCTGCCTTATCATACACGGCAACGTGCATACCCTTAACAAGCAACTCTTGATTGTGAATAGAACAATACGCATCTTTTAAATTGACGTTGCCTGCCCTTATTGATTTAACTTCGCCACCGTCAAGTTGAATGCCTGCTTCGTAAGAGTCTTCTATAAAATATTCAAATTTTGCTTCTCTATTTTCAGTTATAACTTTCATATTATAATTATAATTCTTTTTGAGTATTTTTTCAAGAGTTTATTGCCAATATTTTATAATTTGTGTAATATTATAAATTCCGTGCGCCTTGAAGACATATCTACGCCCATCACCCCAATTCTTACCTTTTCTCCAAGCTTAAACGTGTGCTTTGGAGAATAAAGGGTAAACGTGTTTTTGTCGAACGTATAATTTGCCCTAGGCAAACACTCGATAGGGGTAAAGCCTTCGACCGTATTTTCAAGTTCACAAAATACACCAAACGAAGTTACGCCACTAATTACGGCATCAAATTCTTGACCTATAAACTGCTCCATATATTTTACTTTATAAAGGTCGTCAACAGCTCTCTCAACTTCGTCTGCCTTCTTCTCTTTTTCTGAAGTTTGCGATGCGGAATCATATATAAAGTCGCCATATAAGTCGTTTATCGCACTTATTTCGCCATCTAAAGCATATTTTATAACCCTGTGAACGATTAAATCAGGATATCTTCTAATAGGCGAAGTAAAGTGGCAATAGCAATTACTAGAAAGCCCAAAATGCCCTAAATTTTCTGGATAATATTTCGCCTTTTGCATTGAGCGAAGCATTACTCTGTTTACAATAGAGAAAAAAGGTTTATCTTTAATTCTTTCTAAAACTGAAGAGAAATCGCTAGGATGAACGTTATCTGCGCGCCATTTTACGTTTACACCAAGCACCTTTAAAAACTCGATAAATGCAGTTGCTTTTTCAACGCTAGGCTTTTCGTGTGTTCTATATAAAATCGGCAACTCTTGGTAGTAAGCAAATTCTGCAATGCACTCATTTGCAAGAACCATAAATTCTTCAATGATTTTATATGCGCGCTTTGACTGTCTTTGCCCTACGCAAATTTTACCGTCATTATACGTTATATGAGCTTCTTTAACGTCTAAATCAACGCTACCCCTTTCGTCACGCTTGTTTGTTAAAATGGTTTGCAAATCTGCCATTAACATAAGCATTGGCTTTACGTCTGCAAACTCTTTAGAAAGCTTCTCGTCGCCATCAACTATCGCTTCAACTTGATTATAGGTCATTCTACGTTTAGACTTGATTGCAGATTTTACAATTTGCCTATCTACAACTTCGCCACTCGAATCAATTTCCATTATGCAAGAGAGCGTCAAACGAACAACTCCTTCGTTGAGTGAGCATATTCCGTTTGAAAGCTCGCGTGGGAGCATTGGTAAAACTCTATCTGGGAAATATACGCTTGTTGAACGCTTAAAGGCTTCTTCATCTAATGCGCTACCAGGCTTTACGTATTCCGAAACGTCTGCAATGTGAACGCCTAGACGATAATTGCCATTATCTAAAATTTCAACTTCAACTGCATCGTCAAAGTCTCTCGAATCGTCACCATCAATGGTTATAATAAGCCTATCAGTTAAATTAAGCCTGCCTATAAGCTCATTATCGCCAACTTCTTGTGGAATTTTGGCAACTTCGGCTAAAACTTTTTTGTTAAAGTTTTCTTCAAAACCACTGCCTTTTATAATAGAATTTTCTTCTGCAAAAAGTTCGTATCGTTTACCTAATACTTCTAAAATTTCACCGTCTGGACTATAACCTTTAAAATAGCCGACAATTCTTACCAATACCTTATCGCCTGTCTTAGCGTTCTTTTCTTTGCCACGAACAATATACACGTCTTCAAAGAAATTCTTATCGTCTGGGCGAACGACGCATCTACCCCTATCAACGAAAAACGTTCCACTAAGCACGGTTACCCCACGCTTTAAAATGCGAATAACTTCTGCTTCGTCGTTAGACCCTTTAATAGAATTTTCTACCTTTTTCGCCAAGACAAGATCTTGGTGCATTGCTCCGTTTAAGTTACGATTAGGTATAAAATAATCGCTACCACCTTTTTCTGGCACTAAAAAAGCAAAGCCCTTTTCGTTGCCCCTTAAAACGCCTTTTATTAAATCGGCTTGCTCGGTTGCAACGTAAAAACCGTCTAAAAAAACAATTACGCCGTCGTTTTCAAGCGAGTTTAAAATTTTAAGCACTGCTTTTTGCTCGAAAGGTTTTTTGGCTTCTAATAGCGAGTTGATTTTTTTGAGCGAAATATTTTTCCACTCGCCCGATATAAAGTTTTGTTTAATTAATGAGTATAAATCCATATATATCAATTCTAGTATTTTTTAAAAAATATAAACGTGTAAAGTAAGACTAGCCGAGTCTTGTATGATTGAAAAGATAAGGATAACGTTGCATCCATGTATTCTTACTTTTAAAAAGTTGGTTTTTAAGGTGTAGAAACAAGGTAGGCTAGGCTCATAAATTGAAATTGGATGGGATAGACCTTATCGGTCATCCCAGTCAAGAGCAATTTATAGAAACGACGCATACCGAAGTTTATACGCCTTAAAAAAATAGTGGCGGATACTCAATACCCGCCACTTTGCTTTTATTATTATGATTGAACGTGGAATACCATTACACAGAAAAGAATCATAAACACAGCCATTACAGAAACTGCAATTACCGTAAGCTTACGAAGCTTGCTTTCTAACGTTTTACCTTTGTTCTTGCTATAGAAAGTATCTTGTTGGCCACCAAGAGCACCGATACCATTCGAATTGCTTTGTTGAAGCATTATAACAATGATAATAAATACTGCGCAAATAGCAGAAATTATAAGACTAGGAATGCAAACCAAACGCATTACCTTCCATCCAAATAAAAGATTTAACATAAGTATATCTCCAATTTAATTTTATAATCAAGCAATAGTTATTTTAACATAAACTTTTAAGTTTAGCAAGCATTTTTATATGCTTTTTGACTTAATTTACAGTTTTATTTAACTATTAACGACTTACCTGTCATTTCTACAGGTTGTTCTTCGCCCATAACTTCTAAAAGAGTAGGCGCAACGTCTGCAAGAACACCACCTTCACGAAGTTTAACGCCCTTAAACTCTTCGCTTACTAAAATGAAAGGAACGATATTAGTTGTGTGCGCTGTAAATGGCGAACCGTCTACGTCAATCATCTTATCTGCATTGCCGTGGTCTGCAGTAATAATACAACTACCACCCTTTGCAAGAACTGCATCAGTAATTTTACCTATGCAAGCTTCAACTGTTTTAACTGCAGTAACTGCAGCGTCGATAACACCTGTGTGACCAACCATATCACAGTTAGCGTAGTTTAAGATAATAACGTCGAATTTGTCGCTTGCTATTTCTTCTAAAACCTTATCTGTAACTTCTAACGCGCTCATTTCTGGCTTTAAGTCGTAAGTTGCAACCTTTGGCGAAGGAATTAAATCTCTATACTCGTTCTTTTCTGGAGCTTCTACACCACCGTTGAAGAAGAAGGTTACGTGCGCATATTTTTCAGTTTCTGCAATACGAAGTTGAGTGTAACCCTTATCAGATAAGAATTTACCTAAGGTGTTGTTCATTTCTTGTTTGCCGAAAGCAATTTTAGCATTTTTAAAGGTTTCATCATATTTAGTAAAACCAATATAGTTAAGACCTAAATAACCAGTCTTTCTTTCAAAACCGCCAAAGTTCTCTTCAGTAAACGCTCTAGTAATTTCTCTTGCTCTGTCAGGACGGAAGTTGAAGAAAATTACTGAGTCGCCCTTTTCGATAAGACCAACAGCCTTGCCGTTTTCTACAACGTTTGTAGGAAGGATAAATTCATCTGTTTCGCCCTTTGCGTAGCTTTGTTCAACGGCTTCTACACCACTATTTGCAGTTTCGCCTTTACCGATAGTTAAGCAATCGTATGCCTTTTCAACTCTTTCCCAACGGTTATCTCTATCCATTACGTAATATCTTCCGCCTACGGTAGCAATTTTACCGCAACCGATTTCTTGAATCTTAGATTCAAGTTCTTTTACGAAATCAATACCGCTTGATGGTGGAACGTCACGTCCGTCCATAAAGCAATGAACAAAAACTTCGGTAAGACCCTTCTTCTTTGCCATTTCTAAAAGAGCGTAAAGGTGAGTATTGTGGCTATGAACGCCACCAGAAGATAAAAGACCGTAAAGGTGAAGCTTCTTGCCGTTAGCTTTTGCGCTATCCATAGCTTCAGCAAGACCTGCGTTTTCAAAGAAATCGCCATCTTCGATAGCTTTAGTAATTCTAGTTAAATCTTGGTAAACAATTCTACCTGCACCCATGTTAAGGTGACCTACTTCACTGTTACCCATTTGACCATCTGGAAGACCTACTGAAAGACCGCTTGCGCCGATAGTTGTTGATGGATATTTAGCCATAAGCGAATTGATAACGCCTACGTTTGCAATTTCGATTGCATTGCCCTTATCTTTTTCGCCAAAAGCATAACCGTCCATTATAAAAAGACATACTGGTCTAGTGTTCATAATAACTCCTTTATACGTTTTTATAGGGGCGACACCGCCGCCCCTGTATACTTTAATTTTTTATAAATTATTTATTGTAGTTTACGATAACTGAGAAATCTGCAGCCTTTAATGATGCGCCACCGATAAGACCACCGTCGATTTCTTCTTCTGCCATAAGTTCTTTACAGTTTTTAACGTTCATAGAACCACCGTATTGAATTCTAGTCTTTTCTGCTATGCTTCTATGGAATTTCTTTGCAAGAAGGTGTCTGATATAACCGATAGTGCTGTTAGCGTCTGTAGCAGTTGCAGTTTTACCTGTTCCCATAGCCCAAACTGGTTCGTAAGCGATAACGATTTTTTCGAAATCTTTAGCTTTAAAGCCCTTAAGACCTTCAACGATTTGTTTTTCAAGAACCTTTTCAGTAAGACCTGCTTCTCTTTCAGCTTCTGTTTCGCCTACGCAAACGATAGGCTTAATTTTAGCGTTTAATGCAGCTTGTGTTCTCTTGTTTACTGTTTCATCAGTTTCGCCAAAGTATTGTCTTCTTTCGCTGTGACCGATGATAACGTAGTCAACTTTAAGTTCTTTAAGCATATCTGCAGAAATTTCGCCAGTAAATGCGCCAGATGGAGCCCAGTGAACGTTTTCTGCACCGATTTTAATGTTAGTGCCCTTTGCTGCCTTTTTAGCAGTTTGTAAGTTAGTGAAAGGAACGCAAAGAACTACGTCGCAATCAGCATCTTTTACAAGTGGAGCAAGTTCAGTAATCATAGCCTTTGTTTCAGCCATGGTTTTATTCATTTTCCAGTTACCTGCAATTATTGCTTTTCTCATTATAAAATCTCCTTGAAATAATTTTAATTATTTCTTTTATATTTTTTCCTATGATATTGTATCACTTTTTTTATTATATTGCAATTGTTTTTTATAAAAAAAGTGTGGACTAGCCACACTTTAATTATTATTTGCTTTTAATTAGATAAGACCAATAAAGATTGCTACGCAAACAAGCGCAATCGTGCTCATTATCTTAATTAAAATATCGAGTGATGGACCTACGGTATCTTTTAATGGGTCACCAACGGTATCGCCAACGATTGACGCATCGTGCGCAGGCGTTCCCTTTGCTGCACCTTCAATTCCACCAACTTCAATATACTTCTTAGCGTTATCCCAAGCGCCACCTGCGTTACCTGTAAAGATTGCAAGCATTATAGCGCTAATAGTTGCACCGATAAGTAAGCCACCTACGAAATATGGACCAAAAACAACACCGCAAACAACTGGGAATGCAATTGCTACAAGCGCAGGAAGAATCATCTCTTTTAATGCACCTTGAGAAGAAATTGTAATACATCTCTTATAGTCAGGACGTTCTGTCCCTTCTAAAATACCCGGTTTTTCCTTGAATTGTCTTCTAACTTCTACTACCATCTTTCTTGCGGCTTTAGCAACTGAGTTGATAAGCATACCACTAAAGAGAAATGGAAGAGCACCACCTATAAGTGCACCTACAAGAACTTCTTTAGATATAATGTTAAGAGTGAGTGTGCTCATGAAAGAATAGAGATAACTACTCATCATTGAAACAGTTGCAAGTGCTGCTGAGCCGATTGCGAAGCCTTTTCCTATTGCAGCAGTAGTGTTACCTACGCTATCAAGCTTATCTGTAATACTTCTAACGTCTTTATCAAGACCACTCATTTCTGCAATACCACCAGCATTATCGCTTATTGGTCCGTACGAGTCAACTGAAACTGTTGTAGCAACGAAACAAAGCATACCAATTGCACCACAACCTACACCATACATACCACCTAACATATAACAAGCATAAATTGCAATACCTAAGCAAACAACAGGGAGCATACAAGAAATCATACCAGTTGCCATACCTTGAGTAATTGTAAGGGCAGGACCTTCTCTTGATGCATTAGAAATACCCTTTGTAGGCTTGTAGTCGTAGCTTGTATAATACTCAGATATAATACCAATAAGAACGCCTACCGCAATACCAATTGTGGCTGTAACCCAAGGGGTAATTCTACCTAAAGTAAGACCTGCTGCTTCAAGTTGCTTTGTCTCTTCACCTGCAAATAAGAAGAACGTAAGCACAAAACCTAAAGCAATTGCAAGACCGGCAGAAATCCACGTAGATATATTCAATTCCATGTGAGGATTATTAGAAAGCTTTCTCTTAAAGAGTGTTGCGCCAATACCGATTACACAAGCAACAAGACCAACGCCAGCAAACAATATTGGGAATATTACCATTTTTGCATAGAGCGTAGTAGAATTAAACGCCATATTGTGCGTAAATATTTCGATAGCAAGAATAGCACAAGAAAGAATTGCACCTACGTAACTTTCTAAAAGGTCTGCACCAAGACCAGCTACGTCACCAACGTTATCACCTACGTTGTCTGCAATAGTTGCTGGGTTTCTTGGGTCATCTTCTGGAATATGAGCCTCTGTTTTACCAACAAGGTCAGCACCCATATCTGCAGCCTTAGTGTAAATACCGCCGCCAACACGGTTGAAAAGAGCGATAATTGAACAACCAAGAGCATAACCAGAAAGAACAAGTGAGAAGTTGTAGCTTGACCCTGTAATTGGGTTAACGTGTGTTACAACCGTGCTTGCCGCTGTTACTTCAAGCATTCCACCTAAAATACCGAAAAGCGCGTAAACAATAATTACACCTAAAAGAGCAAAACCAGCAACGCAAAGCCCCATAACTGAGCCACCACGATATGCAACTTTTAAAGTTTTGCCGATATCACGTGTGTTATTTGCTTCGTTTGCAACTCTAACGTTTGCATAAGTTGCAATTTTCATACCGATAAATCCCGCAGTCGCACTCATTATCGCGCCGATAACGAAAGATATACCAGTTTGCCAAGAAATTACTAAACCTAAAACAACAGCGATAAACGAACCGATTATAGCTACTATTTTATATTCGTAATGAATAAATGCGTTTGCGCCTTCTCTAATTGCTGCTGCAATTTCTTGCATGCGCTCGCTACCTTCTTTCATCTTTTTAACAAGATAAAAGTTAAGGAAAGCGAATGAAAGAGCAAGTAAAGAAGCAAACAATACAATTAAAATTAAATAATTCATACTTTCTCCTTTTTTGCTTTAATAAAAATGTAAAAGGCTCGTGCAAATCAATGATAATATGATTGTGCAAGAGCCAAATTTACTATTGATTAGTTCTTATCGTTAAGACACTCGATACCTGGGAGCTTCTTGCCTTCGAAAAGTTCAAGAGATGCACCGCCACCTGTAGAAATGTGAGTCATCTTATCAGCATAGCCAAGTTGAGCAACTGCAGCAGCAGAGTCACCACCACCGATAATTGTAGTTGCGCCTTCGCAAGCTGCCATAGCCTTTGCGATTGCATTAGTACCAGCTGCTAAAGTTGGGTTTTCGAATACGCCCATAGGTCCGTTCCAAATAACGGTCTTAGCACCCTTTAATGCAGCAGCATAAAGCTCTCTAGTCTTTGGACCGATATCACAAGATTCCATATCAGGGGCAAATTCGCCAACGTTTCTAATAACTGTATCGATTGGAGCGTCGATAGGATTTGGGAAATCTTTAATTTGAACGCCGTCTACAGGAAGAAGAATCTTCTTGCCAGCTTCTTTAGCTTTAGCCATCATTTCTAAACAGTAGTCAATCTTGCTTTCGTCAACCATAGATGCGCCTACTTCATAGCCTTGAGCCTTTAAGAAGGTGTATGCCATACCACCACCGATAATGAGTGTATCGCACTTTTCTAAAAGGTTAGAAATAACGTTGAGCTTATCTGCAACCTTTGCGCCACCAAGGATAGCAACAAATGGTCTTTGTGGGTTTTCTAAAGATGCTGCCATAACTGAAAGCTCTTTTTCAATAAGGAAACCACAAACTGCAGTTTCTACAAGACCGTATTCAACGATAGCTGCAGTAGATGCGTGCGAACGGTGAGCTGTTCCGAAAGCGTCGTTTACGTAAACGTCTGCAAATGCAGCAAGCTTTTTGCAGAAATCTTCGTGTCTCTTTTCTTCACCGGCATCAAAACGAAGGTTTTCAAGAAGAACACATTCACCTTCTTTTAAAGCTGCAACTTTAGCGCAAGCGTCTTCGCCAACGATATCAGTTGCAAACGCAACCTTGCCATCTAAAAGCTCGTTAAGTCTTGCAGCAACAGGGGCAAGAGTGAACTTTTTAGCATCGCCCTTTAAAGCCTTTGCAATATATTCTGCCTTAGCTGCTTCTCTTTCGTTTTCTGGAAGAGCTTCTACAGCTTTCTTTTCTTTTTTGTTTAAACCAAAGCCTTCAGTATAAATGTTGTGTGGCTTACCCATGTGTGAGCAAAGAATTACCTTTGCGCCGTGATCCATAAGATACTTAATGGTTGGAAGTGCGCCGTTGATACGGTTTTCATCTGTGATAACGCCATCCTTCATAGGAACGTTGAAATCGCATCTTACTAAACACTTTTTGCCTTTAACGTCGATGTCTTTAATTGACTTCTTGTTCATTGTGTTTCTCCTTATAAGAACATTTTTTATTATCAAAATTTAATACCGAACAAGTTTTACCTTATTCGCCACAACATATTTTACACAATAAATTGATAAAAGTCAATAAAAGCGACGACTTTTACAAGTAAAAGTTTTATTTGTAGAGATTTCTCTACTGTTTACATGGTTTTCTTTAACTAATTTTGTAATCAATTTAGCGAGCAACCTATAAAACGGCAAAAAAACTAACGCGCAAAGCAAATTAAATACGGTGTGAAAATTTGCAATAGCTCTTTTTACGTCAGCGCTACCTTTTAAGAATATCGAGCATAAAAAATCGCTAAAAAAAAGGGCTATCGGCAAAAACATAATCGCGCCTAAGCAATTAAAAACAAGATTAAAAACAGACGCTCTCCTTGCCGGTAACGACTTGTTTAGCGATGCAAAAACTACTGAAAAACAACTGCCGACGTTTGCACCTAAAGTTAGAAATACCGAGTTCTTAAAACTTACTAACCCCTTGCCGGCAAGTATTATCATTATACCCGTTATTGCTGAAGAACTTTGAACGATTGCCGTCATTACTAGTCCATTCATAACTAACACAAACGGATGATTTATCAAAAACAAATTCTTTAGCCACACAACTTCTACAAGGGCTAAAATTTCTCTATCAATAATAGATAAACCAACGAAAATGAAGCCTAAACCAAATAGCGCGTCGCTAAGGCTATTTGCAAATTTATTTTTTAAAAAACCCACCAATAAGCCGATTATTGAAGATATTGCACCAATAATTGCCCCACTTGCACCCGAAAGCGAAACGAGTTGTGCCGTGATTGTAGTGCCGACGTTTGCGCCCATAATAATTGGCACGGAATTTACAAACGAAATAACCCCTAAATCTACGAGCCCGACCGTTATAAAACTTACGGCTACGCTACTTTGCGTAACCCCTGCAACTACTCCACCTAGCATAGCGCCTTTTATAGGCTTATCAACAAAACCACCAAAGGTTTTGGGGTTAACGTTGACAATAAGATTTTCTGCACCTTTACTTATAGTTTTTAAACCGTAAAGAAAAACTGCAATACCACTAAATAACTGAATAACGGCAAAGAACATAAAATTACCTATTTAATTTTATTCAGTAAAACTCACAAAGTTTACTCTATTTATCTTTTAAATTTGAAAAACACTTGCAAAAACCTTTTTGCTTTGGTATAATGTCATCTAGTATATGTATGTACTGCTACTTTTAGTAGCAAAGGTGAAGTATGAAAAATAAATCACGCGAAAGTTTCAAAAAAACAATATTGTTTGCGATAGACGTAGTTTTGCTATCTTTATCGCTTTTCTTTGCCTATTACGGGACGCTAGGCTTTTTTGCAATGGACTGGAAAATTGCAGGCTGGTTTGCTCTTAACCTAACGCTTACCCTATTTTGTTTCTCTGTTCTTGGCTTATACTCAATGGTTTTTCAAGCCGTTAGCATTGTTGAAGCGTTAAAAATTGCAGTTGCAATTATTACGGTAGGTTTTGCAAACATAATATACGACGTAGCTTTTGTTCATTCAGACGTAAAATTTACAACTACTCTCGTATATCTTGCCTTTGCCTTCTACTCAACACTTATTACGAGATTCCACAACAGAATTATAGGCTTTGCTAGAATTTACGCTAAGAAAAGCACTCGCCCTAAGAAGAAACTGAGAAGAGTTATGATTGTTGGCGCAGGCCACGCGGGCAACTCTCTTTTATCTGAGCTTAGAACGTCTGCCATGATAGACTACACGGCAGTTTGCCTTATTGACGACGACGTTGATAAAATTGGCAAAAACATCGGTGGTGTTAAAATAGTTGGAACAACCTACGACATTAAAAAAGCCGTTGAAGAATATAAAGTTGACGAAATCTTTATCACAATGCCTTCAGCTGGCAGAAAAAGACTTAGTAAAATTATTTCAAGATGTAACGACAGCGGTTGTCCTGTAAAAATTCTTCCTAGCATTTACCAACTTGCAGAAGGACAAATATCTGTTAACGACCTTAGAGAAGTTGACGTTCAAGACCTTCTCGGTCGTGACCAAGTTGACGTAGACGTAAATGAAATTATCGGCTATATAGAAGACCAAGTCGTTTTAGTTACAGGTGGCGGTGGCTCGATTGGTAGCGAACTTTGTAGACAAATTGCAAGCCACAATCCAAAACAACTAATTATATTAGACATTTACGAAAATAGCGCTTACGATATCGAACAAGAATTAAAGAGAAAATACCCTACTCTTAACTTATTAACGCTTATCGCTAGCATAAGAGATAAAGGCAAAATTGAAGACGTGTTTGCAAAGCATAAGCCACAAATCGTATTCCACGCCGCAGCGCATAAACACGTTCCACTTATGGAAACAAGCCCTAACGAAGCCGTTAAAAACAACGTTTTTGGCACGTATAACCTTGCTAAATGCGCAGATAAATACAACGTAAAAACCTTTGTTCAAATTTCAACAGATAAGGCAGTTAACCCAACAAATATCATGGGCGCAACAAAGCGTATCTGCGAAATGATTATTCAAACTATTGGTAAACATAGCAAAAACACAAACTTCGTTGCAGTTAGATTTGGTAACGTTTTAGGCTCTAACGGTTCGGTTATTCCACTCTTTAAAAAGCAAATATCCGAAGGTGGCCCAGTAACCGTAACTCATAAAGATATTATTAGATACTTTATGACCATACCTGAAGCTGTTTCTCTCGTTCTTCAAGCTGGCTCATACGCTAAAGGCGGTCAAATTTTTGTTCTTGATATGGGCGAGCCTGTTAGAATTTACGACTTAGCTTATAACCTTATTAAACTTTCTGGTTTAGAACCTGGCGTTGATATTGAAATTAAATGCACAGGTCTTCGCCCTGGCGAAAAACTTTTTGAAGAACGCCTTATGGATGAAGAAGGTATGCAAAAAACGCCTAACGGTCTTATAAACATCGCTCAGCCTATTAAGCTTGATGAAGATAATTTATGGAGCACTTTAGACAATCTTTATACTGCCGCATATAACGAAACCGACGATATGAAGCACCTTGTTAAAGAGCTTGTTCCAACTTACAAAATCGACGAAAGAATTTAAAAACAAAAAACCTTGCCGATATGGCAAGGTTTTTACTTTACTTTTTACTCCCACTCTGCAGGATAATCTCCCCCAACGTCTTTTTCTGAACCAATTGAAGTTGGGTTTTCTTGTTTATCCTTTGCGCAAGAACAACTTATAAGCGCAAAACAAACTACTATTGATAATAAAATTAAAATTAGTTTTTTCATAATATACCTTATATAATTAGCAACGTGACGTTGCATACTTTTTACAAACCCTTAAAAAATAGTATTTAAAGGTTTAGATACGAGATAGGCAAGGCTCGTAAATTGAAATTGGATGGGATAGACCTTGTTGGTCATCCCAGTCAAGAGCAATTTACAGAAACGACGCTTATCGAAGTAGATAAGCCTTTAAACTTTTAAAGGATTAGATGCGAGCTAGCCAAGGCTCGTGAGCTTGAAAAGACTTGGTAGACCTTTGTGGTCACCAAGGTTTTGAAAGCGAAACAGAAAACGCGGGCTAGCGAAGTATATAAGCCTTTAAATTACGCCCTTTTTAAGAATAATATTAGCATATATCGCCTTTTCGCCCGTTGCTATAACGCAGTAGGCTTTTTTTGCTCTTTCGTAGAAGGCAAAACGCTCTTCATTGCCAAGG
>JBGUUU010000025.1:0-4708 GCA_045133775.1 Christensenellaceae bacterium
ATGCCAGAAGATAACGCTTGCAACCTATTATATTTTAAAAATCACTTAAAAGGCGAAAGCGTTGAGTTTTTAAGCGAAAAGTCTGCAACCGAATTTATAAATAAATTAAATGCAAAACACGTTTTTAGCGAAAAAGGCGAAGATTTTTATTGTAAATATTACTATACTGACCAAATAAATGACTATATAACCATAAACGGTTACAAAATAAACGTCCATTTATCTTACGGAAACGGCGTTTTTATAGTAGGAACACCTATAATTTTCGGCAGTTTTTAAAAAATTTTTCACTAGTTGTATAAAAAAGCTTTTTAAGGTCAATAATTTTGACACAAAAGGCGCTACGACACGCCGTAAAATTGGAGGATATTTATTTATGTCGGAAAAGAAAACCTTATCGGTACTTAAATTTGTCAAAAAAAATCTCTACTATTTGCTAATAGGCGGGTCACTTATCGTAATTGCTACGATAGTTGCCGTTATTTTAGTGACTAGTAATAACAATCAAAATCAGGGTGGCATCTTGCAGGTTTTACCAGATAGCGCACTAGAGAGTTCTTCTAAAAACGAAAGCTCTAACGACTCAACCCCAGAAGAAAGCACGCCTGACAAACCTACTAGCACACAAATCGTGTTTACTTTGCCGGTTTCAAACTCAACCATTGTAAAAGATTTCACTTCATCAACGGTAGTTTACAACCAAACGCTTGGCGTTTACACAGGGCATATGGGCATTGATTTTAGCGCTTCTGCAGGAGCAGACGTCGTTGCAGTTTACGATGGCACTATAGAAAGTATAACCACTTCTTATTTAAAAGGCACTACCATTGTAATTGACCACGGCAACGGACTAAAGAGCATTTATAATTCGTTAGACGCTTTAGAAACGCTTGAAGAAGGACAATCTGTTTCAAAGGGCGAGCTAATAGGCTACGTTTCAGACAACAACAGACAAGAATATAAAGACGGCCCACACCTACACTTTGAAGTGACTAAAAACGGTGAATGGATAGACCCAGACGAATATTTAATGCTAACTGAAAAGTAATTTGTAATAAGACCTTTAATCCCCACGTATTATATACGGGGGGATTTTTATGCGCTTTGCTTTTAAAATTACAATTGTTTTAATATTTGCGATATCTACCGTTTTAGTTTTTCCATCATGCAAAAAGCAAGTAGAGCTTTCTTCTTACGACCTATCCGTTAAATACGAAGATGGCAAAATTGACGGAAAACTAGTCTATAAGTTTGTTAATTCATATAAAACGACGTTTAACCACGTAATTTTTAATCTGCACGCCAACGCTTATAAAGAGAACGCCACCCATCGCCCCACTACTTCTACAAACGAAGCAAAAGGATATCCAGAAGGCGTTAGCCACGGTAAAATTGAAATAGATAACGTGCTTATTAAGGGCTCTGTAGCAAAGCACCAAATATACGGCGAAGACGACAATTTTCTAAAGGTAGACGTAGGTAGCGTTAAAAAAGGTAATTCGGTTACCATAGAGATAGACTTTACAACCTATATTCCTAAAAGCGCGTTAAGACTTGGCGAAAACTCGCTTGGAGTAAACCTTGCAGATTTCTTCCCTGTTGCATGCAAGGTGCAAAACGGTAAATTTTTAGAGATAAACTACGCGCCTGTCGGCGACCCTTATTTTGCAGACCTACACGACTACGAGATTGATATAACCGTTCCTTCTGAATACACGGTCGCGTCATCTGGCTTTCCTACCCTAACTAACGTAGACGGAATAACTACTACGTATTCTTACAGCTTGCAAAAGGGCAGAGATTTTGCTTTTCTACTTTCGAAAAATTATTCGGTTGCATCTAAAACAAGTGGTGGCGTAGTTTTTACCTATTACGGCTATGATAGCGACGTAGAAGAAATGCTTGGCCATGCCATTGATGCAGTTGATTATTTCTCAAAAGCGTTTGGCGAATACCCCTATAAAAGCTTATCTTTGGCAGAATGCAATTTGGCGTTTGGTGGAATGGAATACACAGGGCTTTGCTTTATAGACTACACTCTAGAAAAAGAAGACAAAAAAAGCGTTATAACGCACGAGATAGCCCACCAATGGTGGCACTCTTCGGTTACAAACAACCAATATACTAGTGGCTATATAGACGAAGGGCTAGCAGAATATTCTACCTACCTATATTTTAAGGCACGTAAAGGTAAAGACGTGGCAGATGAGATGATAAACAACGCAAAACTAGCCTATAAGTCGTTTTTTAGCATAAATGAAACGTTATCTGGCAAGGTAAACACGGTTATGCAAAGGGAACTTTCGACCTTTAAAAATGAATACGAATACGCTAACGTAGCCTACAACAAGTCGCTTATTATGTTTTATGAATACGGCAAAGCGATAGGCGAAGACAAGGCTATAAAGAAGCTTGCTAAATTATATAAAAGCAACCTAAACGGAGAGTTAAGCCTAGAAAAGTTAATAAAAGCATTGGGCTATGGCGAGCATTTTAAATCGTTTGTATACGGCAACGTTCTAATTTGATAAATTTATAAAGGCGTTTTACGATTTATTGTTAAAACGCTTTTTTTTAAGGAAAATTTGTGGTAAAATATTACTAATAATTAAGGAGCAAATTTGATATGCCTATTTTAGATTATAAATGCCCGGCTTGTGGAAAAATTTTTGACGAGCTTGTAAAAAAATACGACGACGAAGTTTTTTGCCCAGACTGCGAGTGCAAGGCAGATAGATGCTATAGTGGACAAATGTTTTCTCAAACGGGAAAACCGACAAAAAAATGTAGTGGGGACTGCAAAAATTGTAGTGGATGTGGCTAAAAAATAGGCTCTTTATATAATTTTATATAAAATATATTGATTTTGCATTTATATTCCATTGACAAAAAAAATAATAAATGTTAAAATCTTTAAGTGTATAACTACGCGTGTATATATAATACGCGCGCAAATTACTTTGCTAAGGAGCAACGAAATGAAAAAATTATTAAGCTTTTTACTCTCAATGTTACTCGTTTCGACTCTCGTTTTTAGCGTAACAGCTTGTAAGAAAAACGAAGAGGGCGTAGTTCTTGACGAAACCGTAACACCTATTACAATTAAAATTGAAACAGAACTTGATGAAGATGATAACGAACAAAAGGTTCTTACAGAAATCACTTTATCTGCTTCTGCTAAAGATTACGTTGACAAGAGAAATTTCACAGGTCTTAAGAACCTTCTTGCAAAGCACGCTACAAGCGATGCTAAATGGTTCACAGTTGACGCTGAAAACGAAAAGGTTACATTTGAAATCCCTTCAAACGTAACGGTTATCGCTTCAAACTCTGTTGTAAACCTTTCTTTCATTACTGAAATTATCGTAAACGATAACGTTACAGAAATCGAGCAAGGCGCATTCGTAGGTCTTTCTGGTCTTGAAACAATCACTCTTCCATTTGTTGGTGGCAAGATTGGCGCTGTAAACGACGGCAAGCTTTTTGCTTACATCTTCGGTTCTATTGGAACAGACGGTTTAACTGCTGTTACTCAAAACTATAACGAAGGAACTTCTAGCACAGCTTCTTTATACGTTCCTACATCTTTAAAGACTGTAAACGTTACAGGCGACGTTAAGGCTACTCCTGCAACTGAAACTTACTACGTTAACGAAGATAACGAGCACGTTAAATTAGCTGAAGGCGAAACTGCTCCAGAAGGCGCTACCGTTATTACTGTAGACGTTGAAAGCTATAAAGAAAGCGCTGTTCAACCATATGCATTCTATGGTATCACTACTGTTGAAACAGTTAACTTCTTAGGTTCAATCGAAGCTATTCCTGATTACACTTTCTACGGTTGTTCTGCTCTTAAGATTCTCGAAATAGAAGAATCAATTACAACTATCGGTAAATACGCTTACTCTGGTTGTTCTGCATTAAGAGAATTAACTCTTAACAACGTTACAGTTATTCGTGAAGGCGCATTTAGCAACTGTTCTTCTCTTGCTAAGTCAACTGAAATCAAAGTAGGTAGCTTAGATATCAGCGGTGTTACTACTATTGAAAAAGGTGCTTTTACTGGATGTTCTTCTCTTAACAAGAACAAACTTGTTCTTGGCTCTCACACAGCAGAAGAATTAGCAGACGCTTTCGATGAAGATTTCTTTGCAACTGAAGAAGAAAACAACTAATTAAAAGCTTAAGTTAAAATTTAACGGCGACGCAAATTGCGTCGCCGTTTTTATTTTGCTTTTTCTTATTATACAATAGATATAGGTAAAATCATAGCAAACTATTTTTCAATTAAAAAGCGTTGCGAATTTTCGCAACGCCATTTTTATATATCAAATTTAAAACAATCGGTTGGGCTCTCTCCCCTTTCCTTTGCTAAAAAGAATATCTCTTTAGCCGCTTTGTAAACGTTATATATAAACGCCCTACACTTTGGCAAATCGCCCGTTTCGCTCAAATCCGACGCATAGCCTATAACACCGCCGCCTGCTATATTAAGCTTTGTATAAACGCCACTAACCAATTCCTTTTCGCACTCGCTAAGTTCAAAACTATCTAACATACACTTAAACGAAAAAGCCGTTTGCACAACTACTTCTGCATACTTTTTAGCAAGCGATTTATCATCGCTTTTAAATTTTATACTGGCAACGTCGCCTGAATACTCTTCCACCGCAGTAGCATCTGGGCTTTTGGGCAAAGGCTTAAAAAG
>JBGUUU010000026.1:0-5944 GCA_045133775.1 Christensenellaceae bacterium
ACAACTTAGCCTATGCTGACCGCTATTATAATACATCCATAAACGCGTGTGGTTATGTTCGGGACCTATAATTGTTGTATTAACGACCGTATAAGCAGAAGAGTCAACTTCTGTAACCATATAATAAACACCTTCTGTTAACGATAAATTAAAAGAGAAAGACGTACTACTGCCAAAAACCAATAGAGAATCATATCTTAACTGAAAATCTTCTTTATAAATCGCAATACGAACAACTTCATTAGAGCTTATCTCAAAATTATGTATTACATTTTCCACTACTTTCATTTTAATTAAAGCAGTTTTTCTTTGTGTTTCCGCCTTCAAATTGCTATTAAATACTTGTCTGCTAGTTTTTATGTTATACGCATACAGGTCTATTGCATAGTTATTCTCTAAAACGTATTTCACTGCGCCATAAGCATCCAATAGTTTTATTGTTTGCTCTTGACTATTAGGCAAAGTTATCGGATGAGATTTCGCACTATTTAATATTGCAGTTTTTAATTGACTAGCAGTTAAATTTGGGTTAAGAGATAATAATAGTGCCGCCACTCCCGTTACGTGTGGCGCTGCAAAAGACGTCCCAGATGTTGTTACAACTCCGTTAATAGACGTGCTTTGTATTGATGGCACGGGTACATTTATTCCAGGAGCATAAATGTTTACATTTTCTCCACTTGAACTATAATTGAAACTTGTATACAGAGGAACATCCTTAGTTGTATCAACCCCCACCCCTCCAACAATAATCAAATTAGGCAGGTTTACAGTGTTTAACTCCCCAAGATTTTCGTCTATATCATACCCATCGTTTCCAGCTGAAAAAACAACCAAACCGTCAAAGTTACTAATCGCATTTCTAACAACTTCTGTTTCATACCCAGATAAGCTACAATTCAAAATATCTATTTGTTCAGTTGTTCCCCATTTCCCATCTGCCCATTGAATTGCCTCAACTAAGTTAGTAAGGAAAATGGTGTCATACTCAGCATCCGTTTCATTGGGTTTCTTAGGGCGAAAAATTTGTATAGGCACTAGAGAAACATCCCAATTTATCCCGCAGACACCTCCGTTATTTGCAGTAGCGCCTATAACACTTGCAACGCGAGACCCATGTCTCATATTGTGAAAATCATCACTTGTACAATACTTTTCTTCTGGGTTTTCATCTTCGGCAACGATATCTATCCCCTCCTTAGCATTGTCTCCAGTGTCACTGTAATCAGCGTTCAAACCCGAATCTATTATTCCAACTCGTATATCTTTGCTACCTGTTGTAAAATCCCAAGCATTTACAATATCTATACCATAATTTTGATTCGTTAAATTCCAAAATAAAGGATTTAGATTTTCATTTCCATCCAATATATCACTAGAACTTCTTGTCAATTCAACAATATAGTTTGGCTCAACACTTTTTACGCCTTGTATTTTAGAAATTGTTTGTATTGCGCTTATCACAGAATTTCTAGAACACTCTACCAAATTTAATTTTAATATTTGGCAAAAACCCTCTTTAACGTTTTGTGGGTTTTGTGTATATGTTAAATCTTCTATTGAGTATACTTCTACTCCACCGAAAAATTCTCTGCTATGAACTTTATTTCTTTCACTAATATTTTCATCCAAAACAACTAAAACACTATCATAAGCAAAATTTTCATTTAATAAATGAACCTCTACTTCATTAGCATAAGCCTTATTGAAAGAAAGCCCAACAAAACCCATAGAAAAAACAAATAAAACAATTATGAAAACTCTAATTTTTTTCACTATAAGAAAATCCACACCCAATCCCCCTATTATATTTAAAATTCTAACGTTTCAAATTTGTCTAGCGTAAATAAATTTTCAAAATATTCAAGAGGAATAGCTTCTTCTGCACGATATAAAATTACGGCAAACTCCTCAAATTTTTCATTATATAAAACAACGCTATAATTATATTCAGGATAAAGCCAATTGTACTCTAAACAATCCCAATAAGTTTCAGGATATAAAACACCTCTAAACTTATACATCTCGTATATTACTTTTTGGGGTAGTTTAGATGGGGAATAAGTAGAATCATACACACATACCATTGTAGATAGATACTCGGAGTTTGTATATTGAAAAAGCTCCGCGTCCTTTAGCATGAATGATAATGTGATATTGTTAAATTTTTTAGACTTCTCTAAATTTGGATATGTGTCACTCTCATAAAAATATCTAACGGCATATTTAACGTCTTGCTTTCCTACTTCGTTTAGCGAATTTATGTTAAGGTTGAAAATCTTATTATTTGGATGGTTAGTTTGCAAAAAATCTTCAAACATGTCAAAACTATCAAACTCATTATAATAATACGCTAGGTTTTTAACTAAATTTGGTGTTTTTATTTCTAAAACGCCACTATCATCAAGATTAATAATACCATATATTTGGCTATTCGTTTCATCACTACCAGCAAATTCAAAGACAACCCCTCCTATTTCTAGAAAATATGAAAAATAAATAGGGTAATAATTATCATACACTTCTTTATATTGAACTATATTGTATCCATTATAACAACCAGAATAAAAAACAATTTCAAAACTTTCAGGCTGAGCGACAAGCCAAGGATTGATTTTTCTAGTCCTATAAACGTTTGCTATAGTTTCTAACAACTCGTTTTCTAACTCTGGCGTTAGGGTTGCATCTACGGTAGGAACAAAATCTTCACCGATTAATTCTTCATTATATTGCGCATTGCCAGAATAATAAGCAATATTAAGCAAATCTTCTTGAGTAAGTTTACCTGCCTCGTATAAAGCGTGCAAAGAATATATACTACCTTTTTGCTCTTCTTTAGGTGTTTCTTCTTGATTTGGCTGGCTTTCAATTTCGCTCTCTGACTCGCCTTGAGTTTCACTTTCTACTTCACTTGTGCTTTGCGTGTTTGGGCTTGTTATAGAGCACCCAAAACTAAGCCCTAAGCAAACAATTATGCAAAGAAAAAAACAAATTAATTTTCTCATACTCTTTCCCTTTTTATATTTTATGGTTAAATTTTACCATACGTTATACGTCTTGTCAATAGCAAATTTTAACAAATTACCGATATTTTAACAAAAAAGGGCTTGGAAAATTTTGCTTTCCCAAGCCCTTTTTTTATTTGATTTTTATAAGTTTTTTGCAAAGCCAAATGCTAAATACGATAGATGCAAACGTAAAGCCACCTGCGAATAAAACGTCGGTTGCGAAGTGCGCGCCAACTAAAATTCTAGTGTAGGCAAGCATCAACGTTGTAACAGTTGCTAAAGAGAGTAAAATACCTTTTGCAAATAATCTTTTCTTTTCTGATATTGCTAAAAAGTCTGGAATAAATGCAAAACCATATATAAGCGCCCATGAGCAAGTGTGCCCTGACGGAAAAGATTTGTAACCATCTTTTGCAATGCCTAAAGCAAGCATTTCTTCGGTTACTGCCCTTTTGCCGTTTATCTCAAACCACTTTGTATAATCTATTAAGTCGTTTAAGCCGTAATACTCTAAAACGTGCATTGTGCGATAGCGTTGCCTACCCATAAAGACCTTGATACCTTGCACTCCGCCTTGAGAAAGCGCAATAGCAATAAGCACGGCAACTGAATAAACTATTAAACCCTTTAAGTGTTTGTCTGAAATTTTAAAAGTTAAAACTAAGGTAAGCGCTACAAGACCTGCCGCTAACACGGTATAGCCAAGCGTGAGCATACTCTTTAAACTTTCAAAACTATCTAGCGCGTGCTTATGCTCATATACGTATTCGGTTGCTCTAAGAACCATTAAAGCATAGGCAAAAACCCCACCTGCTACGCAAAGAGCAAACAAAAGGTAAGCCCAAATTTTGCGCTTTACTTTTAAGCTTGCTTTTGCCAAGTTACAAACTGCAAACGCGCCAACTAAATACATTGGAACTTCGCCAACGACTTCGAAAAACTTGCCAAAAGGGTTATCTGAAAGGTATTTTCCTGCAGATAAACGCGCTATAGCCGCACTTATTTGATAATCGTAAAAGGTTGCGAGTATAAACGCGCAAAGGAAAACGGCAACACAAGTCGCCGTTATGATAAACTTTAATCGCTTTGTCATTATTTACTTCCCCTATTAAATTTGCCTATAATCTCGTTTACAGAGCCTACGTAGGCAAACGTATCTGGATATCTTGCAACGATTGCTTGGAATTTAGAAATTTGTCTTGGCTTTATAACGCAGATGAGCAACTTCTTTTCTCTGCCTTCGAACATACCCTTTGCAGGAGTTGTCGTAACGCCGTGACCGATTTCTTCGATAATATCTTTTGCAATTTCGTCTGCATGCTCGGTTATAACTTCAAACTTAAGAGCCGATTTAGAGCCTTGCATAATAGCATCACAAACGACAGACGTTGCAAACATATAGATAAGTGATAAAAATACTGGCATTAAGTTATCGTTATAAACGAAAATTGAAATTGCCATTATAACGCTATTTACAACGAATATCATAGCGCCTACGCCAAAGTGTGGATACTTCTTTTGGAGCATTGCGCCAACTACGTCTGCGCCACCCGTTGATGCGTTTACCTTAAACGCACAAGCAAGCGAAACACCACCCATTGCGCCACCTAAAATAGCGGCAACAAGTCTTGAGCCAACGTCGGTAACCTCAGGTGTTTTTTCAATAGTAAATTTTTCATAAGTTGGGTCAATAAAGTTAGTAAGCAAGAACATTATAACAGTCATAACAAAGGCAGTGATAAACGTTTTTATTGCAAACGCCTTATTTAACACCTTTGATGCTACGATAAGAAGTGGCACGTTAACCAAAATCATCAAAAAAGTAGAATAATCAATAGAACCTTCGTTGCTAGAAATTACGCCCATTTTATACTGAATCATTGCAACTATGCCAGGAAGACCACCCGGAGCAAATTTACAAGGGGCAATAAAATAATGATATGCAATGGCAAAGAACATTGCCGACAAGAGCATATAAATTACCGTTTGTATATTTTTGCCTAAAATAGGCTTTCTTGCCCTTACTTCATCCTTTTCTACTTTATATTTTCTACATTCAACAACAGGCTCAGTTTGAGCATCTGCCATCTCAACGTTTTCTACAACATCAGCCATATAAAAAACTCCATGTTTTAACTAAAAAATATAATAACATAAAATTTTAAAATTGTCACTCTTTTTATATCGTTTCATTAAAATAAAAAGTTATTTTTTACTATTAAAAATAGTAGAAAAATAATACGGTTTGTGCTACAATATATCTATTATGATAGATTTTTCCTAATCGGAGGGATTATTTTTATGGATATGAAACAAATTGAAGCAAAGTGGCAAGCCAAATGGGAAAAAGATAAGCTTTATTCCTTCAACAAAAAGAACGTTGACAAAAAGTTTTATTGCTTAGAAATGTTCTCTTACCCTTCGGCATCTAAGCTTCACTTAGGTCACTGGTATAACTACGGTTTGACCGATAGTTTTGCTCGTTATAAAAGAATGAAGGGCTTTGAAGTTTTCGAGCCAATGGGCTTTGACGCGTTTGGTCTTCCTGCAGAAAACTTTGCTATAAAGACAGGTAAACACCCAGAAGGCACTACATTAGAAAACATTGACACAATGGAAGGTCAATTAAAAGCAATGGGAGCAATGTTCGACTGGGATGCAGAAATTAAAACCTGTATGCCAGACTACTATAAGTGGACACAATGGCTCTTTTTAAAGCTTTATGAAAAGGGCTTAGCATACAGAAAGGAAGCCCCTGTAAACTGGTGTTCTAGTTGTAATACCGTTCTTGCAAACGAACAAGTTGTAGACGGTCAATGCGAACGTTGTGGAACTCAAGTAGTTAAGAAAAATCTTACTCAATGGTTCTTTAAAATCACAGAGTATGCAGAAGAACTTTTAAATTGCATCGACGGATTAGATTGGCCAGAGAAAAC
>JBGUUU010000027.1:0-6277 GCA_045133775.1 Christensenellaceae bacterium
CACTGAAAAGATCGGTAGCGGTCTCGTAACTGTTATGGTTAGAGGCGACGTAGGCGCAGTTAAAGCAGCAGTAGAAGCTGGTGCAGCTAACGCAGCTAGACTTGGCGAACTCGTTGCAACTCACGTAATCCCAAGACCACATTCTGACGTAGAAAAGATTTTACCAATCGTAAAATAATTTTTAACGCCTTATACACTTCGCATTGCATCGTTTCTACAAGATAAAATCGATTGAGATGACCAAAAAGGTCTATCCCACCCGATTTTCTCTTGTGAGCCTTGTCTTGCTCGTGTCTAAACCGTTAAAACGTTAATAGTTTTTTATAGCGGTTTAAAATTTGCTAATTTAAAGACAGACAAAAGGAAACAGATTATGGGAAAAGCTCTTGGATTTTTTGAAATATCGGGCGTAGTTGCCGCAACCGACGCACTCGACCTTATGTGCAAAGCCGCAGACGTAGAGTTCGTTACTTGGGAGAAAAAACTCGGTGGTAGACTCGTTACGATTATCGTTCGTGGTGAAGTTTCAGCTGTAAATGCTGCAATTGAAGCCGCTAGCGCGGGGGCAATTAAAAAACCTGTTTGCAAAGCAGTTATTGCTAATCCTCATCCTGAACTTGAACGCGTTGTTCAAAAGAGTCGCGATAGACTTTTAAAGGCTAGGGGAGAAACAGAAGAAAAACAGGAAGTTAAGCAGGAAACTCCAAAAAAAGCACCTGCAAAGAAAACTAGTAAATAATTTTGCATAGCAAAATATTAAATTTGAAATTAAAATCGGAGGATAAAAAAATGGCACTTGAAGCTTTAGGTATGGTTGAAACCAGAGGTCTTACAGCAGCAGTTGAAGCAGCAGATTCTATGTTAAAGGCAGCTAACGTTGTTCTCGTTGGTACTGAGAAAATCGGTAGCGGACTTGTAACTGTAATGGTAAGAGGAGACGTAGGCGCAGTTAAGGCAGCAGTAGAAGCTGGCGCAGCAAACGCAGCTAAGCTTGGTGAACTCGTTGCAACTCACGTAATCCCAAGACCACATTCTGACGTAGAAAAGATTTTACCTATCATTAAATAATCTTTTCAAAACACATTTTTCGCATAAAATGCCTGCATAGCAATATGCAGGCATAGAGCGAAATAATTTAAAGTTTAACACAAAACATACAAGTTAAACGTATTTTTAACACGATATTTTGGTATCGTCTATTTTGTATTGCTAAAAAAGTAGCAAAAACTTATCAAAACATACTATTAGGTGGTGTACTATGGACAACATGGAAATCGAGAAAATCACACGAATAATACTCGAGAGTTTAACAAAACAAAATAGCGGAACGGGCTATATGGTGCCTATCGGTGTTTCCGCAAGACACATACACCTCACGCAGGCTGACGTGGAAACTCTTTTTGGAAAGGGATATCAGCTTACTAAAAAGAAAGAGCTTATGGGTGGACAGTTTGCATCTAACGAGCTCGTAACAATAGTTGGTCTTAAACTTAGAGCTATTGAAAACGTTCGTATTTTAGGACCTGTTAGAAAAGCGTCTCAAGTAGAAATTTCTGCAACCGACGCAATTAAATTGGGAATTAAAGCTCCTATAAGGGAGTCAGGAAAGATAGAAGGATCTGCGCCAATAGCAGTTGTGGGACCTTGTGGTGTTATTTACCTTAAAGAAGGTTGTATTATTGCTAGCCGTCACATTCACATGTCACCAGCAGACGCTGAAAAAGCAGGTGTTAAAAACGGCGACGTAGTATCTGTAAAGGTTGATAACGAAAGAGCAACTACATATAACAACGTTTTAATTCGTGTTGACCCAACCTTTACTTTAGAAATGCATATTGATACAGATGAAGCTAACGCTGCTAAAATATCTACGGGTATGAAGGCTGAAATAATTAAATAATAAATAATAATTTTTAAGGATTTACATAAATGTTAATCGGAAAAGTTGTAGGATACGTTGTATCCACTAGAAAATGCGACAATTTAGTCGGCAATAAGTTTATGATAGTTGAGCCTATTCCATCACTCAAGGTTGATAACCGTATCGTGGCAGTTGACAAGGTAGGCGCAGGTATTGGCGAACTAGTTTTAGTAGCGCAAGGTAGCGCTGCAAGAATTGGATGTGGTAACCCACAAGCTCCAATTGACGCTGCAATCGTTGGTATAATTGACGAAGGACAAAACTTAGACTAAAAACTTGGAGTAAATTATGACGATAGAGGCTTTAGGTAAAATTTACCGTGAGATGGGTATAGTCGGCGCTGGTGGCGCAGGCTTTCCGACCTATGCAAAACTTAATAATAAGGCGGAAACCATTTTGCTTAATTGTGCCGAATGCGAGCCACTTCTTAGACTTCACCGCCAACTTTTAAAATTTCATGCGCCTGTAATTATCGAAGCGTTTGAAAAGACGAGAGAAGTTTTGGGTGCTAAAGAAGCTATAGTGTGTATTAAAGACCACTATAAGGGTGCAATTGAGGCTGTTACCGCTCTTCTTCCTAAATATCCAAAATTAAAAATTAAAATATTACCTATCGTTTACCCAGCAGGCGACGAAGTTGTAATGATATACGAAGCAACGGGTAAGGTTGTAAGACCAGGTGGGCTTCCTATCGAGCAAGGCGTTGCAGTATTTAACGTAGAAACTATGTATAACGCGTATTACGCATTAAAGGGTGAGCCGTTAACTTCAAAACTTGTAACCATTGCAGGTGAAGTTAAAAATCCTATGACAGTTCGAGTTCCTTTAGGCGTAACGTTAAAAGAATTAGTTGAATACGCAGGTGGCGAAACGATAGACGATTACGTATATTGGACGGGTGGTCCTATGATGGGCTTTATCGATAACCCAAATTCACCCGTAACTAAAACTACTAACTCTGTATTCGTTCTCCCTTCTGATCACTATTTGATTAGAAAGACGAGAAGTGACTACAAGGTAGAAGTGGCAAGAGCTGCAGCAAGCTGTTGTCAATGTAAAATGTGCACAGACCTTTGCCCAAGAAACAATCTTGGTCACCCAATCGAGCCACACAAGATTATGCTCGCTGCGGCTTGTAATAACTTTAAAGACGTTTCTGCGTTTTTAAATACTTTCTACTGTTCGTCTTGTGGCGTATGCGAAATGTTCGCTTGTCCGCAAGGTCTTTCTCCAAGAAAGCTTATTCAAGAAGTTAAGGGTGGTCTTAGAAAGGCGGGTATAACCCCACCACTCGGCGTTGAAGCTGGCAAGGTTTCTAGTGTTAGAGAATATAGAAAAATCCCACTCGATAGGCTTGTTTCAAGGCTTGGCGTTAAGAGATATCAAGCAAATGCGCCACTTGATAATCAACTTATAGAAGGGTTTAAGCTTGTAAATATTCCAACTCGTATGCATATAGGTGCTCATAGCAAAACAATCGTTAAGTTTGGCGACAGGGTAGAAAAAGGGCAACTTATTGCAGAAGCAGTAAACGGTTTATCAGTAAATATTCACGCGTCGATTTCAGGTCTTGTTATCGAAGCAGATGATAAACATATAGTTATTAAGGCAGACTAAAGAGGTAAAGAAAATTGAGTAAAGCAATAGGAATGATTGAATACAAAACCGTATCTGCAGGACTTACTGCAACCGATATTATGGTTAAAACTTCTGAAGTTGATATCGTAGAAGCTCAAACGGTTTGTCCTGGTAAGTATATTTCGATTATAACTGGTGAGCTTTCAGCAGTAAGAGCATCTGTAGATGCAGCTAAAAACGCTTTTGAAGAGCAACATATCGATAGCTTTGTGTTGGGTAACCCAGACGATAGCATTTTTCCTGCAATTCTTGGAACGACTAACGTTCATACAAACGACGTTGCAGCACTTGGCGTAATCGAAACGTTTGACGCTGCGCAAATTATCGTTGCGGCAGATAACGCAGTAAAGACTTCTGACGTTAAGCTTATTGAAATACGCCTTGCAAGGGGTATGTGTGGTAAGTCATACGTGATTTTAACAGGCGAAGTTGCCGCTGTTCAAGCTGCAATCGAAAGAGCTAAAGACGTAGTAAGACCAAGCGGAATGCTTTTAGATACTACGGTTATTGCTCGCCCAGACAGAAAACTTATCGAAAAGATTTTATAATATTTTAGCCCGATATTTCGGGTGTATTTAAATTGCAAACTTTACGGTTTGCAATTTTTTGTAGAGGGAATAAGATGCTCGCAGTAGAGAGAAAAAATAGAATTATATCAATACTTCAAACGGAAAAGAAGGTTGTCGTTGGTGACCTTGCTAAACTTTTTTCCGTTTCAGAAGAAACAATAAGAAGAGATTTAGAAAAGCTTGAACACGAAGGCTTAGTTGTAAAAGCATACGGTGGCGCAGTTTTAAACGAAAACGCCCAAGGCGATTTGCCACTTGCAGTAAGAAAGAGAACTAACGTTGTAGGTAAGCAAAAAATTGCTGAAATTTTAGCAAATCTCATAAAAGATAACACAAGTTTAATGTTAGACTGTTCGTCTACTGCGCTCTTTATAGCAAAGCGCATAAAAGAGCGTAAAAATATGACGATTATAACCAACTCACTTGAAATTCTTTTAGAGCTTAAAGACCAAAAGAATTGGAAAATCTTTTCAACCGGTGGTCTTTTAGGTGAAGATTCGCTCGCGCTCGTTGGCTCGTCTGCAGATAGAATGATTTCTGGTTTCCACGTAAACGCTGCAATTATTTCGTGTAAGGGCTTTGATATCAACAAGGGATTTACCGATTCTAACGACCTTCACGCATCTACAAAGAGAGTTATGCTTGAAAATTGCGACAAGAGAATTTTGGCAGTAGACAGTTCAAAGTTTGACCGTATCGCGTTTAACGTCGTAGGCAATTTAAGTGATATAGACGTTATAGTAACAGACGTAAAACCACCTGAAGGTTGGCTTGAGAAATTTAAAATGACCGGTACCGAGTGTATCTATCCGGAGGAATAATATGACAAAGGTAATTTGTTTTGCAAACAACAAGGGTGGTAGCGGAAAATCTACAACCTGCGCAAGTATTGCGTATGCTTTTTCACAAGAAGGAAAAAAGGTTTTACTTATCGATGGCGATATGCAATTAAACCTTACGCTTTCATATTTTTCTGAAGATAAGGCGCTCGAAATAGCATCGTGTAATAAAAATCTTTATTCGGCGATAAAAGAGCAAAAGCCCCTTACTGATTACATATATACTACCGAGTATGAAGGCGTAGATATTATTCCGTCTTCAACCCTTATGAGTTCGGTTGAATTCGAGCTTTTCTCAAAATGGCAAAGAGAGTTTATTTTAAGAAAAATGTTAAAGCCTGTAATTGATTCTAAGATTTACGATTACGTGCTTATAGATGCTCCACCAACGCTAGGATGTTGGGTTATGAATATTCTTTGCGCATCAGATAGAATTTTACTTCCTGTAGAAGCAAGCCCTTGGGGACTTTTTGGCTTAGCTAATATGTTTGAATTTATTGGTCAAGTTCAAGAGTTGTCGCCAAGTTTAGAGCTTTTAGGTGTTGCCGTTACAAAGGTTGATGCGAGAAAAAATTATTTCAAACAAACTATGGAAACTCTTAAAGCTACTGAAGGTATAAACGTATTTGAAAGCGTTATTCATCTCGATAGTTCTGTTGAGTGGGCGCAAGACAACAGTAAGCCTGTTGGTAGCTACAAAAAGACTTCACGTAGCGCAGTTGAATATAAGGCGCTTGCTAAAGAAATACTTGAGATTTATTAAGGAGAGATATTATGGCAGTAGGAAAAGGTAGTTTAAATAGAGTTGTTTCTAAAGCTAAAAAGAGCGAAATAGTTACTCTTCTTCCAAATACGATAGTAGATTTAGAGCTTTCGCAAATAACGTTTAAAAAGGCTCAAGACAACCAAGCAATGTTAGAGTCTGTTAAGGCTTACGGTGTAATTCTTCCTGTAATCGTTGAAGAAACCGAAAAGGGCTTAAAGGTTATAGACGGGGCTAAAAGACTTACAGCTTTAAAGGAATTAGGTGCTACGACTGTTAAGGCAGTAGTAGTTAAATCTAGCGGAAAAAAGGTTTCTGGCGAGCTTAAGAAGTTTGAACAAAAGGAAAAGGTTGTTGAAAAGGTCGTTGAGATTGAAAAGATAGTTGAGAAAATCGTAGAGAAAAAGGTTGCAAAAAAAGAAAAAGCAACTAGCATTCACGAAGAAAAATTCAACGTTATCAAACGTCTTGGCGAAGAAGAGATGCCATATTATTTACTTTAAAAGTATCCCGACTTAAGCTTTTTAAGTCGGGCACATTTATTTGT
>JBGUUU010000028.1:0-5693 GCA_045133775.1 Christensenellaceae bacterium
TATCGAAAATGGCGGGCATAAGGTTTTAACCGTAAAAAATATAGATGGCAAAATTTTGCCTTGTGACGTAGAAACTCTTGTTAACGAGCATATAACTGGGCTTTCTAGAGAACATACCGTAAAGCCTGCTATGGTTTACATATCGCAATCTACCGAAATGGGGACTGTTTATTCACTTGCAGAAATGACGGCTTTAAGTGACGTTTGTAAAAAACACGGGCTTTTATTTTATATAGACGGAGCGCGTATTTTGTATTCGCTTTTTAGCAAGGTTTGCGATTTTACTTTAGCCGACGTTTGTTCGCTTTGCGACGTGTTTTATATAGGTGGAACAAAGGTTGGGGCGTTACTTGGTGAAGCGCTCGTAATTAAAAACGAAACGCTTAAAAAAGACTTTAGATATTTATTAAAGCAAAGTGGCGCGCTTATGGCAAAGGGCTTTGTTATGGGCGTTCAGTTTGAAGGTCTTTTCGAAAACGATAATTACGTTAAATATTGCAGACAAGCAGTTAAAAACGCTGATACAATAAGAAATGCTTTAACTGAAAAGGGCGTAGAATTTGAAAGTAATGCATCTGACACTCAAACGTTTGCAATATTTTCTAAAGAACAATATTTAGCTCTTGAAAAAGATTTTGATTTTGGTGGCGCAACTTTTAAAGGTGATAAGGCGTATGCAAGAATTTGCACGTCTTGGGCAACTCCTAACGAAAACGTCGAAGAGCTTTTACAAGCAATATCAAAATTATAAAATAACTCGTAAAAATTAAAAACCCCTGCGTATAAGTCAATTTGCGACCTATATACAGGGGTTTTGTTTTTAATTATTCGCTAATTATTTGCTTGCAATATTTCTTGCGACGTGTACGCCACTAGCAGATGCGTGTGAGAGCGAGTGAGTAATACCACTACCGTCGCCTATAATATACAAACCTTTATGGCAACATTCAAGGTTTTCATCAACTGCAACTTCCATATTGTAGAATTTAACTTCAACACCATATAAAAGTGTATCGTCATTTGCCATACCAGGAGCGATTTTATCAAGCGCGTAAATCATTTCGATAATACCGTCTAAAAGTCGTTTAGGAAGAACTAAGCTAAGGTCACCTGGGGTTGCAGACATTGTTGGAGTAGTGAAAGATTCTTCAATTCTCTTAGGTGTGCTTCTTTGTCCCCTTATAAGGTCGCCAAAGCGTTGAACCATAACACCGCCACCAAGCATATTGCTAAGTCTTGCAATAGATTCAGCGTAGCCAGTTGAGTCTTTAAAAGGCTCGGAGAAATGCTTAGAAACTAAAAGCGCAAAGTTTGTGTTGCCCGTTTGTTTTGCAGGGTCTTCGTAGCTATGTCCGTTTACTGTAACTATTCCGTTAGTATTTTCGCTAACAACTTCTCCCTTAGGGTTCATACAGAACGTTCTAACCTTGTCGCCGTATTTTTGCGTGCGATAAACGATTTTACTTTCGTAAAGTTCATCTGTAAGGTGAGAGAATATCTCTGCAGGGATTTCAACTCTAACGCCTATGTCAACACGATTAGACTGGGTTGGTATTGCCATTTCTTTGCAAACCTTTTCCATCCATTTGCTACCACTTCTACCAACTGAAACGATACAATATTTACAAGTATGTTCGTTATTTTTGCAGATTACTGTGTAGCCGTCGTTTTCAGCTTTTACGTGTTCAACTGCGCTATCAAAGAAAAAGTCTACCTTTTCTTTTAAGTGGTTATACAAATTTTCTAAAACAACGTAGTTGATGTCTGTGCCAAGGTGTCTAACAGAAGCTTCTAAAAGGTGTAAGTCGTTTTGCATACAAATCTTTTTAAACTTAGAGCCTGCAGTAGAGTAGAGTTTAGTGCCTTCGCCACCAAAGCGCATGTTAATATCGTCCACGTAATGCATAAGGTCCATTGCCTTTTTCTTGCCAATGTATTCGTGCAACGTTCCACCAAAGTCGTTTGTTATATTGTATTTACCATCAGAAAAAGCTCCTGCACCGCCAAAACCACTCATTATAGAGCAATGTTTACAGTTAATACAAGATTTTATCTTATCTCCGTCTATAGGGCATTTTCTTTTGTGAAGGGGATTGCCTGCTTCAAATACGGCAATTTTTAAATCAGGTCTTTTTTCAGTAAGTTCATAAGCAGAGAATATACCACCAGGACCTGCGCCAATAATAATAACATCGTAATTCATAATTTTCTCCAAATTATATTATTTTACCATATTATATTATAACAACAAAAGTGACTTTTTTCAATATCTTTTTGAAATTAATTATGAAAATTTTGTGCCAAATAAAAACTCAAGAGCAAATAGCAAAAAAATAAAATATTTATAAAAAATAACGATATAATTTGCTTGAC
The DNA here is from genome assembly GCA_045133775.1 of Christensenellaceae bacterium. Lineage (GTDB taxonomy): Bacteria > Bacillota > Clostridia > Christensenellales > Borkfalkiaceae > UBA10281. Next base: position 2,374 of record JBGUUU010000028.1, read on the forward strand.
ATACCAAAAACTGAGTGATATAATATGCGAGTAACTTGTGTTACGCTGAAGTGGCGGAACAGGCAGACGCAAGGGACTTAAAATCCCTCGGTAGCGATACCGTACCGGTTCGATTCCGGTCTCCAGCACCAAAAAGACCCAACCCCTTATGGGAGTTGGGTCTTTTTTGTTTTGGGAGACCTTTGCGAACCGCAGGTTCGCTTCGTTTGCGCGAGTAGAATGAACTATTGTAGCACTAATTCGCAAACGCACGAGCAATAACGCGACTAATATTATTTAAAAGGTATATTTTGCGAGTATTCCGGTCTCCAGCACGTTGTTTTAATGGGCTTGTAGGTGAACAACCGCAGGTTCGCTTCGTTTGCGCGAGTAGAATGAACTATTGTAGCACTAATTCGCAAACGCACGAGCAATAACGTGACTAATATTATTTAAAAGGTATATTTTGCGAGTATTCTGGTCTCCAGCACTAGATAGTGAGTTTTCGATATCAAAAACCGAAGGTTCGCTTCGTTTGCGCGAGTTTAAAATTGCCAATTTACTAAAAATTGTGAAATTATAGCGAAATCAACCAACGGTTTGGTTAAAATGTAGCATATTGTTTGACTAGTAGTGTTTTTTTGTGGCATAATATAATTGATAAATTATATTAAGGAGAGTAATTATGAGTGTGGTTTTAAAGACTAACAATCTTTACAAACGATATAAATATCAGTTTGCTTTAAACGGCGTAAATATGACGATAAATAAAGGTGATATTTATGGTTTCGTGGGTGAAAATGGATCTGGTAAAACTACGGTTATCCGTTTAATTACAGGGCTTATTTCTCCAACAAAAGGAGATTTTGAACTTTTTGGCGAAGATAGTAAGTCAAACGGAATACTTTTAGCGCGTAAAAAATTAGGCGCTATAGTAGAAAATCCATCGATATACTTAAACATGTCTGCGCGTGAAAATCTTAAAATGCAATGTGGTTTATTGGGTGTTAAAGGAAACGTTGAAGAGATGATAAAACACGTGCTTAGCGAAGTGGGACTAGCTGAACTTTATGATAACAAGAAAAACGCAGGTAACTTTTCTTTAGGTATGCGTCAGCGACTAGGTATTGCTATGGCGCTTTTGGGCAACCCTGAGTTTTTAATATTAGACGAGCCTATGAACGGCTTAGACCCTGCAGGTATTGTGGAAATTCGTGAGCTTATTTTAAGGCTTAACAAAGAAAGGGGCATAACTTTTTTAATTTCTTCTCATATACTTACAGAGCTTGCGCTCGTTGCAACAACCTACGGCATAATCTCAAAGGGTAGAATCATCAAGGAGATATCTGCAGAAGAACTAAAAAATGCTAAGGGCTCATACGTTTTACTGCAAGTAGAAGATAGAGATTCTCTTATCGACCTTATAAGCAAAACGGAATACGTTAAAAATGCTCAAGTTGTAGATGGTGGCGTAAAGGTGTTTACAGATGAAATAACTCCGCTTTTAAAGGCCGTTATTGATGGTGGCATCGTGTTGAAAGGTGTAACTAGCCATACCTTTGATATTGAAGAGTATTATATGTCGCTTATAGGGGGTGCTAACCGTGTTTAAACTTTTAAAAACAGATTTTAAACGAATCTTATGCGATAAGCTTTTTATGGTCTTATGTATCATAGGTGGAGCGTTTGCGGTATTTACTCCTGTGCTTTACAAGGTTTTATTTTCGGCAATTGGGGCAGACGAGCTTTTAGGTATGGCGGTAAATGCAAAAAGCTTGTTCTTTACTGCTTTTTCGCCAAGTGACAACTTTGGTTTGATTCTTCCTATTTTGGTGATAATTATTATATGCAAGGATTTTAACCACGGCACTATAAGAAATAAATTAATTTGTGGGTATTCCCGAAAAGCCGTTTTCTTATCAATGTATATAGCTTGCGCTACTACTATTTGCTTGCTTATACTGTGCTATGCGCTTATCAATCTCTTTGTTGCTTTAATATTTTTAGATTATCAAGCAACGGCATTTACAATGGCAGATTTTGGGTATTTAATGATTTCAATTCTCTTTGAAATGCTTATATACTTGTTTATATCTGCGCTCGTGTGCTTTTACGTTTCTTTTGCAAAAAATCTTGCAATCGTTTTGTATGCAGGTACAATGTTTTTGTTTATGATAGTGGGGTTAGTTTCTTCTATTGCGTTTGCGTTTACAGACCCTGCAAATACTGCGCTTTACTCATTTATGGAGATTTTAACTTATGCAAATCCATTTATGTCTAGTGTAGGTGCGGGAACAGAGTATAAGGCGACGCAAGTTTTATCTGTCGCTTTAACAAACGTTATCGGTGGGGGAGCATTTACGTTCTTTGGACTTAGCATATTTAAAAAGAAAGATTTAAAATAAATTAGTAAGGTTAGAGCTTCAACTTGCGTTGGGGCTCTTATTTTGTTTTTTGGCTGTTGTCGAAAATTGATTGTGAAATTTTCAAAAATTTTTTTAAAGTCGCTTGAAAGTTATTTTTTTACTGTGTTAAAATGTATTTACAAAAAACAAAGGAGTGTACGTCAATGAAGAAAGTATTGGTAATATCATCAACGCCTAGGCGTGGTGGCAACTCGGAAGTTTTAGCAAAAGAATTTGCACGTGGCGCAGGGGATGCAGGGCATGCTGTTGAAGTAATTGATTTAAGAGATTATCATCTTAACTACTGTGTGGCGTGCTATGCCTGTGCGGAAAGTGGAAAGTGTGTTATAGGCGACGGAATGAACGAAATTGCAGAAAAACTTGTCGAAGCAGACGTTATTGTTTTTGCAACTCCAGTTTATTTTTACTCAATGAGTGGTCAACTTAAAGTTTTTATTGATAGGCTTGTTCCTGTTTACGAAAAAATCAAATCGGATATTTATATAATAGCAACTCAATGGGACGATAATCCAGATATGATGGAAAAGGTTATTGATGCTATTCGTGGTTGCACGGCAGATTGCTTTGAAGAATGCGAAGAAAAGGGTGTGTTATACGGTGCAGGCTTAAACGAAGTAGGTGACGTTGAGAAAAAGCCGGAGTATTTGGCAACTGCTTACGAAATGGGTAAAAACTGCTAATCATTATATAATATATATAGGCGTGGTGATTTTGTTTGTCGCTACGCCTTTTAATTTTGATAAAACGGCTATAAATAAACCAAAACGAATAATAATAAAAAATTTTTAAAAAAATTAAAAAAATTGCCGAAAAATATTTGACAAACATAAATTAAAATGATAATATATGCAAGCACTTGTGAGAGCGACCTAGAAAGCGCACAAAAAAATAGCTGTAAAAAAAGTTTGAAAAAAA
>JBGUUU010000029.1:0-26513 GCA_045133775.1 Christensenellaceae bacterium
ATGAGCAAAGAACGTAGAAAAGCTTGCTTAGACCTTATGGAATACTTACACAGCCCCGAAGGTATTGAACTTGTAACTTACGGTGTTTACGGCGAACACTGGGAATGGAAAGATGATATCGAAGGCGGAGAAAAGATTACTTTAGTTGACGCAGATGCTAACGGTTTCGTTCAAGCTTTAAGATGGACTGACTTTGCTGCATTCGCAAGCTACTTAACCGAAACTCCTTTCGAAGCAGAAGCACTTTTAACAAATGGCGACATTTTAGTTGAAAGAGCAAGAGCAAGCGCAGCATGCATGATTCTTTCTGACTATCCCGATTTATATACTGAAACCATGACTGAATATGCTGGTACAGCATCAGACTTCTTCGATACAGAAGTTCTTAAGATGATGATTAACGCAACGTTAAAGTCAACTTGGACATACGATGAAAAGACTTGGGCTGAAGACGGTATGACTAAGGTTTACACAGTAAGCAGCGCAATGCAAGAAGCATGGAATAAATACGTTCAAACTTACAACACCACTTATAGAGGTTCTCAAATGGAACAAGAATATAACGCACTTATTCAAAGTGGTACTGTAACAAAGAGAACTGCATAATTTTAACATTAACGGCGGAATGCGGAAAAATCCGCATTCTGCCTGTTTTTTATCTTTAAATTGCAGATATATTTCACAATAAGCTTTGCTGTAAGGGTAGCAATAAGTTATTTTAAAGCCCTTATGGCTAGCTAAAAATAAATTTTGGAGAATGCGAAATGTTTAAAAAAATACTTTGCTTAATTTTAGGCTTAGGCTTCATGTTACCTTGCTTATTTGCTTGCGGTGGCGGCACCGGTGGCACTACTAGCGGTGGCGGTAACACACCCGGCGGTGAACAGGAGCTTACTCCTAAGGGAACTGTAATTCCCACAGTTTATAATACAGACGTAATTGTTGATGCGGACAAAACTGAAGCTGGCGACGTAGAGTCTTGGCAAGCTCAGGTATTCACCTCTAGAGGTGGTAATAACGACTTTGAAACTCCTAACACAGTTATTCACAGCCCCTGGCATACTTTAAAGATTAACGACGTAGAAGTTCCCGTTTACTCTGCACGTTGTGGTAAAGGTACTCACTCTTTTGCTTGGGTAGACGTTGCAGATAATAAAAGAGATTTCTGTTTAAAAGTAGAACTTACGTTAAACAAAGCATACGGAAAATGCGTAGTTTTACCTGAAAGCAGAAAGGTAGAAGTTAAAATTGAAGAAAATAAATACACTTCATATATACAAGCGTTCGGTTCATTTACCTATACTTTTGCTAAAAAAGCAACGGCAACTGTAACCGATCCCACTTTAGCACCCCTTACTATTATGGTAGCGGAAGATAAAGAGTTAGAAGTTCCCGAAGGATACGAACTTCACGAAATCGAACCCGCTTATCACGAAACTGATGCTTTAGAATTTACTGAAGAAGATACAGTTTACCGCTTTAAAGCAGGTCTTCACGAAATTTCTAACATTAGAATTCCTTCTAACAGTATTTTACAAATTGAAAGAGGCGCTTACTTAAAAGTAACCGACAGACAGTACGCAGACGGATCTTGGAATCGTGATTCTGCTTTAGATATTAGAGATGCAGAAAACGTTCAAGTTTATTCAAGAGGTCTATTTGATATCGGTAACGTTTTAGGTGGCGATAATAAGCGTAAACACGTTATTGGCGTTGTTCGTTCAACAGACGTTACGGTTGAAGGTTTAACAATTATCAACGGTAATACTTGGACAATGTGCTTCTATAACTGTACTAACGCAGTTATCGAAAGAAACCTACTTTTAGCTTACAGAACTTACTCAGACGGTATCATGATGAGTGAATGCGTAGACAGCGTTGGTAGATACAACTTTGTTCGTACCGGTGACGACGCTATTGAATACAAGGGCACAGGCTGGAACAGAAGGTCAATTAATATGGGCGAAAACTGCTTATACGAATACAATGACTTATGGACAGATAAAGGCTCTGGCTACTGCTTAACTTGGGAATCTGAATGCGATATGACCAATATGAAGTTTAAAAACAATTCTGTTGGCTTTGCTCAACCCACCTGGAGTAGCGGTAACAACGCATTAGACTGCCGTTTAGGTACTAACGCAAAGACAGTCTGGGGCGAAGTAACCTTTGAAAATATCGAAATTTATCACGTAATCTCTCCCCAAGTAATGATCGTTCAAATTTCAGGTCAAGGCGCTAACTTAAGAAATATTACCTTTAAAAATATTAAGGTAACTTCTGCAGAACTTGGCGTTAAAGTATTTACTATGGAATTCTCTGCAAAGGGCGGTAGCATTGAAAATATCGTTTTAGATGACATTGATTTCTGCGGTAAAAAGATTACTGATGCCGACAGAGATGATCCCATTTACTTTGGAAACCGTGCAGCTAGCTTCTATGATCAATTAACTATTAAATAAGGTGTAACATGAAAAAATCTTTGGCAAAAAACAAAGGCGGACTAGGAACAATTTCCAAGGAAAGACGTCGCCAACTGTTTTTTAATAAAATAATTTTAAACCGCCAAATTTATTTAATGCTTCTTCCCGTAATGCTGTTTTACATACTGTTTTCATATCTTCCTATGTACGGTATTACGCTTGCGTGGAAGGATTACCGTCCTAAATACGGTATTATGGGTAGTGAGTGGGTAGGCTGGAAGAACTTTGAGTATATCTTCTCTATGCCAGATTTGCCTAACGCAATAAAAAACACTCTTAGAATAAGCGTTTTAAAGCTACTTATTTGCTTCCCAATGCCTATCTTTTTTGCAATTTTACTTAACGAAGTTGGCAGAAAGACATATAAGAAGACCATTCAAACAATGATATATTTACCAAACTTTATATCATGGGTTATTCTTGGCGGTATAGTAAAAATGTTGCTTGCACACGATACAGGCGCAATAAATAACATAATCGAACAGCTTGGCGGGGAAAGAGTTTATTTCTTACTAGAGCCCGATTATTTCTATACAATTTTAATTGTTACCGAAATTTGGAAGTCTACCGGCTGGGGAACAATTATTTATACGGCATCTATTGCCGGAATAGACGCAAACCTTTACGAGGCGGCAGAGCTTGATGGTTGTAAACGCTTTGGACTTATTTGGCATATTACTCTTCCTATGATTTTACCAATCATTACGGTAATGTTAATTATGCAAATAAGTAACATTATGAATGCGGGCTTCGACCCTGTATACAACCTATACAATCCTACAATTTACGAAACGGCAGATATTATTGATACTTATTCTTACCGTTTATTTATGGAAATGCGCGGTAAAGAAGAAGCCTCTGCAGCCGTTGGTATATTTAAAACAGTAATTAACTTTATTTTACTTATCGCAGGTAATATGTTGACCAAAAAGATTAACGGTTACAACATGTTCTCTATTGACTAAAAGGGGGTAATTATGGCAGAAATGAATAATAATCCCTATTTAGTGGGAAAGAAAAAGAAAATAAAAATTGACGCTTTTACTGTTATCAATTATACATTTTTAACGGCATTTGCAATACTTTGTATTTTACCCTGTCTTTACGTATTACTTGCAAGCTTTGCAGATAAGTCTGACCAAATGCGTGCTCTTGCAAACGGTGATTTCTTTATAATTCCGCTTAATTTTAACTTCGAAAACTATAAAGTAACACTTTTCCAAGATAAAATTTTCCGCGCGTTCGGTATATCTTTATTTGTAACGGCAACAAGCGTTGCGTATTCTTTAACCTTAACTTCGCTTGGCGCATATGCCTTCACTAAAAGAGATTGCCCCGGTATTAGAATTTTCTTCTATATCATAGTGTTTACAATGTTCTTTGGTGGCGGACTTGTTCCTTTCTATTTAACGGTAGATGATCTTATCGGCGTTAATAATCTTGCAAGCTTAATTATACCTTTTGGTATTAATACCTTCAATATGATTATTTTACGTAACTTCTTCAACCAAGTACCAGATAGTGTTATCGACTCTTGTAGACTAGACGGCGCAAGCGAGTTTAGAATTTTATTCCAGTTTATAATACCCCTTTCTAAAGCGGGTGTTGCAACTATTTTGCTTTACTATCTAGTTGGTAAATGGGACGACTGGTACTGGCCTGCAATTTTCCTTGCAGATAGCCCAGAACTTGCTCCCTTAGCATTAAAAATCAGACAGGGCTTAAACGATTTACGTGGCGAAGGTCAAGGTGGCGGATGGGATCCCACAAGAATATTCCCAGACGGTACGAACTCTGCTATGATCGTTATAGGTCTTATTCCCATCATGATCGTATATCCCTTCTTACAGAAATACTTCTCTAAGGGTGTTATGGTTGGTGCGGTAAAAGGTTAATTTACAAAAGTTTATGTTACAAAACGGTTGTAAAATATATTTTGTTTAATTAAAAACAACTGTTTTTTGTGACGTCGCATTACAAAAAATTCTTCACCCCTTTGATGTTTTGATTAGGGGTGAAGAATATTATATTTTTCACTACTTTATTAATTTTTGGTAAAACTGAAATTACCTTGATTTTGATTTAGCATTGTGCTATAATTTATTGCGATATGGAAATGACGAAAAAAACTTTTATAATGAACGATATCGCCCTTGTTTACGTAACGGTAGACGGGGTTTCTCAGTTAGTTATCGTACCAAAAGGACAGGAAGATAAGCTAAACGATCAAAAGCTATCAAGTATTTGTCCATTAGATAACTATATCAGTCCAGAGCCTTTAATACACCTTTGCCTTACCGGCGACGGTTATTCTCGCGACTACAGCGCAGGGCAGACTCAAAGATATAGCGACACCGCTTTCGCTTTAAAAATCGTTGATCAAAAGCTTACTGAAGATAAAAAGGGTAAAACCTTGCTTACTACCTTGGAAAATGGCAAGGGGCTTACAGTTCGTCAGTATATTAGCTGTTTTAACGGTTATACTGCTTTGCAAACTTACAACGAAATAGAAAACAACGGGGAAGAGGTTACAGTAGAAGCTCTGCCCAGCTTTGGCTTTTCACGTTTATCGCCATTTGAAAGAACGGATGATCCAAAAGATATTATCATTCATAAAATGCGTAGCGCATGGAGCGCAGAAGGTAAAATGTTCTCTTTAAGCGCTAGCGACTATTTGTTTGAAAGCTCTTGGTCCGGTCTTGGTGTTAAATGCGATAAAATAGGTCAAGTTGGAACGATGCCTGCTAAAAGTTGGCTTCCCTTTATTGGTATAGAAGATAAAAAACATGGTGTTTGTTGGGCGGCAACGCTAGAAGCACCAGAATCTTGGCAGATAGAAACTGTATTCCGCAACAACGGCATTTCAGTTGGTGGCGGTAGAGGGGATTATTTGACTGCGCATTGGCGTAAAACACTTAAAAAGGGTGAGGTTTTAACATCTAAAAAAGCCTTTATCACAGTTTTAAACGGCGACGTTTATAAGGCTTGCGATAGCTTAGTTCAGCTTTCTAATAAAGATTATACACCTGTTTTAAGCGAGGAAGATTTACCTGTATTATATAATGACTGGTGTTATAACTGGGGTACGCCTCAGCAAGATAAGCTAGAAGCCATTTTACCTTACGCAAAGAGCTTAGGCTGTAAGTATTTTGTAGTAGATGACGGCTGGTTTACTCGTGGTGAGCACGGAGCAGTTCTTGGCGACTGGGAAATTCATACTAAAATGTTCCCCAACGGCTTAGATGACTTTGGCAAAAAGGTTCGCGCAGAGGGCTTAAAATTTGGCGTTTGGTATGAATTTGAAGGTGTTAGCACAACTTCAAAAATCTTTAAAGAACACCCCGAATACTTGCTTTCTTTAGACGGTAAGCCCATTGTTCACGCAGATCGCGCTTTCTTTGATTTTAGAAAGGAAGAAGTTATTAAATATTTAGAAGAAAAGGTTATAGATAATCTTCTTGCTAACAATATTCGTTATATGAAGGTGGATTATAACGAAAACGTTGGTCTTGGAGTAGATGGCGCTGAAAGTGTTGGCGAAGGTTTACGTCAGCACACCGAAGGGGTTTTAAAGTTCTTCCGTTTAATTAAACAAAGAATTCCCGATTTAGTGCTTGAAATTTGTTCTTCAGGCGGTATGCGCCACGAGCCGGAATTTTTATCTATTGCAGATATGGTTTCGTTTTCAGACGCGCACGAATGTCCTTCCGGCGCGCCCATTGCAGAAAACTTACACGCCTATATACACCCCACAAAAATGCAAATTTGGGCTGTTATTAGACCAGATTATTCTCTTTCTGACGTACAGTTTACAGTTGCAAAGGCTATGCTTGGTAGATACTGTTTGTCAGGCAATTTAACTGTTTGTACAGATGAAATTTATAACACTATTAAACAATCAATAGAATTCTACGAACATATTAAGCCCGTAATTAAAAAGGGTACAACAACTGTTATAGACACCAAGCAAATGACATCTTTTTTAGCACCCAAGGGAACAACTCACTTAATTAGAGAAAGCCTAGACGGTAGCGAAAAGGTGGTTTATGCCTACGCAATAGATGCACCACTAGCATCTTTAGAAATTGAGGTTGGTGATTACATACTTAAAAATTCCTACAATGCACCTGCTGATTTAAAGATTGAAGGCGGAAAGGTTTACCTTACTGCAGGCGATTGTGCAATGTGGGGTACAGTTCTACATTTTGTTAAAAAGTAGGGCTATAACGCGATTAACGGCACTTTTTGATTATTTTTAATTGTTTTTTTAAGGAGAAAGAAATGTTAAAACGCAGTGAAATAAGAATAAGAGATCCTTTTATTTTAACCGATAAAGAAAACGGTTGTTATTATATGTACGGTACTACATCTATTAAGGAGGGTACGATTGCCGCGCTAAATTCTTTTGCAGTTTATAAAAGCAAAGACCTTGAAAATTTTGAAGAACCTAAAGTTATAGTTGACGGCGAAAAATACGACGGATTTTTTGGTAAAAAGGATTTTTGGGCGCCTGAAGTACATAAAATAAACGGCAAATACTATCTTTTTGGTAGCGTTAAAGCAGATAACGTTTGCAGGGCTACTCATATCTTTGTATGCGATACCCCGGACGGAGAGTTCGTTCCCGTTAGCAATAAACATATCACGCCCGAAAATTGGGAATGCTTAGACGGAACGTTTTGGCAGGAAAATGGCAAACCGTATATGGTTTTTTCTCACGAATGGCTTCAGGTTAAGGATGGCGAAATTTGCGCAATGGAGCTTTCTGAAGATTTATCTCATGCCGTAGGCGAGCCAAAGGTTTTATTTAAAGCAAGCGATAATCCTTGCGTTAACGAAATAGGCGAAAAGGGTAGCGGAAACTACGTAACCGACGGACCCTTCCTCTTTAAAGAAGAGGGTAAGCTAAAAATGATTTGGTCAAGCTTCTATAATGGTAAATATTGTGTTTTAGAAGCGCAAAGCGACAGCTTATTTGGTGAGTGGACACATTGCGGTAGTAAGTTCGATTTCGACGGCGGACACGCTATGTTGTTCTACACTTTAGAAGGCGAACGCATGATTTCACTTCATAGACCTAACACTAATAACCTTGAACGCGCAAGCTTTTTTAAGTATTAATAGATAATCATGAAAGATAGAGTTACAATTTACGATAACGAAACATATTTAAAACCACTATGCAAAGGCAATACCGTTTATTGCGAAACCGCTCTTGTTTTAAAAAACGCGTTAAACTTTATTGCTGAAATTCGCCTTGCATATCCTATAAAAAAGATTTTATCTGTAACATCCTTTGACCTAAAAACAGTTTACGAAGAGGGAAAGGATTATTACGTGAACGAAAACGGCGAGCTTCAAATTATAGAAGGTGGTAAAATTCCATATTTACCTTGGGAAAACTACCGTTATAATGAATTTGTGGATGACGGAAAGCACATGCAATCTGCAGACGCGCTTGGCGCTTATATTGTTGCAGAACTGTTTGGTCATGACGACGGAATGAGTCAATGGATGATAGCAGTAACCTACGAGCATGAAGAGAGCGATATTTATGACGTAACGCAAGATAAAAGCAGTAAGGTAGAAGGCTTTTTAGCTAAGCTTAAAAAGGGCGAAAAGGTTACTGTTGTAAGTTATGGCGATAGCATTACCTACGGCTGGGGCGCAAGTGGTATGCACGAGGTCAAAAAACCTCCCTTTACACCACCGTATAACTTAATGGTAATAGAATATTTACAAAAACACTTTAACTGTTCAATCAAGCACGAAAACTTTGCTGTAAGCGGTATGTGCACAGATTGGGGCGAAAAGGATGAAAATATTCAAAAGGTTATAGACGCAAAGCCGGATTTTGTAATTTTAGCTTTTGGCATGAATGATGCAGGCGGTTTTCATCCAAACGTGTTCTATCAAAAAATGGCTAATATAATAACAAAAATCAGAAAGGGGTGCGGTAACGTTGAATTCGTTATTATTTCACCCATTATGCCAAACCCATTAACCGCGTTTACTGCAGGCTCTTCAATTTGTCGTTATCACGGCGAGTATCCAAGGGTGTTTGAGCGTTTAGAAAAGAATTTAACCGGCGTTGCTTGGGCAAACGTTACTAAAATCCACAATATACTGTTAGAGCGTAAAGCATTAGCAGATACTTTGTCTAATAACGTAAATCACCCCAACGATTTTATGCACAGAATATACGCGCAAACGGTTTTAAAAACCATTTTAGGGGATGAATTCGACCTGTAAAATTCTTTTATTAGGTTATAAAAATAATAAACAAAAGTGCCGATAGTCGACTTATATCGGCACTTTTTATATATTTTTGCATATAAAATGCTTTTAATTAATTACTGCTAAATCATTAACAATACTTGAAGAGGTGGTGTTTGCAATTAAACCAAGGTATTGCTCTTCAAAAACGGCGTTATCAATTACTTTGTAATATTCCTGTTTTAAAACAACGCCTAAAACGCTTATTTGGTTGTTAGATATTGTTGCACCTTGCTCTTTTGTGTGAATAAAGGATGTTTTTGCCTTAGCAGAGCAAGATGTTATTTCACCGCTGTTAATACCGCAAATAGCACCTTCGTTTAAGGTAAAATAGGTGAATGCCTTACCACGGCTTATACCGCTAACCTTATTAGAAAGGTCAAGCGTAGAATTTAAACTTGCGCTAAAGCAAGAGTTTAAAAGAAGCCCTTTATTTATACCGCAAATAGCGCCCAGCGAAAGGTTGACGTTGTTTGTAAGGGTAGTGTTGTTAATTAAGTCCTTAAAGTAATTAGAAACGTTTTCGGGCGAAAGCAATGTATCGATTGTATAATTTGCATCAATATTTGCCGTGGTTGAACAATCAATAACTTTTGCGTCTGCATTGTTTTCTGCTGTAATTGCGCCAAATACGCAGTCGAATGAGGTTGATGAAACGCCTACGGTATTACGCGTGATTTGCGCGGTTAAATTAAAGGTAATGTTACCAACAACAGAGCAAGAGGAAATTTCGCCGTTATTTATACCGGCAATCGCTCCTATCTTTAGCTTTGCAACGTTAGTTACAGTTATGCTTACGTTTTCTACAACTAGACCAACGACCTTGCCTTCCGTGCCTATGGCGCTGAATATTCCGCCGTAATATACAGATTGATTTTCTGCAGTAAGATTAAGATTTTTAATCTTGTAACCGTTGCTTAGGAAAATTCCTACAAAAGGATCACTTTCGCTAAATAGTGGAGTAAATGGCGTGTTAGTTAAGTCAATGTCGCAAGTTAAATAATAATTTGCGTTTGGAATGATGTTTTTTAACTCTTGAACTGTAGAAATTTCAACAAAACTGCCGTCTAAAACAAATCTTTGTTGATTACAAGCATCACAAGTTAGCGGACTGTTTACGTATGAATGCTCAAGTAAATCTTCGTGATATTCACATTCATATTGGCAAAGAGAACAGGTCACTTTTAAAATTCCTTCTTGCATGCAAGATGCTTCTTGAATAACTTGCGCGTTAGTAAAGTCGAAGGAATGGGGCTGAATACTTTCACATCCGTAAAGCACAATATTACAAACGCTACATATTCTACCGGCGCGGTTACCTGCCATGCTTCCTTCCCAAATACCGCTTTGTTCATTTAACGCGCCACAAACGGGGGCAACGTAGCTAACGTTTTGCGGTGTATGGGAGATAACGCTTTTGTCAACGGGAATATAGACTTCATTACCCGCTTGACTACAGCTACATTTATATAAATAATTTGTTCCGTCAAAAAGTAATTGCTCACAAGAAACATTTTGTGGCTCATCATGCCCAAGCACATCAACAATAACTTCGTGAACGTGAGCATCTACCTGGGATTGTGTGCCGTGGTCGCAAAGATAGTATTGCTTGCCCGTAGTTGTATGAGTGGGGGCTATCCAACTTTCTTTTTGGTATTCTTGAGAAAGGTCATGCCCAAGCGGTTGTACTACGTCTGTTATAAAAATTAATCCGCAGTCTAAACATTCGTAAACGGTAAAACCTGCGTTTTCACAGTCGGGTAGTACTACGATTGGCTGAGCGTAATTGTGAATTTTTTCAAATTCCCAAGTTAAAAATGGATTGTTGTCTGAGCCGATATACCAGCCTTCTGTATCCCAATAAAGATTATTGGTTAAAAAACTTTCCGTTATTAAATCGTTAAAAGCTATTTCTGAAACTTCGGTTGCAACCGACATATTGCCCTGTGTTGCGCTTCCTTGTTTAAATATAATATTGCTTGTATAGTAGGATTTAGAAACAGTACCGCTATTAACGCCTGCAAAAATACCGGCTACCCCGCTTTTTGTTGTTAAAGAAGAAGTTGTGTAAGTTTTTGCAATAGTACCGCCTGACGCATTGTTGCCAATAAACCCGCCTATAGTTGCGTAAACTTGACTTTCAACCGCGCCAACCGAATAACTGTTTTGAATAACTGCGCTGTTAACACCTGCAAATCCGCCCAGTGAAACACCGCTTGCTTCGGCGGTAACGGTAACGTCTGCGTAAGAGTAGCAAGACCTAACTGTGGCAGTTCCGCAGTTTTCGCCAACAAACCCACCAACGTTATTTGCGTTTGATGCAAATCCGTAAACAGAACCCTTTGAAAAACATTCTGAAATGTTTCCGCTTTCGCCGTTTACCCCTATAAACGCACCGCAAAGATTATATTCGCACGCGGTGTCTTGATATCCTGAATAGTGTGAAGGGGAAATTGTAGCGTGAGTTAGCGTGGAAACAGAATAAGAATGATTTACAGCGCCAACGTTAAGCCCTATTGCTCCGCCAAGGTAGCTATAAATATGCATTTGGTCGTGAATGGTGTGGGTTGCTGCTGTTTTTAGATCGCCCGTTATTTGTACGTAGATTTCACTTAATTCACCAAGGTTGTAACCGCACGCTCCACCAACGTAAAAATAGTGATATTGTTTAACGTCTGACCAAGCAGTACCGCGAGCCTTACTCTCAGCTGTTACAAAAATTTTGCCGTTAATATTTGAATGTTGAATTTTTCCGGTGTTTTTTCCAACGAATAAGCCTACTGAAAAATTAAGCGTTTGATAGTCTTCAATAGCCTTGTAAATATTGGCGCTTAGTACCGCATTATCTAAATTAACGCCATAAACATCCCCCTTGTTAAGCCCGACTATAGTGCCAAGCGCGCCACCGCTTTCCCAACCTATAGTACCGCTAAAATAGCAGTCTTTAAAGGTAATGTTTTTTATAGTGCCATTGTTAACTGCGAATAAGCCGTAGTTAGATATTGTTGCGTCGCTACTTAAAACAAAGTTTTTAATAACAAAATTTTTGTCGTTTTGTTCGTCGTATCCGTCTATTATACCGTCAAAGTGTGGAATTGGTTGTAGTAGCTCACCACGCATATCGATATCGCAGGTTAGCGTGTAGGCGTAAGATGGGTTATCGTAAATTCCCATAAAATCTTCCGCAGAAGAAATTAAATGCCTTGTTTGCCATTTTGCATATACGGTAGTGTTTTGATAAATAACCGTATTTTCATCTAGTAAATTATCTCTTTCATCAAACCAGCCCAAAAAGTAGGAAGTGGGGGAATTTTGCCGTTCTTGATTAACAAAATTATCGCCATAAAGCAAATCAATACTGCTTGTATCTCCGTTAGCATCCACGTATTCAATTTTTAAAGGTTGAATTTTTGCGCAATAGTGACAGCCGCCGTTAATATAATAGTGGTCTGCATAGCTTACCTCACCGCATTCGCAAACAAATTTATCTTTATCAGGCTGTTCGCTTCCCTCAACGTAAGCGTAGGGGTGGGGCACAACGTCAACGTCTAAAGTAAAGATTGCGCTACCAAAGCTGTATTCTGCAACTCCCTTTTGCGTACAGGTAGGTTCTCTTAAAATTTTTATTGTGTAATGGTTAAGCATATAAGGTGGTATGCTTTCCTCATCCTTTTTGTTGCACTTAGAGCAAATTCTATATCCACCGCCCCATTCCGAATAGGTGGGGTATAGCTCCATAACCCATTCGCCGTAGTTGTGCTCACATTCGGCTTGCTCTTGCTTTTTGCAATTTTTACAAGCTGGAATTACTATTATTAAAACCAACAGCAAAACCGCGCTAGAAATAATTATACCTAGTTTTTTACTATTCATTATATCTCCCTAGTTGGAAAAAATTGATTTTATTAAGAGTTTTTAAAGTAAATTCGAGGTGTATATTTTTTTAAAAAAACACTTTGACTACATTATAGCATAATCAAATGAATTTTCATATTACTTTTTATAAAAAAGTAAAAAGTTATTCAAAAATTAATAACAATTAGTCTTGTTATTGACTTAATCTTTTTTAAGTGTTAAAATTGACACAGTATATTTACTTTGCGGTAAAAAAATAGGGTGTTTTTAGTGTTTTGGTATAGCGTATAACTACACCAAACAAAAAAGGTGAGCGCATTACGAAGGTATTTATACGTTTTATCTCTTTATTAGTTATCGTTGTTATGACAACCGGCATTGTTTGCTATAATTGGCGCAATAGATAATTTATATGCAAGCTATAAGTCGCGCCGTGATGAATTTGTTTTGTATTACCAGGCTGGAATGAGCTTAAAATGCATTCGAAAAATGAAGTTTTTTGAAACAGCTATTTGTCTTGCGTTTGGTATTGTATTAGGGCTTGTCTTTTCGTTAATTTTAATTGTGGCAACCAACCAGGCTTTTTACGCTTTTTCACATGTAACGCTATTAAATATATTGTACTTGTTTAAGAGCTAAAAATTAAAAAAGCCATTGACAAACCCCGCTAATGGGGGTATAATTTAAGAAGAAATAAAAACGCCAACATTGTATTTGGCAACAAAAAGGAGCAACGTATGTTAAAATTAACGCCACCTATGGGTTGGAATACTTGGAATACCTTTGCAGAAAAAATAGATGAACAGCTAATTATGCAGTCTGCAGATGCCTTAATTGAATCAGGCTTAAAGGATGCCGGATACGAATATATTGTAATTGATGACTGTTGGGCGCTACGTGAACGCGATAAGGATGGTAGGCTTGTTTGTGATCCTATAAAGTTTCCGCACGGAATGAAATATCTTGCGGACTATATTCACTCTAAGGGGTTAAAATTTGGTATGTATTCATGTTGTGGCATGATGACCTGTCAGTCATTTCCTTCAAGCTTTAACTATGAATACATTGATGCCGAAACGTTTGCATCTTGGGGTGTGGATTTTCTTAAATATGATTACTGCTATAAGCCTTCAAGCATAGCTGGCAAAGAATTATATCGCAGAATGGGTATAGCGCTTGCTAACTGTGGAAGGGATATTCTTTTTAGCGCTTGCAGTTGGGGCGCAGACGGCACGCACGAATGGATTGAAACAACGGGCGCGAACATGTGGCGTTCTACTGGAGATATTGTAGACACCTTTGAGTCTATTAAAGATTTAATTAAGCGACAGTATAATATTTTACCTTATGCTGGGCTTGGTTGTTTTAACGATATGGACATGCTTGTTGTTGGCATGAACGGCAAAGGGCACGTTGGCTTAAAGGGTTGTACTCAAGATGAATATAACTTACATTTTGCCGTTTGGTGTATGCTTGCATCCCCATTAATGATAGGCTGTGATATTCGTTCTATGACAGAAGAAACCAAGGCGCTTCTTACAAATAAAGAACTTATTGCTATTAACCAAGACAGCCGTTGCAATAAACCTTATATTTTATGCCAAGACTCAGATGAAAACAGACCTATTATTATAAGACTACTAGAAAATGGCGACGTAGCCGTATGCTTTGTTAATATGACTGACGGCGCAAGCAGAATGTGGCTTTCAACAGATGATATCGGCTTGCCTTCTTTTGCGCATAAGACCTTTGTTGGAAAGGAAATATTTAGCGGTGAACAGGTAAGGGCCATAAACGGAGCAATAATGAGTGTAGTTAAACCGCACAGCGCGCAAGTGTTTAGATTTAAAGTGGTTAATAAATAATATGACTTGTAAAGAGTGTAATGTAGAGTTAAGCTTTAACGAAATAGGGCTTAACAAAAAGCTTATAAGTAGGGCAGTAAGCGAATTTTACTGCAAAAAATGCCTAGCAAAAAAGTTTAAGGTAACCGAGCAAGATTTAGATGAAAAAATAAAGCAGTTTATTGATGCAGGCTGTAGTTTGTTTGTAAAACAGTAAGGATTTTAAAAGCCACAAAATGGGCGATAATCGACCTATAGCGTGGTTTTTAAGTGTTTTTTAGTATAATAGCAGTAAAAAAATACTTAAAATAAGGAATGTTTATGAAAAGTAATAACAAACCAAACCCTAACGTTGTTTTTCCTGTGCCTGGGTTTAAAACGGTAACGTATGTAAAACCAACGGTTAAAAATTCTAATATTATAGTTGGCGATTTCACTTATTTTAGCGACGTGTTTTTTGAGCGCCACGTAACGCATTTGCAAAGTCATTATAAAGATAAGCTTATTATAGGCAAATTTTGCCAAATAGCGGCAGGGGTTAACTTTGTAATGAATGGCGCTAACCACCAAATGAACGCTGTTTCTACCTTTCCATTTTTCATAATGGAGGGTTGGGATCAAAAAACACCTGATCTTTGCGAAATGCCACAAAAGGGGGACACTATTGTTGGTAACGATGTTTGGATTGGCGAAAATGCCGTAATATTGCCCGGTGTAAAAATTGGGGATGGTGCAATTATTGGCATGAATAGCGTTGTTGGAAGTGACGTTCCGCCTTACACAATAGTTGCCGGAAACCCTGCTAAAAAAATTCGCCAAAGATTTGATAATGAGCTTATAGACCTACTTTTACGCTTTAAATGGTGGGATAAGGAGGTGGATGAAATCAACTCTTTAATTCCACTGCTTACCTCAAGCGATTTAGAAAACGTAAAGAAGCAGTTAAAAGAAAAACTAAAAGAAACTGCCATATAAAAGTAGTAAAAGAACCGCCAAGTAGCCGAGTCCCTACAAGGGATTCGGCAACTAAATAAATCCGTGAACGGATTTGTTATATTTGCTTACGCAAGTTATATTGCCTATCGGCAGTTATATTCGCCTTACGCCGAGTTGTGGATTTATTTAATATCACTTTGGCAAAAGCCAAAATACCACGCCAACGGCATATAACTTTTAGCCACAAGGCTAAAAATAAAACTAAATTATCTTAATCTTTTGTGGATAAGAAAAGCCCACCATATTTCGCTTTTTGCGAAGTATAGTGGGCTACACTTTTGTTATAAACTAAAAATCCCTATGTCTATTACAGTTTAGCGTAGGTTTTTTGTTTGTTGTTTTATTTTTTTAAATATTTCCTTTTTAATAATCGCTTAACAAAAGCGTGATATTCTTTGCTTTTTGATACCGAAAGAAAGTGTGTGTAAATTAATGCTATATAATAATCTACGTATTTTTCGTTACAGCTACCAACGCTTGAATAACCTTTAATGAAAAGATCGCGCTCTTTCTTGGTTTTTAAAAATTCTTGACCGGGGCGATTAAAAATAGCCCAAGCAATATCGAATTCCTTATTTCCAATGCCCGACAATTCCCAATCTAAAACCGCAGTTATTTTTTTGTTGCGCCACAAAACGTTCGCATAATGAAAATCGCCGTGACAAAAACATTTATTTATGCTTTTCGGTTTGTTTTCGTGAAGAAAAGAAAACATAAAGCCAACGCCGTTTTTTACAAGCTCTTCTTCGCTTAAAATATCAAAAAAAACTCTGCGCGAAACTTCTTCAAAATCGCCTTGCGTTTGGTGAATTAATGCCAGCGTTTTGCCGTATTCAAACATATAATTTAAAGAATTTTCTTCTTCACTCGTGTTTAAAATATAAGAAAGCCTTTCGCCAAGCATCTTTTTAGTTACAATAAATAAGCCATTTTCGTCATAATCTAAAATAGTAGGTAAAAATTTAAAATTGAGTTTTTGTATTGCGTTAATTTCTTTTTCTATATTACTATCTGGTTTCGAAGCGTATTTTATAAAACAGTAACGGCGTTTTTCACCCACTTTTCCAATAGCGTAAAAAACGTCGTTTCTAGCGTGCGGATAACCCAAAACTTTTTCTAAAGCAAAATTATTAAATTGTATTTTAAAAGGATCTACTGTTTCCTTCCACTTTTTAGGTTGCTTCACTTTTTACCACCTTTTTATTTTTTACGCGCAAAAAACCCACCTATAGGTCGATTAACTGCGTTTAATAAGATGCGCAAGTTTTTTATTAGTTTGATGAATCTATGTAAAATTCAAAACTTTTAAATAAAGAAACGTCAAAATTAAAAATTTCTTCAATGGGTAAATAAGGCTCTTTTAAGCAAACCTTTTTACCCTTCCACGTATAATTTATATCTTCAAACAAATCAAACGTATCAACCGTTTCACCGCCAACCATAAACTCTATATACATCCCGTCTGGTTCTTGTGTGTCAAAGGGCATATAATAAGCAAGGGTGCAATTAACTTGCGAAATGTTAATTTTCTTGTTAAAGTAGTTAGAAAGTATTTCTTCAATATCTTCAACGTCGAACAAGTTAATTTCTTTAATAATCGTTTTCATTTATTTTCTCCTTATCATTTTTACGTTTTACCACTCGCGCCACTCTTCGGTTATATCTTCTTCCGCATTTTTAAGTCCGCGCTCTACTGCGGAATTTTGAATAACTTCCCAAATACTTTCGCGCGCGTCAGTTTCTATTAAGCAGTACTGCGTTTTTTCGTTTAACGCGTTAAGCGCTAAAACAACCTTTTTAACTTCTTTTAATATACTTTCATCTAAAAGAGGTGAAATTTTGTTTAAAGCGTTTAAATAGTGAGTAAGCAAATTTTTACATTTTAATACGTGAAAAATATTATACCCTGCATCTTTACCGCATTCTTTTAGATATTCCTTTAACGGCGCAACTACTTCATTTTTAATTTTTAACTTATATTTTTTAACGTCCATTTTAACACCTTTTTTACTTAATCTTAATTATTTTTTACGTAAAAACCGCGCTATAAGTCGATTAACGGCACTTTTAAAAGAAATATGGTGGACAAGGAATTGTTTTTATTCTTCGTTTATATGTAAATATTTTCCTTCGCTATAACCGCCTACTACTGCGTTTCTGTAATATTTATCGTTTAATTTTTCTTTTGTGAACAGTTCACCGTTAGACACAACGTTATTTAAATACAAATCGTAAATAAAGCAGTTTTCCGCATCGTAGGTTTGTAAATTTAAAACTAAATCGTAATTGTGTTTAACGGTTATATTGTTAAAGTGAATATTTTTAACTATACCGCTACCAGCGCCAAAGCCACCGCTACCGCCAATATAAACGTTTATTGCGCCTTTGTTATAGGTTGCAAAAACTTCTATATTTTCAAAAGTTATATCTTCCATAACCGCGCCCTTGCGATTACCCATTTGAATAACGCAACAACCAAGGTGTTTGCTCCACGTTCCGTTTGCAAAGCCAACCGAGCAATTTTCGAAGCGAACGCCACGCGTATCGTGATTAGATTCGTAAATACAACCGTATGCAACTGCTTTATCCGTCCAAGCAGAATTATTCCTAAACAAAACGTTTTCAGTCAAGCCATTTTGTGTGGTAGATTTAGTTTCAAAAGCATCGTCGCCCGTGCGAACGAAGTTATCTTCTACTATTGCGTTCTTGCAGTCTGAAAGCATAACACCATCAGAAAATACGCGGTAACCGAAAAACAAGCAGTTGTTAACGCGCACGTGGTTGCAGTCGTTTAAACAAAGAGTCCATGTTTGTGAATTTATTACGGTTACGCCCGAAACGCAAACGTCATTTATTTGGTTAAGCACTAAACCGCATTTATCGTTTACAAAACCTTCGGGAACTTCCCCACCGCAACAAGCGGAAAAATCTAATAAACCGCGCCCACAAACGGTTACTTTTTTGCCACCTTTTGCAAAGATAGCAGGACTTCTTTCACCCGTTTTATCGGGCATAACTTCTAAATACGCGCCTTTTTCTAAATAAAGCACGCTATTTGTAGGAATTTCTATCGTTTGAATTTTGTATCTGCCAGCCTTAAAATAATATACTTTATTAGGCTCGCTAAATATAGTTTTATTCTGAGTTTCGCTTAAAGAATAATCGCCTGCGCTTAAATAAATAACTTCGCGCCCACCAAATACGGTGTTTTCATCTAACTTTTTAGCAACGAAAATTGTAAGCGGTTCTAAATAAGTTTGGTTAAAAACAAATGAATAATTGCCAGTTTTGTTTACCGTTGCGCTAATCGTATTACCACTAATAGTCGCCACTACACCGCTACTTTCAGGAAGAACGTTAATCGTGGGGCTAGATGCTTTTAAAACGGTGCTTTGTTCTTTTGTTTTAACTTGCATATTTAAAACAAAATTTTTGCTTTCATCTAAAACTTCAACGTCTAAATAAATAAAAGAGTGAACGCCGTTTGCACTTCTAGTTGCGTATACGGTAACTTCTTCGCCGTTAACCGTTAGACTGTAATAAGGGCTAATTATAACCCCGTTTTGAACGGGAAGGTTGGTTTTTACTTCTTTTGCGTAAAATTCAACGTCATTAACGCTGTTAATATCTTCGTAAATAGTGGGTAAAATTTTGCAGTTAGTGTTAAGGTTTTTCATGTTTTTACTCCAATTATCTTTTAAAATTTGTAAATAGTTTTAGTTTTGTAAAAGGCTTTTGCTTAAAATATTATACCATAAAATTAAACGATTTCAACTAAAAATCGAATTTTTATTTAACTTTTATTTGTCGTTTAATATTGCAATTGCTTTTTGAGCCAATTCTTCGGTTAGTCCTTCGCGTTTGCTCGTTTTTACATATTTATCGGTTAATCCGCAACCGTCATAGTCAAATTGAATATCATCTATTATAACGAACTTTTTTGCGGGATTTTTTTGTAAGTAATTTAAAATACTTTCGCCACGGCTAAAATAAACTTTGTTTTCGCTATCGCGCGTTTTATCGTAAATAAATAAATTATATCTTTCTAATTTTTTATCTAAATAGTTCGCCATATCGCCTTGGCGACGCTTATCAATCTTTTGCCAATATTCCTTCCACGTTGAAGTAAGCACTATTTCTGCTTTTGTTTCTTCAACGATTTTTGCCAAAATTTTAACCCGCTTGTCATCCACCCCGCGATACCCGCAACAGCGCGAGCGCGAGTCCTTGGCGTTTAAAACCCCGTCTATATCTAAAAAAATTATCTTCATATTTCACCTTTTTATATAGTTAATCGCCTTATAGACCACTTTATTTATTTTTATATACGTAATGCGCCGTGCAATTATCAACACAAAAACACCCTAAAACACCATTTAAAAACACGCCTGTATCAAGATGAATTTTTATGTAATCGCTTACTTTTTGCGCATGCAAAACTTCACGTTTGTAATAAATAATTTTACTTTCACCACTAATATATGAAGTTGGCGTATGCCCAAAAAACACACATTTATTTGTATTTGGCAAAACGTTTGGACTTTTAAAGTTCCTATCGTAAACAAACTGTTCTGGCAAAATCTTTTGCAAGTCTTCTAAATTTTTATTAATTTTTAAAGGAATACCTGCATGCACGCCTATAAAATAAGGTGTTTCTACGTAAAAAGGCAAACTTTCAAGCCAATCTACAGTTTCCCAATCCAACAAATAACCGTCGCTTGAAAAATAATCTTGCAAAGATTTTAAAACAGCATTAAAATCCGTTGGCGATTCACGCATTATTGCGTGATATTTTTTTAAAAATTCATATTCGTGATTACCTAAAATACATTTTACGTTTCGCTTATCTTTTAAAAACTGTAAAAGGCGCACGGATTCACACCCTTTATCTATCATATCGCCTAAAACGTAAAGGGTGTCATTTTCACTAAAATTTATTTTATTAAGTAATTTTAAAAATAGCGCGTATTCGCCGTGAATATCAGAAATTACGTAAACCATAATATTTTCACAAAAAAGTCGCCCTATAGCACGATTATTAAAGGTTTTTGATTTTTTTACATTTTTTAACGCTTGCCTAAAACCTTTAAAAGTTCAGCTTTTAAATAGTTGTATCTTTCATATTTTTCCTTGTTCTTCTTAATTTATAGCATTCAGCACAACCAGCACCCTTATTTCTACTTGAAATATTAGCTTGCCACTCATGCCCCTTTTCGCATTGCCACCAAACTTTTTTATTAGAACCAGGCATTACATCATACGGCGTTAAATTACCGTTTTTTGTTGGATGCCACTCTTTTGCAAAATTGGGGTTAATCGTAGCTAAATCATTATACCCCTTTAAAACAAGTTGATTCGCACAATAAGGACAATTGTGCCCACCATTCCTAACATTAACACTGTTTTCCCACTCGTGCCCTTTTTCGCATTGCCACCAAACCTTTTTATTAGAACCAGGCATTACATCATACGGCGTTAAACTACCATTTTTTGTGGGGTGCCATTCCTTTGCTAATTTAGGGTTACTAGTTGCCAAATCATTATAGCCAATTAATAATTTTTGTCCTGCACAATAAGGGCAACCGCGTCCAGAACTTCTGCTACTAATTGCTGCTTCCCATTCGTGCCCACATTTTCCAAACCACCAAACTTTTTTATTAGAACCAGGCATTACATCATACGGCGTTAAATCACCATTTTTTATTGGATGCCACTCTTTTGCCAAATTGGGGTTAATCGTAGCCAAATCATTATACCCCTTTAAAACAAGTTGATTCGCACAATAAGGACAACCATGACCACTGTTTCTACTACTTATCGTAGCTTGCCATTCATGACCTTTTTCACATTGCCACCAAACTTTTTTGTCTGAACCACGAGTTACATCAGTTGCCTTAAAATCACCATTTTTTGTAGGATGCCATTCACTTGCTAGTTTTGAATTAGTGGTTGCTAAATCATTATAACCGATAAGCACCTTTCGCCCTGAGCAAATAGGGCAATTGCACCCATTGGTTCTATCATATACCATGGCTTGCCATTCATGACCTTTTTCACATCGCCACCAAACAAATCTATTTGATCTCACAGTTATATCGCTGGGTGTTAAATTTCCATTTTTTGTGGGATGCCATTCTCTTGCTAATTTAGGATTGATAGTCGCCAAATCGTTATAACCTTTTATTGCTTTTTTTCCTGCACAATACGGACAACCTACCCCATTTCGCCTGCTATTAATTACGGCTTGCCATTCATGACCTTTTTCACACTTCCACCATACCTTTTTATTAGAACCAACTGTAACATAATTTGGAAGCATATTCCCATTTTTTGTTGGATGCCACTCTCTTGCCAACTCTGGATTGGTTTCAATTAAAGATTTCTCTTTTTCCCCTTGAATATAACGTTCGTAAATTTTATTGCGATCTCTTGAAACATCAACATCAACGCTAATAGGATATCCTATTTTTTGTGCTATCATTTCTATTAGACTACAAATCGTTTGAGTTAATTCTATATCAGTAGCCCCCGCTTTAGAATATATTACATTTTTTATTCTATCATTACTTTCTCTTACTCGTATAAGGAATATTCCAAGTTTTTCCAATTTTTCCTGTTTCCGTTTTTCTCGTTGTTCCGATTTTTCCCCTTTGTGAAAATACAAGCCATCGTATTCTATGCCTATTTTGTATTCTGGCAAATAAACGTCTATTTCTGTTCTTAAATCCACCTTATAACGATTATAAGCTGTTGTTATTTGATGAAGATAGAAAAAAATTGCTTGTTCAGGAAAACTCGTTCTAGATTCACTAAAACATATAGGACATTTCTGCCCGTTACTTCTATGAGAAATTGTTGTTTCCCACTCATGCCCCTTTTCGCATTTCCACCACACTTTCTTATTTGAACCAAGTGTAACGCTTTGGGGTGTTAAGTTTTTGTTTTTTGTAGGATGCCATTCTTTTGCAAGATTAGGCATCAAAGTTGCAAGGTCGTTATATCCAACAAGAACTTTCTTTCCTATACAAATAGGGCAATTATTTCCGTTTGCTCTATTTGAAATTCTAGCCAACCATTCATGACCTTTCTCACATTTCCACCAAACACTAGTATCGGTATGAAGTGGGACTTGTGTTGGTTTTAATTCACCATTTTTCGTAGGATGCCATTCTCTTGCTAAATCAGGGCGAAGGCTTGCCAAATCATTAACCCCTTCAACTACTTTATATCCAGAACAAATAGGGCAACCTACACCACTATTTCTGCTATTAATAGCCGCTTTCCACTCATGCCCCTTTTCGCATTTCCACCAAACTTTTTCACTTGAACCACAAGTTATATCTGTTGGCTTAAAATCACCATTTTTTGTAGGATGCCATTCTTTTGCCAGCTTTGGGTTTTTAGTTGCTAATGATTCCCTTTTATTAATATTATTCTTTCTTTTTGTTATAGCACGCTGAATTTGCGCGCAATAAGGACATCCACGTCCTCTACTTCTATGGTTTGGCGAAGCTTCCCACTCATGTCCATTTTCACATTTCCACCAAACTTTTGTCGCAGAGCCATAGGAAATCTCGTTTGGCTTTAATTTTTCGTTTTTTATAGGATGCCACTCTTTTAATAATTCTGGATTACGCTCTGCCAATGATATAAAATTTTTTCTACTCAATATTAAAAGCCCCTTTTTTATATGTTAATTTTATTTATTAAACCATCTAAAAGTCGCCCTATAGCACGATTATTAAAGGTTTTTAATTTTTTTGTATTTTTCAACGCTTGTTTAAAACCTTTAAAAGTTCAGCTTTTAAATAATTGTATCTTTCATATTTTTCCTTTGAAGAAAAGTGCTTTTCGCGCGATTGTGGGTATACGTCTTTATACTCTAACGCATAAGAAAACTGTTCGCTCGTTAAATCAAACTTAACACCACCTACGATATTATAGCAATGAAAAGCCCCATCGTTTAATAAAACTCCGTAAACTTCTCCACCAAAAATATCTTGAACTAAAAAGGCTGTTATAGAACATTGCCCAACCGTTTTATTATTTTTATTCCATTTATCGCGAAGCCTTGGCGCGCAGGTATATTCACACCAAATTTCGCTTAGCAATTCGTATAAATCGAACTGATTTTTAACCTTTAAAAAATCTTTACAAACGGGAAAAACTTCCCCATTTTCGCTTCCGTAAAATTTATATTTCATATTTTCGTTACCTTAATAAAAATTATTTAGTTGTGAAAAAAACTTACCGCCTACCACGCCGAGCTGTGAGAAAAAATGCCAACCAATGGCAAGAATTTCCGCATTTAAAAGCATAAAACCTTTAGGCAAATTTAGTTTTTGACAACTTTAAATATTCCAATCCTTATGCTTTTATTATTTATTCATTTAAATTTTAATTAAAAATAGCGCTAGCATGCCTACGAACGCAAAAGCCACGCTAAGTAAATCTCTTTTGGTTGGCTTTTTATCGTTAAAGAACCCTAACACGGTAGAAACTATCATAGTTCCGCCCGTTACCAAGGGATATTGAATTGAAGACTGCAAATAAACCAGCGCAACCACTAGAAAATAGTTCGCTACTTTATGTATAACCCCGTGAAGCGCGCTAATCCATACGGACTGCAAGATTACTTTTTTTGAAAGCACTTCACTTTCTTCGTTTTTGATTTTACCCTTTTCACGTAAAGAAATTATGCCCCACACCGCGCCCGTAAGAACTACCGTTATTATCGCCATCCAAATACTATACCCTTCAACGCTAGTTTTAGGATAGGTTGATTCAGTAAAAAATTTGGAAAGAACGCCCGAAATACCGTTTAAAACAAAAACGCCAACGTAAAAAATCCCGCCTTTTTTCTTATCGCTTTTATCTATAGTAAAAATAAGCGCAACCACGATAAATAAAACGCAAATTACTTTTGCTAAGGTAATGCCTTCGCCGTAAAATGCTATTCCTTGTAAAAAAGGCAACATCATTCCTCCAAGCATTGCAAACAAGGAAAATAAGGATAGATTGATATATTCAAGCGCTTTAAAAGAACAAAAAGTGAATAATATTCCGTTAATAGCCGCCAAAAAAGCCATTAGCAAGGTATAAGGCGTAAATTCAAATTTAAACTTATTAATTACCAGTAATACTATTAGCCCTGCAAGCGCACCAATACAAGCGGATTCCATACTCGCCTTAATTCCGCTTCCGCGCTTTTTTCTGTATAAGTCTTGAAAAGCAAATCCACCGCCAAACATAACGACGGATATTAATACCAATGCATAGTTTACCCACATAGCGATTTTTAACCAAACCTTTTATTTAATATTTCTTTTATTGCCAAATTTTCCGTAGTAGAAAAATAGTTTTGCAGTTTAATCCATGCCGCCATACTATATCCACCACTCTTTTAAAAATATATTTTATTATAACACATCTAATTTTAATTTTCAATACATATACCTAATTTTTCATCTTTTCTTGCGTTTAACTTTTTGTTTTATCTTGCACGAAAAAACACGGCTACAAGCAAAAACTCATAGCCGTATTTTATTTATAATCTTAATTTATTTTTTGCTAACAAACCAATAAATACCCCTATAACGCGATTAACGCGCAAAACGATTACTGTTTTGCATTAAAGGTTACGTCGTGAACGATACAAGATGCATCTTCGTTAATTAAGGCGGAAGCATCAACTGCAGTATCTAAGGTAATCATAATTGCTTCAATATTATAATCTTTAATATAGCAGTTGGGAATAGCGTTCCAATTTGCATCCACAACCAAAATTTCACTAAAGTCAATTAAAAGTTCGTGTTCGCCGTCTTGAACGATAGACTGATGAACGGTTATATATTTAGGCCAAATAGGATCACCGCCACCAACGATTAGTTGAATATTTAAGTTAGTACGTTATCTGTAGTAAATTTAATGGTAAACGCGCTATAAACGCTTGAATAGTCTGCAACGGCAAGCATTGCGCCCGTCCATTGCCCTACGTTTGCTGACTTATTAACTATAAACGAGCCGTCGCCCCCCACAACGATTTCATAACCTGCATCACAGTAGCCCGCAGATAAAGTAGGTGAAGTGGGAAGATTAGAATCTAATGACGGATCAGAAATTTCGAATAAATCTAAGGGGAAGCCGTTTTCGTCGCCCGGTTGTTCTTGGCTAGATTGATTTTGACTTGACTGTTGTAGGCTACTTGAACTTCCTAAGTTTTCTTGCACACTTGGCTTTGTTAAAACGAATATTAGCGCCACGGAAAGCAATACTACTATTACAGAAAGCACAACCACGAGTATCTTCATATATTTTCTCCTTTTTATCTATTGTTTAGTAAACAATAGATTGTTTTTACTGCTTATAAAGTAACACAGCAACCTTGCTTTATCAAGCCTTTTTTTAAATTTTTTTTTAGTGTAAAACAACAACTGAAGATTGCAAACTTTTAGGGCTTTTATTGCAAGAAGTTTACTAAATAAACGCTTATTGTTAGACTTTGCCCCATTATATCTTTTTACAATATTTTTAGCAATACGCGCCTTCTCCCACCATTACCTTAACTATTTTTAATTTATGTAATATTAGTATATAACTATAAAAATATTTGTATGGGTAGTTTTTTACTTGCGTTTTGAAATAAATCTTTACCTTGACTAACTTTAAAAATGGTGCTATAATTATTTTGGAGGTTTATCATTATGTTAATGAAACAAACTGACGTAAACGTTACGTTGCTAGTTCACTTAGAAATAACGATTTATAAATGGGGAAAAGAACTGGTAGACCTATTTAAAGCCCAAGCAATAAAGAAAAAATGTAAATTGCATACGGTATATGAAGCAACTAAAATAAAGGAATATACAACGCCTATAATAATCGTAGGAGTAAATAGCGTTTGGTTAAACGAGGCTATAGAAAAACTAAAAAAACAAAACTGTAAATTAATTCTCATATATGGCGCAACCCAAAATAATTATGAAAAAATAAGTTGTTTTTCAATAGACCAACACTTAACAATACAAAAAACACTTAATCTTCTCTACTTACAAGGAAG